>DAOOPA010000029.1:0-4000 GCA_035388025.1 bacterium
CGACAGCGCGGTGGAGCTGAAAAAGTTTAAAGTTAAAAAATCAAAGTGCAAAATTGTGGTATCTCCCTGCGGGAGATGGATTCATTTTAAATTTTACATTGTCATTTTGATATTTGATATTTATATTTTAAATTTAAAAAAATTTTATGCTAAAAAAATTCACCCAAACTAAGGTCGGTCAAAATGAAGCCAAGACCGGCGCGAGCGAAAAAAATACTGATTATGCCGATAAATTGCCAGGGATCTACCGTGAACAATATTTTGATAAATTGGAAAAACCCCACAGTGGCTTCAGTCTGGTGGCGATAGCCGTGATCTTGGCAATTTTTGCCAGTCTGACCGCGGTTTTTGTTTACGAGGGATTTTTTAAAGAGGTGATAGTGGCTGATAAGAGCGGACAAAAGATAATCGTGGACAAACAAGAAAATATCACGGTGACCAGCGAGGAGCGCTTGGCTGATCTGGGTGAAGCGGCCGGAGCTTCAGTAGTGGCTATTTATCAGAGGCCGAGCACGGCAGGCAATCATTTTTTTGAAGCGGAACAAGTATTCGGAAGCGGGTTGACTCTGACAAGTGATGGTTGGCTCGTTGCAACTGAAGGACTGCTAAATAAAATTGGTGAGAATAAATATGTGATAGTGACTAATAAAAATAAAATATATGAACCAAAAGCGGTGGTGAGAGATCCGGGAAGCGGCCTAGCTTTTATAAAAATAGAAGCCAAAGATCTGCCGGTGGCCAAGCTGGGCGAAGCCAGAGCTCTAACCTCCGGCCAGCTGGTTTATGGTTTTATCGCCCACTATCCCAAGACCAAACTGGCTAGCCTGCATGTGGCGGAAGTCGCGGGTCCGATGGTTGAGTCAACCGAAGAGTTGGCCGGGGTATTAACTTGCCGAGAAGGTTATGATGAGAGTCTTTTGGGCGCCCCAATTATCAATGTCGCTGGCGAAGCCGTGGCTTTGGTGAATAATAAAAATGAAGCCGTGCCAACAAATTATTTAAAAACAATACTGGACAGCCTGCTTAAAAAAAATAAAGTTGAACGCCCAGTGCTCGGGGTAAATTATATCAGTCTGGCCGCCCACCCTAAATTCAATCTACAAGATGGCGAATTGGCGGCCAGAGGAGCCATGATTTCCGGCGATAAAAATATAGCGGCGGTCAAAAAAAATAGTCCGGCCGACAAGGCGGGTCTCAGGGCCGGGGATATTATTATTGCAGTGGGAGAAGATTCGCTGACAGCGGATAAAAGTCTGGGAGAAATAATTCAGACTTATAGCCCGGGGCAAAAGATAAAAATAAGTCTGATTAGCGGCGGTGAAGAAAAGGCGGTGGAGGTGGTGTTGGGGAAGAGTGAATAGGTCTGGATTTAAGATTCCCACCAAAGGCAGGTATAATTTATGAACAAAAAAATGAAATATTAAAAATCAAATTTCCAAGGTCAAAGCAAATCCAGGAGGATAAGGGATTGATTTAAGACTTATGATTTATGAATAATGAAAATAAAATCAGGTCATTCACCGATCTGATTGTCTGGCAGGAAGGCCATAAGCTGGTAATAATGATTTATGAGATCACCAAAAAATTTCCCAGAGAAGAAACATATTCTTTGGTGGATCAAATGAGACGGGCGGCGACCTCTATAACCAGTAATATTGCCGAGGGCTTTGGTCGGCAGGGTTATAAAGAAAAACTCCATTTTTATTATCAAGCTCAAGGATCTTTGATCGAACTGAAAAATCAAATATTAATTTCTAAAGATGTCGGCTACTTAAAGTCTGATGATCTTAATAGACTGGCAGAAAAAGCAAACGCTACTCATGCCTTATTACAAGGTTTTATCACAAAAACAAAATCATTCTTAAATCTTAAATCATAAATCTTGGTTATTCTTTAATTTGGTTTTTTATCTATTTTAAACTCTTTTTATGGGAGTTTTTTGTTTGCCAAAAATCCCTAATTTTAGCCATCTCTTGACAAATATATAATAATATGTTAAGGTAGTGAGAATTTTAATCAACAAAAATCCCATAATTTGTGCTAAAATAACCTTCCAAAGTTGTCTCTTTCTGCCTTCTTAAATCATAAATCTTAAATCCTAAATCGTTTTCCATAATACATAATACTTACCCCATTATACATCCTTGTTCCTCCGCCTCTGTCCCCTGCTTGGGGTTGGAGGTGGACGAACAATGATTGGACATTAACAATAAAATAATAAAAGAGGAAAGGAAAAAGTTTTTAAGTAAGAAAATTCTAATCCATGTAATTCACTGCTTTAATCATTTCAAGGAGGGCGTTTTATGAAACGCATCGTAAGTTTTTTGTTGATGGCCTTGTTGGCCATGTCTGCGACCCTTTGCTGGGGTGCGGACAAAAAACAAACCGAGGCAAGTTCAATTTTGATGGGGGTGGTTGTTGACCCCCAGATTATCCAGCCCGGGGAAAGAGCCAGTGTAACGGTAAAAACATCACCCGGGTGCGTGATTGTTTGCAACGGCGATACTGTCGATTCGGCTTTTTTTCTCGAACCCAAACAAACGACGAACTATGTCGTCAGGGCTCTTGGCAAAAAACCAGGGGAGGAGGGTGTCCAATCTTTTACTGTTACGGTGATTGAGCGCCGGAAGCTTCGCGGTGAGGTTGGTCCCTTCAAAATCGGCAAAAGCGGTATCCACCAATTAGAACCGGGTGCTAAATCGGTTGAAAGCCTTAAGCAATTGTGGCTTTCTTTTATTGGTTCTGACACCCTAATCGGATATAACGTCAGATACTATGGGTCGTCGGACAAACAAGGTCGGGGTACTTTGAAGCGCAATACCCAGCTTGCCGGTGAGCGGTCGGAAAATATCCGAGATTATCTTGGCGTTAACGGTGAGATCAATAAGCGTGTGGAAGTCGACGATCGGAAAGTGGTGGTGGAGGCGGAGGAGACAGATGTTTCTTTCTACCGCCGGCTTGGACGTTCCGCTGAATTTAAGGGCGGGGCACAGGCGAAAGTAATTGCGACAGCCAGTAAAACAGATACGCTGCGCATCAAAATCGCACCCAAAACCGACCGCCTACGCATTGTCGCTGGGGGTTTCTGGTTCAATGAAGCGCCCCAGTTTGGCGGAGGACTCTATTTACCGCTGGTATCCGACTCACTCGGTTCTGCGTATGACATGCAACTCCGCGGTTACTATGGCGGAGGTAATGTAGACCGTCCTGGTCCGAGCGATTGGGCGGTTTCCATGCAAGTCGACAGTCGAGTTGGAAAAAGATTTTATCTAGGCCCCATTCTGGCAGTCGGCCAGCACTTCGATTACCGAAGTGGCCTCGGCGATCAACTTGATGTATCTCTGGGTCTCGTCGCACAATGGCGACCAAAAAAGTGGCTGGCCTTTGAAGGTGCCGTGCTTTATACCCACCGGGTCAATGCATGGTGTGGTCCCGATCGCAAAAAGATGGGCGCCGACCGGGAGTTTGTAAACGGGATGGCGGGCATTGTCTTTATGTTTTAATCCCCCAATAAATTCTGAACGTTTTTATATCGCGCTTCGGCGCGGGAGGAAAAAATGAAACGCTTTTTTTATATTTTGGTGGCGATCCTGTGGCTGATCACCGGGTGCACGATGGATCACCCATTGTGTCCGACGTGCCCCAGGGACGGCGAGGAAGACACTCCCGTCCTGTCCGTGTCCCCGGACACCCTGAAGTTTGGGGCCGTGGATACTGAAAAAAGATTCACGATTACCAACAAGGGCACCGGCACGCTGGTTTGGTCCCTGACCGACAGCCTCGAATGGTTGACCCCGTCGCCGGTATCCGGAGTGGACAGCGGGACGGTGACCGTGAAGGTCAACCGCGTTGGATTGAACGCCGGGAGTTATCTCGGCAAAATTTACGTCAATTCCAATGGCGGGTCGGCAACGGTAACGGTATTGATGGTGGTCGCAGGGTCAGCCCAAAACCACACCCCGGTCATTTCGTCCTTCTCGGTCTCGCCCACTTCGGGCAA
>DAOOPA010000029.1:4100-11077 GCA_035388025.1 bacterium
GTGTCGGATGGTAAGGGTGGCGTAGCCACTCGAACCCAGACGGTCACGGTAACAATGCAACCCCAAAACCACACCCCGGTCATTTCGTCCTTCTCGGTCTCGCCCACTTCGGGCAATGCGACCCTGTTGGTCAACTACTCAGCAGACGCTACCGATCAGGACAATGACACGATGACCTTTGCATGGTCATTCGGCGATGGTGGAACGGCAAGCGGCAAATCCGGTTCGCATTCTTACACGGCGGCCGGAACCTATGACGTGGTTTTAACCGTGTCGGATGGTAAGGGTGGCGTAGCCACTCGAACCCAGACGGTCACGGTAACAACAAGCGGAACCAACACCATCGACCTGTACCGCCGTTCTCCTGGTACGCCTGGGACCGGCGCTGGCGACTGTACCAGCTCTGGCAACAAAAAAGTCCAGATTGCCACTTGGGTTTTGGGTAACGGCTCCCTGACCGGGACGGATATCTCTGCACAGGGTATCTGTGACGCTGGGCAAGAGTGGTACCTTGAGGTATATACAACCTCTGGTGGCGCTGCTCAAATCTTCACGTTCGTAGGCCCCGGACCTCATCGCGTCTGTGGTCCGTTGCCAGCCAATTTCTTGTCGGTATATCTCGGGGTTAATTCGGGGTGTATCCGACTTGAATCCATTACAGCCACGGGAGCGAAATTACCCTCGGCAGCACGGTTTGAGCGAGTGGATTTCAATCCACTCCATCTTCCGGCCGGGACGGAGTACTAAAAGCAACCCCAGGGGGATCGCGGTGGCAAAACTCGCAAGAGTTAATGCATCCGACACAGATCGCCACCGCGCCCTCTGCCCCTGCCTTGCGAGAGAGCCGACAATGAATCTGCTTCTTTGATTCAGCAACGTCGGCTCCTCGCAATGGCATTTAATTAACAAAAACAAAAAGAAAGTCCGCCTATGCTAAAGCTATGGCGGGATAAAAAACGGGAGAAAAAATAGCCCGTAGAAAGGAAATGCAGTATGAAAAAATACAAAAGCATTTTCTTCTACGGGCTTTTGTATTTGGGGAAATTTACACCAGCAAAAAAACGACCTCGCGGCCGCTTTTTCTTAAATCGTAAATCTTAAATCTTAATTCCTATTCCTTGATTCCATCCAGATCCACGTCATATAGAATTTTATCCTGAGCTAGATTGTATTTCAATATTTCTTCCTCTTGAAACCAAATCTTTATTTCTTTTTCCGCTTCGTCAGGCGTGCCAGAAGCATGAATCAGATTTCTAATACTGCGACTGTCAATATCGGCCATGGCATAAGAATCTAGCGTAAAGTCACCCCTGATCGTGCCAACATCAGAACTGGCTGGTTCGGTACCACCGGTGATTTTTCGGACTAGAGCTACAGCTTGATTGCCTTGCCAGATCATGGCAATGACCGGACCGGAACTCAAATATTTGGCATTGGACCTGAGAATGGCTTGGCCGTTTTCTTCAAAAGAAGCATAGGGTGATTTCATCCCTTTCTTCTCATAGGCGGCTGATGCTTTGCGACCGACTTCTTCTATCCAGGCGTCGCCACCGACTTCATAATAATGACGAGTGGCCATTTCTTCGGTCGGGATCACCATTTTCATGGCTAGAAGTTTTAGGCCGGTGCGCTCATAGCGTTTGACAATTTCGCCGACTAGAGTGCGCTGGATACCATCTGGTTTGACGACTACGAGCGTGCGTTCTTTGCTTGGGTGTGGTGAGACGGACATAAATTTTTTGAATTTAATTTATAACTTTATTAAATAGTAGAATAACATCCACCAGACCCAAAGTCAATAAGGGTCTGGAATTTCCAAATCCCAATTTCCAAATCCAAAATAAATCTAAAATTACAATATTCAAATTTCAAAATAAACTTTTGGATTTTGGAATTTGTAATTTATTTTGTGCTTTGAGCTTGGTGCTTGAGGTTTTTCCCTTTACGAGTTACTAGTTGCTAGTCACAAGTTACTTTTTGTTCTTCTCCCGCCACTCTTTTATCTCTTTGTGGTTTCCAGACAACAAGACTTTGGGCACGGTCAATTTTTTCTTTTTACCCTTCTCAAGATATTCAAAAGTTTTCGGTCGGGTGTAATGCGGATATTCATGATCAATTTTCAATTTACAACCCGCCTGCCGGACGGGCAGGTTTTCAATTTTTAATGATTGGCCATTAAAAGTTTCTTCATTTAATGATTCATGATTACCCAAAACGCCGGGTAATAATCTGGAGACGGCTTCAACGACAATCGTGGCCGGCAATTCACCGCCGGATAAGACGTAAGGGCCGATGGAAATTTTTTCATCAATAAATTTTTCAATACGCGCGTCCACGCCTTCATAGCGGCCGGCGAGCATGATGAGTTGGTCTAATTTTGAAAATTCTGCGGCTTTGGCTTGACTGAATGGTGTGCCAGCCGGATCAAAAAGAATGACGCGCGATTTTTTGGCGCGTTTAATTTTTTTGAGGGTTTTGTAAAGCGGTTCAATTTTCATGAGCATACCCGGTCCCCCGCCAAAGGGTCGATCATCAACGGTTTTATGAACGTCAGTGGCAAATTGTCGCGGGTCATGACAATAAATTTTGATTAATTTCTTTTTTTGCGCCCGCTTCAAAATCGATTCGTTGAGATACGAATCAAGAATGTGGGGGAAGATGGAAACAATATCAAATATCATAGGTGGATAAATTTCCAAGAAACAAGATACAATTTCCAAATAAATCTCAAATCACAAATTTCAAAATTAAATGTCTTCTTGGGCTTTGAATATTGAAATTTATTTGGAACTTGTTTCTTGGATCTTGGAGCTTATTTATTTTATAAATTAAAGAACCGCACCACAATTGTAGCACGGTTCTTCTATAATGAAAATTAGATCTTCAAGTCATCAACCGCGGAGGTGTCTACTGGCTCTTCAGAGCGCGGAGCGCTCATGGAGCGACGACCACCTTCTGGTTCGTTGATTTTCAAGTTGACGTGAGCATTGTTTCTGGCGCCGACCAAGCGGAGCAAGGTGCGGACAGCTTTGGCGTTTTGGCCTTGGCGACCAATCACGTAGCCCATATCTTCTGGGGCGAGATTGAGAGTCAAGAGGACTCCCATTTCGTCGACTTTTCTATCCACAGAGACTTTTTCTGGGTGATCAACAAGGGCCTTGACCACATACTCCAAGAACTCTTTATCATTTACCATATTGGCTTTACTGATTAATTATAAGGTGCAAATTGCTTGCGAAGAACGACCTTTTCCTGACGGTTTTATCATAGCATAATCGGGCCAAATACGTCAATCTTATTGAATTTATGGTTAAATTATTAAATTGCTAAATGGTTATTTTTCCCGGACCCTTGACTTTTTAGTTAAATATGGCTATAATACCTGATTAAAAATACCAACTAACAAACCAATAGAAAAGAAACCACAAAAAAAGAAAAGGAACGGGACGATGAAGATGAAAAAGATAGGCGCCTACGAAATGCCATTGCCAGAGATGAATATTCACCACTGCGATTTGGCGGTGGTAAGATGTTATGATTTCAGGTTCCGCGAGGTTGACCAGCGTTTCGCGGAATTATTCTTCGGAACAAAAAATTTTGACCTGACTGGCATCCCCGCGCCGGCAAAAAGGTTGCAATCCGACCAGCGGGTTTTCCAAACACTGGTAGCTGATGTGAAGAATGTCTGCATCGACCTCCACCATGTCAAAACCTTGGTCGTTCTCGGCCACTGGGATTGCGGAGGTTACGGCGGGTCAAAGGCTTTTGGCAACCCTGGAAAAGAGGAGGCCAGATATACCGCTGATCTCAAAGCGGCAAAAAAACTCCTGGCCGCCGAATTGCCAAGACTCAAGATCCGGATATTCTACTCCAAGCCGAGTGACGGCAAGTTGTTATATTTTGAAATAAAATAAAGTTGCTCATTTTCCCCCAGTCACCGGAAAGACTGGGGGCTCTTTTTTATAATTCTTGACTGGTTCATGAGAAAAAGTTAAGATAATAAAAATGATTAATTAACTTTTTGTTATGGATGACAATCAAGCACAGGTTGGTGAAGAGTTGGCTCTGGCCAATTTTACCAAGTGGGCCGACTCGCTTTTAACCAAAGATCCGAAAGAAGTGTCCAAGCTTTACGCCCCAGATGCCACTTTTTTGCCAACCGTATCTGGCGAATTTAAAAAAGGCGCTACGGGTGCGGCTGAATATTTTGAACATTTTTTGGCCAAAAATCCAGTCGGTAAACTGACGGAAAGCGCGACGCAAGTTCTTGGCCCGACTTGTTACGCCCATGCTGGTATGTATGATTTTGAGTTGGGACCAGATGATAATCGCCAGGTGACCAAGGCGCGCTTCACTTTTATTTGGCGCCAAGATAATGGCGAATGGAAAATCATTCACCACCATTCATCAGTTCGACCAGCCTAACAACTTGGTTTTTTAAAACCCCGATCATGGCGATCGGGGTTTTCTTTTATTTAGACCCTCTTCCTGTCCCCCTCTCCCAATTAATATTGGGAGAGGGGTTAGGGGTGAGGGCTTTATTCTGTTAGTACTTCGGCTGGTGTTTCCGCCGTTGATTCCTCAATCGGAGTCTCAACTGCTGGTTCCTCGGCAATCGGATCTTCAGCCACAGGTTCTCCAACAACCAGCTCTTCAATCATCGGCTCAGTGACGGTGGGTTCTTCCACGACCGGATCTTCCACTGTTGGCTCTTCAATCGTTGTTTCTTCGGTCGTGGTGCTCTCCCCAGCCACGACGCCAGCGTCCAGATTATCTTCGTCGGTTGGCGCGGATTCAAAACTGCCAATCGGCTGATCGATAACTATGGGATTATCTATTGTTAATTGTTCATTGTTAATTGATAATTGTAGATCCTGGTTGGTGCCATCCGAGATAAACAGTTTGGCTTCGGGCGAGGCAAAAGCGTGCCAGTTGAAAGTCAGATCTTGATCGAGCGACTCGGAAATTTTAATCATAAAGCCGGTACTGCTGGCGTTGATAACGGAATAGCGAATATTGTGGGTCAATATTTCTTCACCATAAGCGCTGATCGTGACAATGGGGAGATATTCATATTCTTTCTCAAAGACAATCTCTACCGTCGTTGTCCCGGCCAATATCTTGGCTTGGCCGACTGAATCAGTATTAAAGTAACTATGACCCGCTACCACCAAATCATAATTGACCGTCAAAGGATGATTTAAAACTACAATATCTTGGATTGGAGTATTGGGGATTTCAATACTGGCATTCTGCAAAACCCCGCCAGTTTCTACCACGCCCAGTCTGGTGTTAAGCTCCAGAATATATAAAGATAATTCCTCAATTTTTTCCAGGTTCAACCGATTGGATTCAAATAGAGAGATTGGCCCACCATTAAAGGACACCCCTGGCAGGTGGCTGTTGTCCCGCACATATTGTTCTAAATCAGAGAGGGCCAACAGTTCATAGTCTTCAGGAATGACTTCATTGTAGGGATTACCAAAATATTGGGCAAAGACATAGTCTGGGTTGACATAGGCTGTGCCTGATTTGTAGATATCGCCGGTAACGAGTACATCTCCATCAACTGCGAGCTTCATACCTTCCCAGGGGGTGGTGGTACCAATACCCAGCTGACCAGTGGCGGTAATCCTCATTTTTTCGGACCAGCCACCCCCATCATCGCTGTCAGCGGTGGCAAACCTTAAGGGTGAGTTATTATCCCAGATGACAAATTCCCCGTCACCATCATCTACGCCCAGGGTGACAAATTTACTGGTTGAGCTTTTGACTACGATGGCTGGATTGGAGGTGGTATCAGTAACCACCAAAGCTTCACTTGGAGTGGTGGT
The DNA here is from genome assembly GCA_035388025.1 of bacterium. GTDB lineage: Bacteria > Patescibacteriota > Patescibacteriia > UBA2196 > GWA2-42-15 > JAAZMX01. The sequence goes on from DAOOPA010000029.1 coordinate 9,935, forward strand.
GCCTATCCCTACATTCCCATTACTCGCCACATACAAACTTGGAGTAGTAAATCCAGTAGAAGACGCCACCATAAATTTAGGAGCGGTATAACTGTCATTAACAACTGTCAATGCAGAATATGGAGTAGTCGTCCCTATCCCGACGTTGCCGCCGCCGGTCACGACAAACCGGGTATCGCCGCCCGCCGCGGCAGTGATCAGGTCGCCGGTAAAACCGGCCGCGGGATTGATTTGCAGGGCGGTTTCCGTGACGCCCAGATTCTGGCCCAGCGACAATGATTTATTCAAAGTCCCGCTGTTTCCGAAGATGGAAGACGCCGCCAGGTTGGAGAACATCGCCTTGTAATCGCCCAAGCCGGAATAACCTCCTTCGCGCGCCTCCATGGTGTAATAAATATTCTCTTGATAATCAGTGTGGCCGTAGTTGCCATAGACAATGCGCGCCAGATCATCGGTACCAATTTTTAAACTAACCTCGCTATAATACGGAGAAACATTATCCGCCAGGGTTTGATAGAAAACCTGGCCGCACGCCGCATCCTCGCAAATCGCCAGCCGCGTCTGATAAAATGTGCCATACGCGACCTTGGGAATATTGCCGGCCGACAAACCCAGCGAAAGCGATCCAATATCACCCAGCGCGTCCGGAACCGCGGGCACCACGATGGCAATGGCCGGAGCAGAACAAGCATCATCGGAACAAGTGGCAAGCTTGATCGAATAAGCGCCATTGCCGTCGTCATAGACAAAAGCGATCCGCGGAAAACCATCGCTGCCCAAAATCAGGGAAGAATATAGATGGTCCGTTCCGACCGTGGTAATGTTTTTTGCCGAACAGTCGGCGTTGGTGCACTGGGCGAATTTGAGGTTATAGTTGGTGGCGTCATAATACGCGACACGGGCAAAGCCGTCGGTGCCCAGAGCCAGGGAAGGATAATATCCCACATTGCCGGTTGCGTCCACGGTGGTAATATTTTTCGTTGAACAGTCGGCGTTGGTGCACTGGGCGAATTTGAGGTTATTGTTGGTGGCGTCATAATACGCGACACGGGCAAAGCCGTCGGTGCCCAGAGCCAGGGAAGGATAATATCCCACATTGCCGGTTGCGTCCACGGTGGTAATATTTTTCGTTGAACAGTCGGC
>DAOOPA010000030.1:0-10978 GCA_035388025.1 bacterium
ATAAGACGGTTGGCTCATGCAATAGTCCCCTAGCCATTTCCAAGCGTCTTTTCATGCCACCGGAAAATTCTTTGACCAAAGAATCTTTACGATCCCAGAGATCGACCAACTTTAAAAAAGTTTCGATTCGTTCACGACGGATATTTTTTGATAAATTATAAATCACCCCGTGAAAATCCATATTTTCATAGGCGGTCAACTCATCATCCAGACTTTGATCCTGAAAGACAATACCAAAAGAATTGCGCACCCGGTTTTGCTCAGCGATAATATCAAAGCCATTAATTTTCACTTCGCCAGAGGTCGGCGTAAGTAGAGTGGTAAAAATTTTAATGGTAGTGCTTTTGCCAGCGCCATTGGGCCCAAGAAAAGCAAACATCTCGCCTTTTTGGATATGTAAAGAAAGGTCGTTGACCGCGACAAAATCGGCGAATTTTTTGGTTAAATGTTGAACGTCAATCATTTTTTTAAATTAATTTTCTTCTTTATTCTCTCATGTACTTTTGGTTTTGGCAAATGAAAAACATCTTGGCGTCTACATAAAAGAAATCACCCCGATAAGCTCTCGGGGCGATTGCTCGAGATTGCGACTACTGTTTTTTAATTTTTTTACTCATCTTTTTAGCACCGACTACGCTGGCGATCAAGGCGGCGGCACCGGCCACGCCCAAGGTAATTTTTTTCTTGGTCTGATCATCCATCTTGTCCAGCTTGGTTTTGGCAGTGGAGAGTAACTTACCCAAATTATCTATTTCCTGATTGATTTTTTCTTTGGCCAAGGCGGAAAAATCTTTGGCCGCAGCCGGCTTTTGGGCAGGCGCTGTTTTTTTTCGGGGCGACATATGTTTATATGTTTACTTATTAAATATGATTAACACTAATTAATTTTTTAATGGTTCTTTACTCCCCCGGCCTTTCAATCCCACCATGACTATGACTACCACGAATGCTAGTAAGCAAGCAATAACCGTCCAGATGATGACCGGATATTGGCCGTTAAAAGCGCTCACGGAAAGATGTTTGGATAAAATTGCGCCATAGGCCCAGAGCAAGACCAAACCATAAGGGATATAGCGATCGCGCATCAGCCGCCACGAACCGATAAGCGCGCCCACGAGGAGTACCACCATGGTCCAAAAAACTTCTGACAAACCAAAACCATTCCAGCCGAGGCTCACCAATAAAACCGTGATATTGGCAATGGTGGCCACGGTGATCCAACCGAAATAAACACTGAAAGGCAAACGCACGAGCCAGCGTTCTTTAACAGTTTTAACGCCAGTGCGGGTGATATCAGCAATTCTAATGAGGGTCGCGAGCATGGCGAGCATGATAATAACCGACAACCAGATGACATTATAGTGCCAAGCAAAAAGCCAGGCGGCGTTGAGAAGAGCGTTAACAATAAAAATTTGGTTCACTCGCGCCAATAACGCATCGTCTTTGCGCGTCAACTGATAAATCACATAAATACCAAGCAGGGTGTAAATCAAACCCCAGATGGAAAAAGCATAACCGGCCGGCGCGAATAAATTTGGATAGCTGTCGGAAATAGCGCCGGTGTCGCGACCAGCCAGAGGCAAAGACACGGCCAGATAATTTACGGCAATCATAATGACATAGCCGACCAATGCCCCGAGCCGCAGAAAAATAGTATTCATATGGATAAATTTAATTATTTTACATTAAAATTATCTCATTTTTTCTGATCTTTAGCAAATAATAATAAAAAGAGCGAATCACACTGGATCCGCTCTATGCATTTCTACTGGCTTAACTTAACAAGCCGAAAACTCCCCCTCATTTTGGTTTTGTTTTCCTGGCTAAAAATATTTTTTACTTGTTTTTATCTTTCCACCTTTTTGTGGTTTTGGCAAAAAGCAATACTAAAAGAGACCTTTAGTTAAAAGGTCTCTTTTATTGGACATTAATAACATTAGGAAATTAGTTGGTCGTGAAAGTCGTTTCGCTGGTTGTAGCGGTATTGCTGCTGGCATCAGTTGACTTGAGTATATAGTAATAAGTAGTGCTGGCAGTCAGGTCAATCAAACTGAGCTGATGGGCGGTGACCAAAGCAGTATTACTCACAGACAATTTGTTGGTCGTACTAGCTAGGGTCGTAGTCGCATATTCCGTCAGACTGGTGGATATCTCATTGGTAGTCCAACTGATGGTGGCGGTGGTAGCGGCAGGAACAACGACGATGCTCGAAATAATCGGTGCGGTCGCGTCAACTACTGCGGCTGTGGTCAATGTTTTTTCTCCGCTAGCGGCTTTTTTGTTCTCTGCGCTAACCGAAGTCAAGCGATAATAATAAACCGTGGCGGGAGCCAAATCACCAAGAATCAAGCTGTGACTGGTGACCAAAGCGTTATCTGATTTGGTCAGAATATTTGTTGCTGTCGCCAAGGTCGTAGTCGCATACTCTATCTGACTAGTGCTGGTTGCGTTGGTTGTCCAGCTAATAGTGGCGGTGGTAGTGGTAGTAGCTACCTGAATATTGTTCAGGGTTAAATTGTTCTCTTGAGTTTGGTTTTTGGCATGAGCACAATCTCTGGCTGGTATAGCCGGAGTGGCTCGGCCTTTTAGGCCAACTTTTTTGGCTGGTACAGCTGGCACAGCGCGGCATTTGCTCGTGTCACTCAAACGTGAGTGATTGGTCACTTGCCAATGATGATTGTGATTGAGGGTGGTGGTGGCTTCGCTTTCCGTATCGGCATCAAAATCATCTTCAGATTCCAGTTCCTTGCCAATAGTATAATTCACAAAAAATGATTCGGGCAAATCATCAACCAGCCAGGCCCAGTCATCACCATAAAGTTTTTTGGCCAGGGCCTCTGATTTGACCGAGCGCAAAACTCCGTTTTGGGCTACCACATAAACTTTGGGATTACTGGGAATCTTGACCATCACGATGCCGGGGCGATAATAAATATTGCCGCCCAAAGGAATTTGCCCTATCACTTGGGCATCTACTTCTATAACACTAGAGAAATCAATAAACCAGCTTTTGTAAATTTTTTCATTGGGAAAAAGATAGCGCTTGCCATCTGGAGCATAATAATAAACCTCTGGCGAACCCTCGGCTTTGATCAAAGAATCTGTAGCAATACTACTGAGATCAGCGGCCAAAATGCTGGTTATTGGGGCTAAAATTAGTACTAAAAGTATTAACCATAGAAATGGTTTTTTTAATGACAATTGAAAAATATTAAAAGCCATATTATTTAAAAATGAATTGCTAATTTAATGACCTTTTGTATAGGATTATTCTAATATTTTTTGGGGTAAAAAGCAAATAGCCTATCGGCCATGATGCTCAAAAATAAAACTAGCTTTGCAACCTAGGTCTGAGCTCCTAGCACAAGCCAAGTAATTGGCTTGTTTCCCCATCAAAAAATTCCGACTGGTGTCGGAACTTTTTCTCGGGGACAGGGAAATAAGGATTCGGTCACAGCTCTCGTCGGCCTTCCGGCCGCCTCGGCCGCGACCCCGCCTCGTGGTGCTCCTCGCCCCTTGGCTCGTCGCACATCACTCCGGCTTTCGAATCCCTGGCGCAAGCCAAACTATTGGCTTGCTTCCCCATCAAAAAATTCCGACTTACGTCGGAACTTTTTCTCGGGGACAGGGATTCGAACCCCGATTGACAGGACCAAAACCTGTAGTCCTACCATTAGACGATCCCCGAATAGATACTTTAAATACACTGCAATAACAACCAAAATAAAACCATAACAACTTTATAATAAAACAAGCCCCTTGTCAAAGCCGGCTTGTTGTTTGTTGATTAAACCTTCAAATGCTTGCCCATGGCAAAAGCGGCGGAAATCATATTGATTATGGCCACAACAATGAATTCAAAGCCCAAAATATTCAAAATGTTTTGATTGAGATAGGCTCGAATATCAAAATTTATCCCAGCCAAAAAGCCATTAATCCAATCACCGGTAAAATGCAAGGCCAGGGCCAAAAAAAGCCAAAAAACCAAACAACCAAAAACAGCATAAAGCAGGCCTTCAATGACAAAAGGCAGACGAATAAACCAGTTACTAGCGCCCACAAGGCGCATAATCCCAATTTCCGTACGATGAATATAAATTCCCATTCTAATAGTATTAAAAACCGTCAAGATTGCCACCAAAATAAAAACCAAACTTAAGGCCAAAACAAAGGTTCTGAGCTTGGCCGTGAAATTATTGATCCGTTCTATCAACTTCTGGTGGTCATTGTAGTCAATTTTTTCCGCCAATTGATCGGCTTTAAGGTCTTTTAATTTTTCAATAATCAAAGGATATTGTTCGATCGCATGCGCTGACAGAATCAGGGTGCCGCCCAAAGGATTTTTGTCCAGCTCGGCCAAGGCTGATTGAATGTCCTTATCATCTTTGTGGGTTTCCTTGAATTGAGCCAGGGCCTCTTCGGGCGAGACATAACGCACCTCCTTGAGTTCTTCTATTTTATCCAGTTCTTGTTTGAGCGTCTTGATCGCCTCCTCGCTAACAGCATTGTCAAAATACAAGGAAACGTCCACTGTGTCTTTGACCGAATTAACAGCGTAATCAGCAATAGCATTGACCAAAATTAGAGTAGTTAGGGAGAACAAGGTTAAAACAATAATGGTAATGGTCACCAAAGATAACCAAATATTGCGCCAAAAATGTTGCCAGGAAAAGATCAGTATTCTTCTTGAGGATAAAAATAACATATAATTACATTAATTTTGACTTTTGGTTTTCACTTTATAACACATAACGCCCCTTTTCTTCGTCGTAAGCGACATGCCCTTCCTCCATGGCGATTACCCTTTTGCGCAGTGAGTTGACAACTTCGCGGTTGTGAGTGACCAGCATCACTGTAGTTTTGAAACTATTAATCTTTAAAAGCAGATCCACAATTTCTCTGGTATTGATAGAATCCAAATTGCCGGTTGGTTCGTCGGCGATCAAAATTTTTGGCCGGTGAGCCAGCGCCCGAGCAATAGAAACTCTCTGTTGCTGGCCGCCAGATAATTCGTCCGGGAATTCTTTGGCCTTTGATTCCAGTCCGACCAAAGCCAAAATCTGCGGTACCACATCCTCAATATGTTTTTTGCTGTAGCCGGCGACCTCCAAAGCAAAAGCTACATTTTCATAAACAGTTTTCCTGGGAAGTAATTTAAAATCCTGAAAGACCACCCCAATCTGACGACGCAACATAGGAATATCCGTGGTCCGAATCCTGGTTATATCCCAGCCACCCAAAATAATGCGCCCTTCGGTCGGTTTCTCCTCGGCCACCAACATTTTTACCAGCGTTGTTTTGCCCGTACCAGACCGGCCGACCAAGGAAACAAATTCGCCGGGCTTGATATGCAAGGTTACGCTTTTTACCGCCTCGGTGCCATTGGGATAAATTTTAGAAACGTTACGCAGTTCAATCATATTAATGGTTTTTTAAACCTGTACCGACCGAGTCTCGCGAATGCGGGACAAGCGGAGGAGCCCCATATGGATTTGCCTTTATCATAATTAAAGCTAAGGTAAACAGACATGGGTTCTCTCGGCTCGGGAATACTGATTTATTAAATTGCTATTTAACCAATGTTTTAGTTTATTTAGACGCAACTACCAATTCATCGCTTGGGACAGGCTTTGGCGATAAAGTTTATTTTCTCAAAAAAACTCTGACTCCGATTACTCCGCCACGAGTATTGCCAATATTTTCAAAAGCATCCCTGGTCAAATCCACTACCCGGTCAGCCACGTACGGGCCCCGAGAAATAACCCGAGTAATCGTACACCTAGCCAGATCATCCAAACGGCAAACCCACAAAGGAGTATCAAGGGGATAAACATTGGACGCGCAACCCAATTGGTTTCTGGGGGTCAACTCTGTCGGATACCAGGAAGCCAAGGCCTCATAGGTTGTCCCGTCAGGCTCGTCAAAAAGGGCTACCCGAGCATAAGGCAAATAAATAGTTGAGCGTACTAATTTATTTTCCAAATCAAGCGTCGAGGGCAAAGCGCGCCATTGTTCGCTTCCCTTATCCCAGTAATACATTATCTTACGATTCATCTTGTTGTTGATGATGCCAACGGCCAGATAAATCGGTTTGGTCAATTTTTCCACACTGCCGTCTTCGGCCAAAAGATCAAATTCCCAAATCGCACTCGCCTTTTCACCGGCTGATTTGGCCAGAGGCATAACCATGTGCGAGTCGGGAATTTTTTTGAACCTGACCGTGGTCGGCTCAATCACCGCCCCGGGTACGACCCCCACTTTGAATTCATTTTCCGGAGCCACAAAAGTATAGCCTTTGGCAATCGTTTCTTGATCTAATTTTAAAGTATAGGTAAGCGGCTCCGTGTCCGCCACAATACTTTTCGCTTCTGAAATGGCGCTTGGATCCGCCTCGGCCCAGGCGCTTTGGTTGGTCCCAAAAATTAGAGAGCTTAAGACTAGCCCGCCCCAAAAAACAAGGAGCTTTTTGGTTTTTAACATAAATAAAATTACTAGTTTAACGCTAGTAATTTTATTATAGCAAATTATTATCAATAAGTTGAGAGAGTTATTAACAGACCCATTTGGCCAAGTAATAAATTATTTCTTATCTTTTAAGCTGGAACCGACCGCGAGAATCAGACTCACGGCCAAAGTCTTGCTCCGCCTGACAGCGCCTCAGCCGACCGTGAGAATCGAACTCACAACCTACGGTTTACGATACCGTTGCTCTACCAATTGAGCTAGGTCGGCTCAGGTGCTGGCGGGTGGGTCTGCCAGCTGAACCACTTTGGCAAATAAATTATGTAAACTCTACGCCACTGGCATAAAAAAACTCATCAAGCCCAAAATCAGCCAGCTTATGAAAATAAAAACCTCCATCACTTCTTGTTCAAAATCAAATTCCCACTTTGTAAAAAGCCCAGTCAGGGTGAAAATTATTTACAATCCCACGATCGGAGCCAAAAGCATCATTTTAAGATAGTGGTAGGTTATCAGATCATTGGAAGTCTGGGTGACTGGCCCGCCTAGGATCGCCAGCGATTGTTTGATTTCGTAGTAAAAATAAACAAGGGCGCCCAAAAACTGTACGACAAATAAAGATAAGGCGATCTTCGCACCCCGACTAACCAGCTTGACTGTTTTTACCATGAGGACCTTCTTAATACCAAGCATATTTAAATAAGGGCAATCACCACAAAGCATAGCACTAGCCAGACAAAAAGCCAACCGCTAGTATAAAACAACATTTTCAAAGCATTTTTCTTTTCTCCGTCCCAATATAACAAAATCGGCTTGCCCAAAACCAAACTACCCACCACCGTGGCTGACAGCACGAACAATAGGAGAAACGCGGCGCCGCTCAAGGCCGTATCCTCTTTACCGAACCAATCATTGGCCTTTGACATCAAGCCGGTAACCAACAAAATATAAATCACGACACCCAAAGAATGAACCAGGCTACGGGTTAATATTTTTTTCATATTTTTAAAATTAACCAAAAATGACCGGTCTAATGATATTTTTTAATTTATAAACTTTTGGAGCGGGTAACGGGAATCGAACCCGTGCCACAACCTTGGGAAGGTCGCGTACTACCACTATACGATACCCGCGGGTAAAATTACTAAATTTTTAATTTATAATTTTCAATAAAATTTCAAATTCTAAATATGCCAATAAACCGCAACCCGTCAACTGAATAACCAAAACTATCTTTTACTCTATACTAAATACTTGATCTACTTCTCCCCAAAAAAATATTCTTGCCACAACTGCCAATTGGGTTTTTCCGTCACCGCCACCGCCCCAGCCACTTGTCCGCCATTCTTTTTGATTTCCGGGATCAAGACCACCTTTTCATCCGGTTTTTGCATATTCAATTTTTCCCTGGCTTCACGGTCGACAAATTCATCACTCCGTAAATATTCGATCAAACTCGACAAATCAGAATTCTGGCCTTGGAGTTTGGCAATTTCTTGTTCCAAGGCATTGATATTACCGGTAGTCTTATTCTGATTTTTTTTCTCTTTGACTACCGTTCTTACCATGAAGATAAAAACCAAAATAAGAGCAACGACCAAAAATTTGGAGCGTCTGGATCTTTCCCAAATTGTGTGCCCCCCGTGATAGTTATACTTCATAAAATTTGGTTACCAAGCCATGCTAAGAGTAAAAATCAGCATGCTTAAAATAATTAAAGCTGAAATTATTTTCCACCATGTTTTGATTTTTTTTCTGGACATAAAATAATTTTTGTTAAGCCTGTCTCGACCGACCCCGCCTCTCGCGAGAGGCGGGGAGCGGAGAGATCCCAACTAGATAACCCAGAACTATAATTAACACAACAGACACTAAACATGGGTTCCCTCGGCTTCGCTCGGGACAGGTTTGGGTCATCTCTTCAATACCGCCAGATAGGCCTCCGGAGGAATATCAACTTTGCCGAGCGAACGCATTTTCTTTTTGCCTTTTTTTTGCTTTTCCAATAATTTTCTTTTGCGAGTAACATCTCCCCCATAAAGCTTGGCGGTCACATCTTTTCTCATGGCGGAAATCTTGGCTGAAGCGATCACCTTGCCCCCAGCGTTTTTGCCTGTACTTTGATAACCGAGGCACGCCTGGATCTTTACTTCAAACATTTGTTTAGGCAAAACATCTTTCAGGCTCTCTACTACCTTGCGTCCAATTTGATAAGCTTGATCTTTATAAACAATCGTCGCCAAAGCTTCTACCGGTTCTTCCGCCACCAAAATATCCATCTTTTCCACCTCGGCTTTTTTATAGCCGATAAACTCGTAATTCAAAGTGGCATAGCCTCTGCTAACACTTTTAAGTTTATCATAAAAGTCTACCAAAATGGAACTCAAGGGCAATTCATAGTGCAAAATAATGGAATCTCCTGAAAAAAACTCGGTATTTTTGTACTCTCCCCTCTTTTCCTCCACCAGAGACATGATGGCGCCCAGATATTCTTTGGGTGAGACAATATCGGCCTTGACCCAAGGTTCTTGGACTTCTTCGACTTCGCCCGCGTTAGGCATTTCTTGCGGCGAATGAATTACCGAAAAACCTTCCTGGTCCTGATTTGATTTCTTGATTTCTTGATTTCTTGATTTCTTGATTCTATACGCCACCGATGGCACAGTAACCACGAGATCCAGATCATATTCTCTTTTCAATCTTTCCTGAATAATTTCCAAGTGTAATAAGCCCAAAAAGCCGCACCGGAAACCAAAACCCAGAGCCGGACTAGCTTCCGGTTCATATGACAAGGAAGCATCGGTTAATTTGAGTTTATTCAATGATTCTCTCAAGTGTTGATATTCATTCCCCTCTTTGCAAAAAATACCGGCAAAAACCATTGGCTTCACTTCCAAATATCCAGGCAAAGAATATTGTTTATAATTATTTTCCTCTTCATGCCAATCAGTAATGGTATCACCGACTTTACAGTCATCTATCTTTTTCAATCCCGTGGCCAGATAACCGATCTCTCCGGCCTTTAATATTTCTGTCTTTCTCATCTCGGGATGAAAATAACCGGTCTCGATCACCTCGCTTTTTGATTCGCTCCCGATAAAATAAATAGGTGTTTCCGCTTTCATCTCTCCGTTCATCACTCTAACATAAGCCAAGACACCTTTATAATCGTCAAACTTGGAATCAAAAATAAGCGCCTGCAATTTTTTATTGCTTTCACCCTTGGGCGCTGGCACTCTCTCTACTACCGCTTCTAATATTTTTTCTACGCCGAGACCGGTCTTGGCTGACACCAAAAGTATTTCCTCTTTGCGGCAACCGATCAAATCCATTATCTCATGGCTGACCTTTTCCACATCCGCCGCCGGCAAATCAATCTTATTGATCACTGGAATTATTTCCAAGCCTTGGTCCATAGCCAAATACAAATTGGCCAGCGTTTGCGCCTGAATTCCCTGGGTGGCATCCACTACGAGTAGCGCGCCTTCTACCGCCGCCAAGGAACGGGACACTTCATAGGTAAAATCCACGTGCCCGGGAGTGTCAATAAGGTTCAGCAGGTATTCCTGATCGCGATATTTGTAAACCATCCGCACCGGCGTCAGCTTGATAGTGATGCCTCGTTCGCGCTCCAATTCCATCTGATCCAGTATTTGATCTTTCATTTTTCGTTTTTCCACCGTAGCAGTCAATTCCAAAAGTCGATCCGCCAAAGTGGACTTACCGTGGTCAATATGCGCGATAATACAGAAATTACGAATGCTGGTCATAAAAATCTCGTTTATTTTTTATCTGAGTCTCCTCCTGCTCTAGCCTCAAGTTTTCAATCTGATTCCTAAACAATGTGACCATATAACAATTTAATAATAAAAAATTATTTGTTGGCGAATCTCTTTTGCCAATCTTTTATTTCCTCACTGCCAAGCGCCAAACTGACCAATAAATAAACCAGAATCCCGAGCGAACCGGCGCCCAAAAACTGAATCAAAACGCCAAAGAAAGTCTGCATATTCACCAAACTAGCCAGAAGATATTTGGCCAGCTGAATACAAACCAAGCCCCCGAGCGATGCCACAGAAATTTTGAGAGTGGAAAGCAGTATTTTTTTTTCCTCCAAGTCGCCCAAGCGGTATTTCAATATTACTACCAAAAAGATCAAATTGACAATACTGGACAAGGAAAAGGCCAGGGCCAGACCGGCGACTCCCATGGTCGGAGCCAGACCGAAAGCCGCGCCAATATTCAAAGCCACCGCCAAAAGACTGATTAATACCGGTGTTCTGGTGTTTTGCAGGGCATAAAAAGCGCGAGTCAAAAGCGGGATCAAGCCTTGGGCAAATAAAGAAATAGTGAAATAGCCCAGAGCTTCCGCGGTCAAGATAGTGTCCTCCCAGTCAAAAGAGCCGGAACCCAAAACCAATCTGACTATCTGCGCCCGAAAAGCAATCATAAAAACAGAGATAGGAATCATTAAAAATAAAATTCTCCGGGTGTTGACGGAAACCTGTTCAATAAA
>DAOOPA010000031.1:0-10846 GCA_035388025.1 bacterium
CCCTTGACCGGATAAAAATTGGCCAGGGTGCCGACAAGGAAAACTTCATCATTGATCTGGCGAGAGGCGAATAAGGAAAGCTTTGCCCGGGCTTCGGCGCGTGGCCAAAAATTAATTTGGGCGAGATCAAGACCGTTGTGAATGACGGAAATTTTTCGGGCTCGGCATATTTTATTTTTCAGGAGCGCTTGCTGGTCGGCGGCGGAAACGCAAATGAAGCGCGTTTTGAAAAGTCCGCTAAACCATTCTGACAGCCAATAAAATACGCGCTTGGGGGCGGAAAGTGGCTCATTTAAAACCAGGCCGTGGACGGTATAGATAATTTTTTTAACGCCGCATAATTTGGCGGCCAGAGCGCCGAGCGAGCCGGCTTTGCTGGAATTAAGGTGCACGATATCCGGCTTGAGGCGGCGCAGTAGCCGGCAAATGTCAAAAAAAGCCAGAAAATCAGAGCGCAGATTCAAAGGGCGCTGTAAACGCCGTAAATAGTAACTGGAGATGGAAAAACGAGAGAGGAGGGTCAATAATTGGCCATCTGGCTGACCACCAACCGCCACAGAGACATCAAAACCTTCAGCTGACGCTTTGGTAGCTAAATCAAGAACATATTTCTGGGCACCGCCCAGTTCCGAAAGGGTGATGAGATAAAGAATTTTTGGGGGTTGATTGGAAGACATAATCTTGGTATGATGATCATAATTTAGTATACATAAAAACATGAAAATATTAAAGCTGACGCATCTAAAAATTTAAACATTAAAACAGTATGAGGATATTAGTGACTGGCGGAGCTGGATTTATCGGCACCCACCTTAGTGAATATTTGTTGGCCCAAGGCCACCAAGTGTTAGTGTTGGATAATTTTTTTACTGGGCGACGTGATAACTTACAGCCGTTGTTGGGCAACCAAAGGTTGTCGGTCATCACGCATGACATTGTCGATGAACTGCCGGCGGAAATTATAAATAAAGGCGGCAAGGTGGAATGCATTTATAATTTGGCGTGTCCGGCTTCGCCGATCCACTATCAAAAAGATCCGGTCAAAACCATCAAAGCCAACGTGGTCGGGATGACCAATGTTTTGGAGTTGGCTAGAAAAAATGGCGCCCGGATTTTACAGGCCTCAACCAGCGAGGTTTATGGCGATCCGACGGAGCATCCCCAAAATGAAAATTATCGCGGCAGTGTTAATTGCGTTGGACCCCGAGCGTGCTATGACGAGGGGAAGAGGTGCGCGGAAACCTTGTGCTTTGATTACCAAAGGCAATATGGTTTAGATATAAAAATTGTTAGAATTTTTAATACTTACGGACCGAAGATGACCAAGGATGACGGTCGAGTGGTTTCTAATTTTATTACTCAGGCGTTACGAGGCGAGGAGATCACTATTTACGGTGATGGTTCACAAACCCGGAGTTTCCAATATGTGTCTGACTTGGTTGAGGGACTGGTCAAGATGATGGCGGTAGATAATTTTTCCGGTCCGGTAAATTTGGGTAATCCGGAGGAGTTTACTATCAAGAATTAGCCAAATTGGCAGTGGCGCTGACGGACTCAAAAAGCAGACTCATATATAAACCCCTGCCGGTTGATGATCCCAAACAGCGCCGGCCAGACATTGATTTGGCCAGGCAAAAATTGGGCTGGGAACCACGGGTAAAGCTAGCCGTGGGTTTGGCTCAAACGATAGCCTATTTCCGATCAAGGGTATAATTTGACAATTATTGGGCGATATCTTATGCTTAATAAAGATGAAATCCTTTTGGATTTTACTTTATTTTATCTAAAATTTATGGCAGTAACCAGAAAAAGAACAGGATTAACAGTGGTATTTATTATTATTTTAACGATTTTGGCCGTGCTTTTTGACGGGCATATTTCACCTGTTAAAGAAGATGGGAGAACTTGGTCGGTGCCAGAGTGGATGCCCGGAGCGGCTTTTTGGAATAAATTTGATTTTCATTTGGGCTTGGATTTAAAAGGGGGTACGCAACTTTTATACCAAGCGGATACGAGCAAGATTGACAGTCAGGACGCTGATTCGGCGGTAGCTGGAGTGAGAGACGTGATTGAGAGACGGGTGAATGCTTTTGGCGTGGCTGAGCCTTTGGTCCAAATCAACAAGACCCAAGAAGGCGGTTACCGTTTGATTGTGGAGCTGGCTGGGGTAAAGGACGTCAATCAGGCGATTCAAATGATCGGGGAGACGCCGCTTTTGGAATTTAAAGAGCAAAATATTGATTATAGCGGGGAGGAAATAAAATTGACGGCTGAACAACAAAAAGAAATGGATGATTATAATGAAGCGGCCAAGAAAAAGGCGGAGGAAATCAGTCAGCGCGCTTTGGCCGGGGAAGATTTTGGCAATTTGGCTAGGGAATTTTCTGAAGATGCCGGCTCCAAAGATAACGGAGGCGATTTGGGTTGGGCGAGCAAGGGGACTTTTGTGCCCGAGTTTGAGAAAACAATATTTGACGATTTGAAGCCCGGAGAGATCACGGCTGTTCCGGTGAAAACCCAATTTGGTTATCATATTATAAAAAAAGCAGAGGAAAGACAGGCGGAATCAGGAGAGGCGACAGCAACAATAAATGGTACGACAACAGCGGTGGCAGTGGATAATAGAGAGGTTTTGTCCGCGCATATTTTGATCGCGATCAAAACAGCAAAGGATATGGTGCCTCCGGTTGACCAGTGGTCCAATACTCAGTTGTCAGGCAAAAATTTGAAGCGCGCTTCAGTACAATACACTCAGAGTACCGGCGAGCCGCAAGTGAGTTTGGAATTTGATGATGAGGGAGCGCGACTTTTTGAGGAGATCACCGCTAGAAACGTCGGTAAGCCGGTGGCGATTTATCTGGATGGCGAGCCGATTTCCGTGCCGACCGTCAATGAAAAAATTACCGGCGGCAAGGCGGTGATTACCGGCAGATTCAATTTGAAAGAGTCAAAAGATTTGGTTCAAAAACTCAATGCCGGGGCTTTGCCCGTGCCGATTAATCTTATTTCTCAAAAAACAGTGGGGCCATCGCTCGGACAGAAGTCGGTGGAGCAGAGTTTGGTAGCCGGACTGTGGGGGTTGTTGGCGATTGCTGTGTTTATCATCTTATATTATCGTTTACCCGGACTGATCGCTGTTTTAGCCTTAATGATTTACGCTTTGATTTCAATGGCCTCTTATCGCCTATTGAATGTTACTTTGACCCTTTCGGGCATAGCGGGTTTCATTATATCCGTGGGTATGGCGGTAGATGCCAACGTGCTTGTTTTTGAGCGCCTGAAAGAAGAATTACAGCGTGGCCGTGGTTTTGGCAGTGCGCTAGAAGAAGCATTCAAGCGCTCTTGGTCTTCCATTGTTGATTCTAATGTTTCCACCCTGATTACTTGTGGTATTTTGATATGGGTAGGGACTTCCGTAATGAAAGGCTTTGCCATTACTTTGTCTATTGGTATATTGATTTCCATGTTCACAGCCATAATCGTAACCAGAAGCTTTATGAGGCTGTTGCCGGCGAAGTTGATTGAAGGCCAGCGCTGGCTGATATGGCGAGGGAAAAAATCCAATAAATAGTTGATAACTTTTATTTTTATGCTGAGAATTGTCTATAAAAGAAAAATATTTTTCATAATATCTTTGGTTTTGTTTGTGGCGGCGATTATCGCTTTGTCTTTATGGGGCTTGAAATTGGGGATTGACTTTGCCGGGGGCACTCTAGCGGAATACAGCTTTAACGATAGCCGGCCTGATGTCGGCCAGGTGAGGGACGTGTTTGAACAAGCCAGCATTGAGGATGTACAGGTTCAGCTGGCTGGTGACAAGGAGATTGTACTGCGAACCAAGAGTTTGAACGAAGAGGAACACCAAGAACTTTTCGCGGTTTTGAAAAATAGTTTTGGAGCCGACAAGGTAGTGGAAAATAAATTTGAATCTATCGGGCCAGTGGTGGGCAACGAGCTCAAGAACAAGGCAATCACAGCGCTACTTTTGAGTTCATTGTTTATTATTCTTTATATTGCCTTGGCTTTTCGCAAGGTTTCCAGGCCGGTGCAATCTTGGAAGTACGGCGTTGGAGCGATAATAGCTTTGATACACGATTTGACTATCGTGATGGGCATATTTTCAGCTTTGGGACATTTTTTGGGTTATGAGTTGGATATGTTTTTTGTGACTTCGCTTTTGACTATTTTGGGTTATTCGGTCAATGATACGATTGTGGTTTATGACCGAACTAGGGAAAATTTATTCCACAGCGCTGGGGAGAAATTTGAAGATACGGTCAATCGGAGTATCAATGAGACTATGGCAAGGTCGATCAATACCGGATTTGCCACTATGTTGACTTTGATTTTCTTGTATTTTTTTGGTGGAGAATCAATCAGAATTTTTGTTTTGTCTTTGATGCTGGGAATATTCTTTGGCACCTATTCATCTATATTCATAGCTTCGCCACTCTTGGTCGTGTGGCAGAAATTGGGAGAAAAGAAGAAATAGAAAGTTAGGGAAGTATGATTTAAGATTTAGGATTTAAGAATAAAGCCCGGGCTATAAAAGCCCGGTTTTTTGGTATTGACGTTCGGGGGTAAAAGTGGTAGTGTTTTTAGATGTTTAATCGGGTAAAAAATAGAAAATATAAAAAATAAAGAGATTATAAAAAGGAGACGGCTATGGAAAAGAGTATTGCGTCTAGGGGATTACGGCGGTTGCAAAGGACGCTTGCTATTGCTGTAAGGGCTGGTGTCATTCCTAGTAACGGATTAGTGCTTGACGCTGGCTGTAACAGCTGCACTTTGTCTAGTTTGCTGGCTAGCGACGGGATAAAGGTGATAAACATTGACCGGCAAGTAGTCGGCCCGGCACCAAATACGCTTCGCGGTGATGTGAGACAATTGCCTTTTAGGGATGGGCAGTTCGAGGTGGTATTTTGCCTTGAAGTTTTGGAACACATTGAAAAATGGAAGGGGGCCTTTGCTGAGCTGGTAAGGGTAGGGAAATGGGTTGTAGTTACGGTTCCTTATAAAGAAAGGAGGATATTTGTTCGATGCCCGAGTTGCGGTAGCGACACATCGCTGGATGGTCATGTAAATGTTTATGACGAACAGTCATTTTATTTTTGGGGTCTCGAACCAGTAATAAAATATATTTATTCTACCTCAAGGTGGGGAGAATTGCTGGTTCGGGAAGCGAGAATTCTTTTAAGGAAATATATTTTAAGGCGAAAAGAGGGGGTGAACAAAAAAACGAAGTGTGTTCATTGTGGGCATATTTTTGGCTATTTTATTAAAAAGGAACTGTTGAAAGTCCGATTGGGCAAGTTTTTTAGGCGGGAGCCCGATTGGATTGTCTTCATCTTCTAATGTGCAAAAAATGGCCAGAAGAAATCTTCTGGCCGTCTTTTTTGTTCTATGGCTGGCGCAAACAGAGTTTATAAATCAATTCCTGGCAGTCAGATTCCTCGACAAGGCGACCGTGGTAGACGATACCCATTGGATATGCTTGATCATAGCCGTGGTAGTCAGAGCCGGCGCTAATGAGTAAATGATATTTTTGGGCTAGAGATTTGAGATAAATTGTTTCCGCATGGGTATTTTCCCGGCCGTAGACTTCCAGTCCGTCAAAGGGCAGATTTTTTATTATTTTTAAAAGATGCGCGCGGCTGAAGCTAAATTCTTTGGTTTTGCACAAGGGGTGGGCGATGATAGCCAGACCACCGGCGCCATGAATCATTTTGATAGCTGGGAGCGGTTTGAGATAATATTTTTTGGGGACAAAACAGGGACGGCCTTTGGCTAGATATTTTCTGATGAACGTAGAGAAGTCAGGGATAACGCCGAATTCTTGAAGGAGGCGTTTTTTGTTTTTGGGATGATTAATCATCGAGAGGGCGATATGCGGACGGGCCAAGAGTACGCGCTTTAATTCTGATTTTTTGATCTGCCAGCCATTGGCTTGCAGTTTGGCGGCCATTTTTAGGCCCCTATTTTTTCTGGCGGTGATACATTTTTGGGCGTACCAATTTATTTTTTTATTTTGGTAATCAATACCCAAAGCGGCGATATGCAGGGATTTTCCTAGATAGCGGCTGGAAATCTCCATGCCAGAAATAGTATGAACCCCAAATTTTTTGCCGGCGGTCAAAAATTCTTCCATCAGGTTGACATTATCATGATCGGTTTTGGCTAAATATGAAAAACCCAACTTTTTGGCTTTTTTGACGAGTTGGGTGGGAGTGAGGCGGCCGTCAGAGGCGAGGGTATGAGTGTGGAGGTCAAGATACATAAAATAAATTCCTAATTAACCTAATTACTAATTTTTTATACTCCTTTGTCTAAGAGAAAAATGATAATACCGGTGATGGAAGTAACGCAGGAGATAACCCAGAAACGCATGACGATTTTGGTTTCGGGCCAGCCGAGGGCTTGGAAGTGGTGATGGATGGGAGAAGAGAGAAATATTTTTTTGCCGTGGCGGAGTTTTTTGGAGAGCATCTGTAAAATAACAGACAAGGATTCAACCACAAAGAGAAAACCGATAACCAAGAGTAGGAGCGCTTGATTGGTGAGCATGGCAACGATGCCCAAAGTGACCCCAAGAGCCATAGCGCCGGTATCGCCCATAAAAAAACGGGCGGGGTTGATATTAAACCACAGAAAGGCCAAAAGCGCCCCAATAATCACGCCGCACAGGGCGGCTAGATTTGTTTTACCCTGTATCAGGGCGATAGCGCCAAAAGCGGCAAAGGCGGACAACAGGGTGCCGCCGGCTAGTCCGTCCAGGCCATCAATTTCATTGACCGAGAAGGCAGTAGCCACGATGACAAAAATAAAAATCGGAATGTACCAACCGCCGATAAAGAGATCGCCGACAAAAGGAACGTGAAAAATATCCCAACCGAGTTTGAAATAAAACCAATAAGCGCCCACTGCGGCGATGACCGTATAGATAAGCAGTCGGTGCTTCATCCGCAGTCCGCCTTTGCCCTGACTGCGAATGTCAATAAAATCATCAACTAAACCAACCAGAGCCGTGGCGACTAGACAACTAAGAGGTAGGATTGTTTCCGGGCGAGTAAGAAAATTTAGAAAGCCGAGACCAGTATCGGGAAATAAATAATCCAAATAGAAGAATAAAAGCGCCAAAATAAGGGTGGTGAACCAAATAAGAATGCCGCCCATGGTCGGAGTGCCGCCCTTGTGTTCATGCAGAGATGAGAAGATCGGAGTGGCACCGGTATTTCTGATAGACTTACCAAGTTTATATTTATATAAATAATGAGTGAGTAGAGGAGTCAAAAGAAAAGCCAACACAAAGGAGAGAGTGGAGAGGATAAGTATTTTTATCAGATACAGTTCATTCATATTTTAGGAGTTTAAAAGAATAATGAGAACGGAAATAATCGCTAGAAAAAATTGGATAGCTAGCGAGGTAAACAATAAAAAATAGGAAATGATATTTGCTTTCAGGAAGAGCCAGCGGGCCAGGAGGGTATTGATAACAAAAATCACCAAACCAGTAAAAGGCAATAAAAAGACCGACCACCAAGGGCCGATCAGATCAACACCAAAGTAGATAGAATAGCGGAGATAGAGCGGTTCAACTTGAGGTTGAATGCCGCGGTAAAGCAGGAAGAAGTAGATAGCCGTCAAAAAAAGGGAACACAAAAGACAAACTTTCACTATTTTATCTTGTAGAAATAGGCTGTTGCGCAAAGAGGGGAAAAACATAAAGATAATTTTATTATATAAAAATCAATAGAATAAGGCAAGAGAGGAAATAGAGGTCGCAGGATCAACGGGCTAAATTGGGGATTAAGCGGTTAATTCGGAGTTATAAAATGAGGAGGAAGCAGGGGCGAGACAAGAGGACAAATAATTTGTTAAGGCAGTCCGGCGGTTGGTTGGTTGATTTAAATGTTTTGTGTTATAATAAAATTGAAAAAGTTTAAAATAAAATAAATATGATCAACGAGAGTGAATTCATTAAAGACCTAACGGCGACAAAAATTTTATCACCGGCGGAAATTAATAAATTTAATAAAGAAGCTCAAACCAAAGACACGCCGCTTCTGGATTATCTATTAGAAGAAAAGTTAGCCAAGGAAGAGGAGGTTTTTGGTAAAATCGCCAAGATTAAGGGCG
Organism: bacterium; assembly: GCA_035388025.1. GTDB lineage: Bacteria > Patescibacteriota > Patescibacteriia > UBA2196 > GWA2-42-15 > JAAZMX01. Next base: position 8,137 of record DAOOPA010000031.1, read on the forward strand.
TGCCTTTTGTGGACTTGTCTACGGAAACGATCAGAAAAGATATTCTTCAGGTGGTGCCAGAGCCAATCGCCCAATCGCATAGCGTGGTGGCTTTTGATAAAAAGGGAGATGTTTTTCGAGTGGCGACCCTAGATCCGACCGACTTGCAGACCTTTGCTTTTTTGGAAAAGAAAATAGAGGCACCATTGGAGATTTATTACACTACGCCAAGTTCAATCGCCAACGTTTTAAAGCAATATCATCGGAGTCTGAGGGCGGAATTTGAAAAGATCACCAAGCAGGAGGGGAGTGAGGGCGAAGAAAACGAAAAATTAAAAGAAATGGCCGAAGATTTGCCGATTGTCAGGGTCGTGGATACTCTTTTGGAATACGCGATTTTTGAAGGGGCTTCCGATATTCATATTGAGCCAGGAGAGAAGGAGGTAATTATTCGCTATCGAGTGGATGGTGTTTTGCGCGAGGTGATGACTTTGCCCAAGAAAGTACACCCGGGTCTGGTGGCAAGGATAAAGATACTGTCCAATTTAAAGCTTGATGAACACCGATTGCCGCAGGATGGACGTTTCAAGATTGAGACGGAAGATTACAAAATATCCTTTCGTGTTTCCGTGATCCCTATTTTTGACGGGGAAAAAATTGTCATGCGTCTTTTGAACGAGTCTAATAAGATTTTGACCCTAGAACAATTGGGTTTTCAGGATACGGCCCTGGCGGCCATCAGGCGCAACATTGAAAAGCCAAACGGCATGGTTCTTGTAACCGGTCCGACCGGCTCTGGCAAAACAACGACCTTGTACACAATTTTGAACATGCTTAATAAACCGGGAGTTAATATTACAACCATTGAAGACCCGATTGAATATCGCATGGCGGGGGTTAATCAGTCACAAGTCAATCCCAAAATTGGTTATACTTTTGCGTCAGGGTTGCGCGCTTTTTTGCGTCAAGACCCCAATATTATTATGGTGGGAGAAATTAGAGACACGGAAACGGCGGATATTGCCATTAACGCGGCCATGACCGGACACTTAGTTTTGGCGACCTTGCATACCAATGATGCGGCGACAGCCTTGCCAAGACTGCAAGACATGAAGATTGCTTCATTTTTAATCGCTTCAACCGTGAATATCATCGTGGCCCAGAGACTGGTGCGTAGAATTTGTCCAAATTGTATTCAAAAATATAAATTATCGGCGGATATAATCAAGGAGTTGGAAGAATCTTTTGATTTAAAAAATATCATGGAGGTCTATAAAAGAAATAATCTGATCAAGGGGACTGTCAGCTGGCGAGAGTTGGAATTTTATAAGGGTAAGGGTTGCAACCAGTGCAAGGATGGTTATAAAGGCCGGATGGGCATTTATGAAGTTTTGGAGGTAACGCCAACTATCGGGGATTTGGTGCTCAAAGATTCTTCCTCGGAAGTGATAATGAGAAAAGCCAAAGAAGGCGGGATGATTACTATGCTGGAAGACGGCTTTATTAAAGCGAAAAATGGCATCACGACAATCGAGGAAATAATGCGGGTGACTAAGGAATAAATAAAGAAGCAAGATATTTTGTTTTTAAATTAAATATATAGGTTAAAATAGAGTTATGATTTTGGGGAGCGGACAAATCAACAATGAGCAGACATTATCGCAGCAAAAGGAGGGTAAGAAGGTTAAAAAATCTTTTTTAGACAGATTTTTCCACAGCATTAGTTTGCGTGATAAGATTTTTTTTGTACAAAATTTGCGCATCATGATCAAGGGTGGATTGTCTCTCGGAGCGGCGCTGCAAACAGTAGCCGAACAAATAAGCAATAAATATTTCAAAGAGGTGATTAACAGTGTTTGGCGAGAGGTGGAGTCCGGAGTGTCTTTTTCCCAGGCGTTGGAAAAATACCCCAAAATTTTTAGCGATCTTTTTGTTAATATGGTGAAATCAGGCGAGTTGTCAGGCAACTTGGAACAGGTGCTTGAGAGGTTGCACACCCAAATGAAACGGGATCATGATCTGATTTCCAGGGTGCGCGGCGCTATGATTTATCCAGCCGTGGTTTTGATAGCAATGGTCGGGATCGGTACGGCGATGATAATTTTTGTGGTTCCTAAGTTGATTGCTATTTTTGAGGAGTTTCGAGCCCAATTACCTTTGCCGACGCGGATTCTTATCAATGTCAGCAAATTTATTACCGGCCATGGAGTCGTGGTGGCTGGCAGTTTATTTATTTTTGTATTTTTGTTCATAAAATTCTATCGGAGCCAGCCGGGAAAAAGATTTTTTCATAAGTTATTTTTAAAATTGCCGATCATGGCCAATATTGTTAAAAAAATAAATTTGGCCCGTTTTTGCCGGACAGCTTCTTCGCTTTTAAAAACTGACATTCCCATTGTGCAGACTCTGAAAATAACTTCTTTGGTGGTCGGTAATATTTATTATCGGGCGGTTTTAGTTGACGCTTCGCAGAAGATCGCCAAGGGTTTGCAAATAAACAAGGTATTGTCAGCTTATCCAAAATTATTTTCTCCGACGGTGATTCAGATGCTCAAGGTGGGCGAAGAGTCGGGCGCAGTGGAGGAAGTGCTTGACGAGGTGGCGCAATTTTATGAAGAGGATATAAATCAAGTGATGGAGACCCTGCCTTCAATTATAGAGCCAATTTTGATCTTGTTTTTGGGCTTGGGTGTTGGGGGTATGGCTGTGGCTGTAATTATGCCTATGTATT
>DAOOPA010000032.1:0-10289 GCA_035388025.1 bacterium
AAAAAAATTATCAAAAAATATTACTAATTATTTGTCTGTTCTAGACAAGCACCTTGATTTTTAATTTTTTATGTCCCTTTTCCGGCGTACAATTTTGTTTATTTTTCTCCTCGAGCTCCTCTCCCTGTGGACCTGGATTTTTCCAGTTTTTAATGTTGCTTGCTTTTTTATTATTCTCCTCCTGGTCCTAGCCTTGTCTTTAAAAAATTTGTCTTCCGGCCTGCTTATTGCCTTTGGCGAGCTGATTATCGGTTCGCATGGTTATCTATTCTCTTTGAGCCTCGGCCAGGGCGCGAACATCATTTCCATCCGTTTGGGAATTTTTATGGTTGTAATGCTCTCCTGGGCCATCCATATCATGCGCTTTGGCGGTTTTATTAATTTTTGGCATCAACTCAAAAATTTCCGGTTCTTTAAGGATTATTTGTTTTTGGCCATCATCCTTATCTGGGGTTTTGTCTGGGGGCTGATCCGCGGTAATGATTTTGGTAATGTTTTTTTGGATTTCAATAATTGGCTATTTTTTCTTTATCTTCTGCCGCTCGTTAGTGTGACTCAAGATGATAAGTTTTGGCGCGCTCTAAAAAGCGTCTCTCTGGCCTGTCTGGTTTGGTTGATTTTCAAAACCCTTTTATTTTTTTATGTTTTTGGCCACCAGTTTATCTGGGCCTTGCCCGAATTTTATCGCTGGGTACGTGATACCAAAATAGGGGAGATAACCCAATTCAAAGGCAACTTCTACCGTATTTTTCTCCAGTCGCAAATCTATTGCCTGCTTGCCTTTTTTATTTTTTTACCGTATGTCAAGAATCTCTTTTTAAAATATTATTCTTTTATCCTGGCTGGTTGCTTTAGCGTGGTCATTATCAGTTTTTCGCGTTCTTTCTGGGTCGGTTTTGCCCTAGGGTTATTTATCTCGCTTTGTCTATTGGTTTATGGTCTGGGTTTTTACGCGATCAATCTCAAAACTGGTCTGAAAAAAATTAGCTCTTATTTGTTGAACCTATTGGTGGTTGGCGGCTTGTCTCTCGTCCTTATTTTTACTGTTGTCTATGCTCCGCCCAAAGTGGATACTAATCTAGTTGCTAGTCTAGGCCAGCGAGCCACGGAAATGGAAGCCGCCGGTTCTTCTCGTCTGAATATGTTAAAACCGTTATTATTATCCATTGTCAATCACCCAGTTATTGGTTCTGGCTTTGGCACCACCGTCACTTATCTAAGCGTTGATCCGCGCGTTGTCCCGGCTACGGCCGGCGGTACTGGTGAATTCACTACCTACGCTTTTGAATGGAGTTATTTGGATTTAATCTTAAAAATAGGCTTGTTTGGCTTTTTTGTTTATTTGCTGTTAATATATAAGTTACTAAGAGCGCTTTGGCAGCAGATTACTTTCCAGTTAAATGCCAATTCTCAAAATTCAGAATCAGTAATCAGTAATTTCCCCCTCGGTCTGTTCCTCGCCCTTATCGTTCTCCTGGCCGTCAATATGTTTACTCCTTATCTCAATCACCCCTTGGGGATTGGGTTTATCCTTGTTGCTTCTATTTTTTTGGATTATAATCACAAGCCGAACAAAGAATTTTAAATTTTAAAACTCAAATTTTAAAATAATTTTAAAATCTCAAATCCCAATATTAAAATCACCAATCTGGTTAAACCAATAGGAAAGCATTGGGCAGTTGTTTTGGGCTTTAAAATTGATATTTATTTTAAAATTTAAAATTTCGATTTTAAGATTATTAACCATGTCAGTATCAGTTTGCATCGTCACCTACAACTCCATGAAATATCTGCCCTATTTTTTGGACAGTGTTTTGGCGCAAACCTATTGGTCAGAATCTGGTCAGTCCCCGGATGTTTTTGTAGTGGATAATGCTTCGGGAGACAAAACAGTCAATACTATTCGCGAGAGTTTCCCCACCGTCCATCTTTTGCGCAATATCAACAATATAGGTTTGGCGCGCGCCTGGAATCAGGCCATCAAAACGACCGGAGGAGACTATATACTGATCATGAATCCAGATTTGATTTTAGCTGATAATTTTTTATCGATTTTGGTCAAAGAACTTGATACTGATAAAAATCTCGCGGCGGCTGGCGGAAAATTATATCGTCTAGACTTTGAAAGCGAAGGAGGCTTTTTGGTTAGTCCCCTAAAAACAAATATCCTTGATTCCTGCGGGCTGACAACTTTTAAAAACCGGCGTTTTATTGATCGGGGCGCCGGAGAAATAGACCGTGGCCAGTATGAAGCCAAGGAAGAAGTTTTTGGTATCAGTGGCGCTTGTTTATTGCTCAGACGTTCTGCTTTGGAAAAGATCAAATTTGGCGATGAGTATTTTGACGAGAATTTTTTTATGTATCAGGAAGATATAGATCTCGCTTGGCGCTTGCGTTTGGCCGGTTATTCAGCCGTCTATGTTCCATTAGCCAAGGGTTGGCATCACCGTCGCGCCCGTTCTGGCCAAAACAGCCATTTGGCTACCATTAATTATCGCCGTTCCAAAGAAAAACTAGTCAACTTTCACTCCTACAAAAATCATCTGATATTGCTCTTTAAAAATGAGCTCTCGGCCAATTTTTGGCGCCATGCCCCCCAAATTATTTGCTATGAGTTGAAAAAATTTGTTTATGTGCTAATATTTGAGGTCGGCCACTTTTTTTCGAGCTGGGGCTTTATCCTTAATAATTGGAAAAATATCAGGCAGAGAAGGGGAGTGAATATGCGGCTCAAAACCGTCCGGGCGGAGGAAATAAGACAGTGGTTTAAATAAATCAAGATGTGAGAGATAAATAAGCATCAATAATCAAGCACAAAGCACAAAATAATTTTCAAATCACAAATTACAAATATTTTAGATCTTGATGCTTGAAATTTATTTTGTGCTTTGGATTTGGAGCTTGGTGCTTGATTGCTTGGTAAATAAAATTTTTAAAATGAAGTTATCCATTGTTGTCCTGAATTACAAGACCCGCAATCTGCTCAAGTACTTCCTCAAAGGAGTGCTTGCTTTTAAATTTCCTTGGGCCTGGGAGATTATCGTAGTCGACAATGCTTCCGATGATGGGACCGGGAGGATGCTCAAAAATGATTTTCCTGTGGTCAAATTTATTCAGAGTCCCAGAAATGTCGGTATGGGTTGGGGCAACAATCTAGGTATAGAAAATTCCCAGGGCGAATATGTCCTCATTGCCAATCCCGATATTACCCTGAATCAAAAGGCGCTTGAGGCGCTGGTCGATTTTATGGATCAACAAAAAGACGCTGGTCTAGTCGGACCATTAATTAAAAGCCCTGATGGCACCCGCCAAGAAACCTGTTATCGCTGGCCAGAGTTTTCGACTTTTATTTATCGCCGCACTTTTTTTGGAGCGACCCCCAAAGGCCAAAAGCATCTTAGTTATTTTCTTTATCGCGATACCGATTTGGGCCAACCCCTGACAGTTGATTGGGTCTTGGGCGGTTGTTTTTTGGCTCGCCGTTCCGCTTTGGAATCCGTTGGCTTATTTGATCGCCGTTTTTTTCTTTTTCTCGAAGACACGGATCTCTGTCGCCGGCTCTGGCAAAATAAATTCTCGGTCTGGTATTATCCGCTCGTGAGTGTCATCCACTTGCCACACCGCCTCTCGGCTGGCAGCCGTCGGGTATCTGATATTTTCTCCAAGATGACTTGGATCCACATTATTTCCTGGTTGAAATATTTTTGGAAATGGCGGGAAAAACAATCAACAAAAAACAGTTAACAATAAACAGCTGGCAATTAATGATTAAATTAAAAAACCACCCTCAAAGGTGATTTTTTAATCGGAGCGGACGGGACTCGAACCCGCGACCTCTGCCGTGACAGGGCAGCATTCTAACCAGCTGAACTACCGCTCCAAACATTGTTTATATTCTAACATAAAAATTTTATTTGGCAAGAGTCAGGCTTTTGTTGTATAATAAAACATGTTTGACCAAAGATAAAATTGGTTCTAAAATAAAAGCATATGAACAATGAAGATCAACAGCCAATAACGAGGGAAATCTTGACTGATATTCTTAAAAAAGAAGTCATCGTTCCGATTGGGGAAAAATTGGATATTATGTCTGGTCAGATTAGCGAACTCCAAGACAAAGTCGGCGCTTTGCAGGACCATGAATTAGAGCAAGATAATCGGATGAGCAATATGGAAAATAGTTTAAGACAGGAAATGACCCAAGTCAAAGATGAGATTTTAACCAGCAACGACCAGCTTTCCAAAAAGATGGACAAGATATTAGTAGAAACAGTCAGTCATACTGCCAGTTATAAACAGCACGACGTCAAGTTGTATGATCACGAAGATAGGCTCAAGGTTTTAGAACTAAAATCAGCTTAATTAACCCCCATATCGATAATAGGGGATAGCCCCTATTTTATCCAGCACCCTATCAGAGTGCTGGATTTATTTTGTCTCAAAATGCTTTTTGTTGTATAATAAAACATATACCTACAGCATTGGTTCAATCGTCCCTGCCCCGCTTGCGCGGTCTAGGCGGGGCTTCGATTGAACCAGGGAATTATTGATCAGCGAGAAGACAATCAACCGAAAATTCTTAAATCATAAATCATACTTGTCCGCCTCTGGCGGAAATCATAATTCATTTATTTTTTTCTTATGAAAAAACTCCCCATCTTTCTCGTCCTTTTCTTTCTCCTCTTTTCCTATTCATTCCTCCTCGCCACACCAGCCCTGGCCGAATGTGAATGTTGGTGTTATCTAGCCAGTACCGGTAAAGATCAAAAGACACAAAATTTTCCCAGTGAAACTGATTGTTCTACATACTGCACAAGTAACGCGACATTTAATGGCATGTCGAAGTGTACCACAATAACAAACAATAGTAGTGGTTGTACTTCTGGTCAAATCTGTCTGACTGATCCGCTTAATTTAAAAGGCGATCCGAGCGAGCTTTGGGCCAGATTGATCGGCGCGCTCTTAGCTTTTGTCGGTGTGGGCGCTCTAGTCACTTTTGTTTATGCTGGTTTTATGTTTCTCACATCTTCCGGCAATCCCGAGCAGGTCAAGAAAGCCAAAGACACGATGATTTACGCCGTGCTTGGCGTGGCTGTTTCTATGGGCGCTTATGTTATCTTGAGTTATATCTTTGATATTCTTCAGGGTGCCACTACTGGCTAAATATATTTTTTAGGAAAATGAAAAGCGCCGATCAGGTTTGTCCCGAATGGCGCTTTTTTATTTTTCACCTCACTTTCTTTTTTGTTTTAATTCACATAGAAAACTCCAGCGGAATCTTTGATAGCCAACCCTTGTCCGTTTAGGGAGCGGAAATCAACACTGATCCCGTTCGGACCCATAGCCGGTCGGTCGAATCGGGTTATGGCCGGCGAGATGGTGAATGTCTGCACTGACCGGCCGAGAGAATCAACCCGGGCGAACAGAAAGTCTCTCAACCCAGCGTTGACAACCACCAGCCGATCACCAGTCTTTGTTAGTCTAGGCATCGACTGCTCAGTTGGTGCCATTGGTATTACCGCCATCGGTGGCGGAGGGGCAGAGGCTAGGGCGGATTTTTGTGAATCTTGCTCCACTTTCTTCCTTGGCTGTTGGTAATCTCCACCCTCGCTAGTATAACCCAATGGAACAAGGAACATCTGCCCGGCTAACTCTTTGGAGTCAGAGCCAGCCAAATTAAAATCACCATTCGGTCCGGCTGTAATTACTACAACGTTAGTTACGCCAGACATCGAAATGACAGGTTGGACCCACTTGCACACAGCAAGCGTAGTCCCAGCCGTGATGGTCGTGTCGACAGTTTTCCAGCCGATAAAACGATTCAATTTGGCCCTGCCACCGTCGTATCCCTCCTGGACGATTTCCGTTATCTCATTCTCAGTCAGACGATAGGGATTGATGTCATGAGTTACCGTCACCATCTGAATAGTTCCCTTCAGATTATCTCTCTTGCGAGAGTTTAGATGGTTCACGATCTCCACGTCGTAGGCACTGAGTCGGAGCCCAAGCCCCAAGATCAGCACGAGGATCGCCGACCAAAACGTTAAAATGTACGGTCGGTTTGTGAAGATTCCGGTGATCATCCCTAGGTCGGAGCCCAACTTGATAATCATCAAATAGGACAACGCCAGGGTGGCATAGGTTACCTCGCCGGGGTTCAAGGCCAAAATTGCGACCAGAAGGACATCAAGGAGCATGAATATAGGAATAGCAATCCCTTTTATAACTCCTTCTGAGCTGGGGAACGCGGCCCTGATAAAGAACATTGAGGCCAAAAACGGGAGTAAGAGGAAAAAAACAAGCCAGCATCCCTGCTCCCACATTCCGGCTCTAAACGAAATCAAAGCGGCTATAAGCATTATAGCCTCGAATATTCCGAACACCCGCAGTCTGTTTCTGGCTCTGCGAGTTGCCAGTTCATAGCGAGTCCTGATATTCTCAGCCAACGCTTCGCCAGATTCCGTGTTGTTAATAAAAAGCAACACGATACTGGCAAGGATACCGCCGATCGCCAGATTTTTTTTCGTCAGTTTCATTCGGTCACCTCTATAAAAATTCGAGTTCTTCTTTCAGACGGTCGGTATTTTTTTTGATTTTTACCGCCGTATCGTGGTCTAATTTTTTCGCCGCCGCGTGAGCCGCTTTTGCGCTTTTCTTGACTTCCTTGCTGGCCTTTTCGAGGGCAGGCGGTATCTTGGCCATCTGTTTCCAAACAGCTTCCGTCGCCACCTTTCCACCCTTGATAGCCTTGTCAAGGATTTCACTGATTTGTTGCAGGGACCAACCAGCGAGGTCGATCGCCTTGCCCTTCATCTTGTCCCAGTTAATCTCCTTGGCCACCAGATGAAAATTCTGGGCTAGATTTGCCCTTTTGGTATCGTCCAATTGGGCGAAGTTAGTGAGATTGGCAATTGCTTGCGCTTCGCCCATTTTATCGTATACCGCCGCGACTGTGATTCTGAACACCCGCCGCTGGTAAGAATTGAGGGTGGCCATCCAGTCATTTATAATTTGGCCATATGGGGGCGCCAGCTTTTGCCATGCGGTCCAAAAAGCCCCCTCGTCCTGAGCGCTAAAGTAGCCACCGAAGAGCGTGGCCAGCATACTCAGGGGATGGCCGCTTTTCCCGCTTGAGCCGTGACCCGGACCGCCCGTAGTGGCTCTGGCTGTGTAATCAGCCATAAGCGACGACAGGAAGTCCGACAAGAATTTCAATATTGCGTTCATTTTTTTCTCCTAACTGTAATATAACGTTATTTCCTGCACAGCCGTGTCAGAAATCAACACGACCTGCTGTTGTTTCTGGTCTGTCTTAATTCTGAACACAGCCTTGCCGTTTTTGTCGGCTTTGAGTTTGGGACCTTTAATTTTCTTCCCATTGTTTTCCTTTAACTCGATACCCAAGGATGAAAAAGCCTCAATCTCTGATTCACCGACGAGCGCGTCGTCCTTGTCTTTAAAAAAGACGATGACTGTATGCTCGTTGTTCGCGCCGGCAACGGGGAAGTTTTTCACTTCGAGCTTTGCCACCTTTTTCCGACCGACCGACGGAATCTCGTGTCGCTTATCGGTCGTGCAAGACGCCTGGCCTTTGCCGTTGTCGAATTCGACAGAAACAAGCAGGGCTTTCACATCTTGGTGGCAGGGGAAAACAATGTCGCATTCGCCGTGGTCATCAGTCTGTCTGTTTTCAGCGACGATATTCGTATTGATGCGAACCGACTTCAACAGCCAACCCGCTTTGGGATTTTGACCCATGCGGGTTTTGATCTTGACCGGAACCTGAATCTGGTAAGTGTCGATTTTTACCGCACTGCCAAACTCAAAGTCGAGAGTCACCGGAGATTTCGGGCCTTTATTCTTGCCCTTACCCCCGCCTTGTTGTTGCTTGCCCTGACTCATAGCGGGGCTCCTTTCTGCTTTAAATAGGTTCCGATTATCAGCGCCAGCCAGATAATCGCCAGGAAGGCATAGATTTTTAGGATCGGCAGACTCAGGCGAGCCTTCCAATATCTACCCAACTTGGCAGCATCGCTGGTGAATTTTTGTGCGTCTTTGTAATTCCGCGCCATTGAGCAGGAAAAGCAACCCATGATGGCGAGAATCATCGACGTATTAACAGGTGAGCTCGGCACAAAGTATGCGGCCACTAAAAAACAGATAGCCGCCAATGGGTAGAGTAGCCAATGCGCCTTCCCACCCTTATCGAACAACCCACTTTTTACACCCCACCCAATCAACGCAATTAGTCCAACGGCCGCTACAATAATCAGCAGCCATTTTAGGATTGGCCACACAACCTCCCAGATTTTTGCCCAGACACTTTTGGCTGGGGGCAGCGTAGTTTTATTGTTGGGCGGTTCGACTTTGGAATCGGCCTTGGCCTTGGCGATTTTAGTCGCCGTCGTGTCACCGACCGCTGGCGTACTCGCCAGAGAATCAGCGAGCGCCACGGCTCCGTGGCCCTGGGGGATTGGCGGGCCATCTTTCTTGCCACTCCCGCCGAAAAATCCGGTGAGCGCCAGAGCGCCAAACACCAGCCCGACCACCACGGCCAGGATTAACAAAATCCAATACCATTTCATAACTCGTTCCTTTCCCCTCATCAGAGGGATTTTCTTAATATGATTTCAACAGTTAATTATTTTTTATATAAAAATTAAAAATTATATTAAAAAACATATAAATCCCAAATTAAAATTTTGAGGGTTAGGAGCTTACCCGCCGATTCGGCGGGAGTAATTACTGGTTCAGTCTTGGTTTAAATAAGTAAATTAAGTAAATTAAGCGAGTTAAGTAAATATAGTGGATTTTTGCGCTGTGGATAAATGATTGACATTTTTTTAAATTATGTTATACTGATTTTGTGTATCAAACAGTACCGCATACGAACAACGTACCAATAAACAATTCTCTAGCTAAAACTAGGGGATTGTTTCATTTATGGTATAATTAAGTTGCCGGGGGCAACGGGGAGGGTGAAGTCAGCTGGGCTGGCCACTGTTTGATACACAGCAGGTACGTTTTAATCAACGTATGCGGTTCGACTCCGCCGCCCTCCGGCTAATCACATTATCGTTTGCAAGTTAATAAAAAGAATCCCTTGGGAGGTTCTTTTTTATTTTAAAACCAAAATTGAACCAGTAATATTTGTTGATATTTAATTGTCAAAGATCCAGCTCATTTTATTGAGCTCATAGATAGAGTCTATTCCATCTATGAACCCACTAAATTAAAACGCCCCTAAATTCATCACTTGAATTAGGGGTAGACTGGGTAAGTAGGGAAGAGTAGCAGAGCCATTGCGGGCGAAAAATAATTATCAAAGATAATAATAATTCTTCCACGGTGGCTGTTACTTTTCCGAACTAGGCAAATTTGCAGTTTACCCCTAGTTCAAAAGAGGAATGAGTTAATTTATTCAAAAGAGCATATTTTTAATAATCATATTACCATAACATAATTATAAATACTTGTCAAGCTCGAATAATAAAAATATTAAATAAAAGGCTTATTTTAGCCCCAATTAATTAAATAATAATAAATTATATCCATGTTTATTGACACAACAGCCCAATTAGTGTTAAATAACTATGAGGCAATAGAAAAAATATATGGGGTGGAGTTGACCCCCATATTTTTGGCCTATATTTTTTTATCCAAAAACCAAAATCATCGTCAATATATTGAGTTTTTGTTAACAATATAATTATTGGTAATCTACAAGAAGATATTAAATATTGAATATTAAATATTTAATATTCAATATCCTCGCTGTCTTTTACCAGTCATTCGTCTTTTTAATTATTTAGTAGTTATTACTATCTATGTCCACTATCAACCAATTGATCCGCAAGGGTCGCACCCGCAAAGCCAAGAAGTCCAAAACTCCTTCGCTACTGCTCGTGCAAAATGTTCTTACCCGCCGCAAAAAAGACATGCCCAAGGGCAGTCCTTTCAAGCGCGGTGTCTGTACCAAAGTGACTACCACTACGCCCAAAAAGCCGAACTCCGCTCTGCGCAAGATCGCCAGAGTCCGCCTGTCCAATGGCGAAGAAGTCACTGCCTACATCCCGGGCGTTGGCCACAACCTGCAGGAACACTCAATCGTCATGTTGCGCGGGGGCAGGGTCAAAGATTTGCCTGGTGTCCGTTATCATATTGTCCGCGGTATTTATGATACCCAAGGGGTCGAAGGTCGCAAACAAGGCCGCAGTCGCTATGGGGCCAAGAAAGCCAAGGCGAAGAAATAATAATTAAACAAGTTTTTGTTCAGGCCATAGTTGGGG
>DAOOPA010000033.1:0-9817 GCA_035388025.1 bacterium
GCCATATTTTCAGCATAAATGTTTATGCTGTTCTATGCAAGCTCCTAAATTTTTTTATAATGTCTTGCCAATTATTAAATATAATTAAAGGAACTCTCATTTCTTTTAGGGTTGGCAGAATATGGTCGCTCAACTTTGGTTGTTTCGATTGATAATCATACTTGAAATCGTCGATATAAAGAAAAATTCTATTCAGATACTTTTTTATAATTAATAATTTATCATAATTTGACCCGACTAAAATTAGCTCGTCTTTTTCTCGCCATAGATTATTTTTTACGAGCCATTCCATCGTAGTCTGCTTTAACTGAATATCACGAGAACTTAAATAAATAATTTTATAATACTTGCGTATTTTTTGTGTTGACTCAACGGCGCCGCCAATTATTTTATCCTTAATAACTCTTTCTGGCAGATTAAATTTTTCATAGTTAATTTTATTTATATTATTGGTAGAATCATAAATTCTTTGCCGGTTATCAGCAACTACCATGTCAATATCAATTATGACAATGTCTTGCCTAGGCATATTCTAATTGTTGAAAATATTAGTCATCTTTGATTCGCCCCGGTGCCTCTTGCCTCTGAAGTGTTTGATATTGTCAACCAAAATTATTTCTAGCTCTTTACTTTTTGTAAATTTTTCAACTTTTTCTTTGAATAAACTCATATTTTGCATACCCGACACCAAGATGGTTAGTTTGCCTGTGTCGGTCTGGACAAATTTTATCCTATCACATATTTTATTATACCACATGCTAAATTCAAAATTAGCCAAGTGTAACTCTGTGTAAAGAGAATTATTGATTTTAATAATATTTTTTAATCTCCCCAATGGCCGCTTAAATACTGCTAGCGTCCTAGAGCAAGGGCAAGATTGCCTCGATGCCTCTAGTACATCTCCGACCCTATAGCGTATCAACGGCGTGGATCTATTACTAAAATCCGTTACGACGGCTTCTCCCGGGCCTTCTTCGACAGGTCTTCCATTTCTTAAAATTTCCAGATATATATTTTCACTCTGAATATGATATAAATCCTGTTCCTCGCATTGATGGCCGATACCGCTAAACTCCGAAGAAGCATACTTGTCATAAATAGTGCTTTTAAATACTTGGGACACTAGTTTGCGGGCCAAAGACGGAATGACTTGTGTACTAGGAAGAATTCCTCTTACCTCGAGGTCGATATTATTTCTATAGGCGTATCTGGCAATGGCCTCTATTGCTTCCCAGTATCCGGTAATAAGATATGGTTGCAACCTTTTGATTTCTTCGCAAAAAAAACGTAATTCTTCATCGTCTAAATTTTCAAATTCATAAAAGTGGCGGTTAGACAAGAAAGCGTCAAGGACCTCAACCTCCGGTTTTTTAATAGTGCTGGATTGGGCATACCAAAAACGCATCTCTTTATCACCCCATTGCCAGCCAGACCATTCAAACAATCTCATCCAGGCGCCCCATCTCCTATCTAACTGTTCTGCATCACAAAGAAAACTCATTCTTGCGCCAGTACTTCCGCTAGTGCGCACCAAGAGACTATTCGAATCCAATTTGTCACCATCGCCATTGAATGACAATAATCCTGTATCCATTGATAGTTCCGTTCTGTCGACTAGGGGTAGTTTGATAATATCTTTTATACTTTTAATTTCCTTAATATTTATGCCATTTTGGTCATATATATTTTTATAAATAGGGTTGTTGTGGTAGGCGTACTGAAAAATATTCAAAAACTTTTCGTTTGTATAAGCTTGCCATTTAGCATCGGGCCAAAATTGAGATAGCCTATATTCTTGCCAGTAATCTATACTCTTTTCGCTCATAGTATAGTGGTGCAGATTGAATATTTGCCTGTACCATTTCAAAGGAAAAGGTATCCCGCTAATATCACACCACGTATATGGAAGAAATTTTTTGCGCATAATCATAATATTATAATATATTCGCTAGGTTATTTTTAAATAGGTTCCAGGTGTGATTTGCTAAGATATATTCTCTAGCTCCTATGCTCAGTTCTTCCATCTCCGTCTTATTTTTCAATAGCCTAGCCACCTCTTGCGCAACTCTTCCGGCCTGGAAATTCTCAGCCTTTATTATTATTCCATCAATTTTATTCATTATTGGTATTCCTGATTCTTCCGTAATAATCGGTATGCAGCCACAGGCCATTGCTTCCAAAACACAGCCCACTTGGCCCTCCTCGATGGAAAAATTAATAATTATTTGGTGAGATTGTAGTATGGTTTTATAAATTATATCAGTTGAATCAACCCATCCCCAGCATTGGACATTATTGTATTCAGATATAAATTTATCAATTTCTTTCTTGAAAGCTAACGTCCCGCCCATTATGGTTAACTCTATCTCCTGCCGACCATCCTTGTTCAGCTCTTTCCAGAACTCTATTATCCTGAAAAGCCCTTTCCTTATGCCGAGATCGCTTCCCACAAAACAAAATTTTATCTTATCTTTAGCATAGAACTCTCTTCTTGGGGTGAGCTGCTCGGTATTTACGCCGCTATTTATCAACTTTATTTTTGATTCTTGAACGCCATATTTTATGTATGAATTTTTAACAAATTGATTACCTATTAATATTAATCTATCCGCACGCTTTAAGCATCTTAAAAATATACTAGGCGGAACATATTCACCGAGCGGTATATTTTTCTTTATCCGTTCGCTCTCGTTCAGTAGCGCCCGAAGCCTATATAGCGGATGTGAGTTCACTAGAAATAAATTTTTTTTTGCCCTTGGATTATTCTTGGCATATTTATAAAAATTTTTACTTTCCGTGCCGATTATTAAATCAAATTTTCCTATATCATTTTTATACTCACCCTGGTCAACATAAACAACCTCTTTATTTTTTTCTTTCAAACCCTGATAAATATTTCTGGCTAAATTAGCCGCCGAGCTAGCAGCTAATTTTTTATCCAGCCTGTCATTCTCTGGATCAAAGTGTTTCCTTGAATAAATTAATAAAATTCTTTTAGCTGAATCAAGATAATGCCCATCGCCATTTTGTGCCGCAGAGCGATTAAAAAATATTTTAATTTTATTATTAAAATGATAAGCCCAGGTCATTCTCCATCTTTTATTCAAAACAAACCTGGACCAGGACTTTCTTAATAATCTACGGATTCTTTTAGCTGCTTTTATCACAAAAATTCTGGGTGTCAGTTTAACTTTTGTAGCCGCTCGTTTTTCTTTGTATTGTTTAAGCAACTCAACTTCCTTATATTTTTTTAGTAAGTACTCATACTCATCGCTCCGCAAGTTTTCGCTGGCTGTCTGGTCAGACATTGAATTATTAGTCACTCGCTTAATTATATTTATCTCACTGGCTATTCTAGGCGCGCCGAATTTCCGATAACATCTTTTATAATAATCGCAGTCCATCAGCCAGCCCAGCTTCTCGTCAAATAAAAGCGGCTGGTCATTTTTAATTGTCAAAACAGACAGTGAACCAATGGTGTTTTCACCCAAGTGTATCTTGTGATTATATTTTGGGATAAATTGCTGGTAGCAATTTATCCCATCTATGGAGTACTTACCTGCCATGATCAGCCACCGATCATTTGCCAAATCAAAATTATTGATTATTTGATTGAGCGACTCCGGGCTATAAAGAGAATCATCCTGGAATAGAATTTTAAGCAAACGACCCCGGGCTTTTTTTATTGCGTTATTAATATTAGCCGATAAATTGCCGTACTGGTTTTTGTTTTTATGATAATGGATATCCAATCGGCCACTATATTGCTGGCACAATTTTTCTATCGCATCATTTTGTGAGTGGTCAGAAAGTACAATCTCAAAGTCTTTAAACGTTTGTTTTACCAAAACATCCAAACTCTGTCGTAAAAATTCCACACCCCCTCCACCCATTTCGTATGTGGGAATGCAAACTGATATTACTGGTTTATCCATAGCATTTTTTGATTATAATTTTTTAAGCGGTTGCTAGCTGTGATAGACCTTGCTGAAGTAACTGTCTTTTCTTTCAATCAACTCCTTGGGCGCGCCCTCCTCCACAATTTCCCCTTCCTGAATAACCAGAAGATTATCGGCGTTAAGCACAGTAGTCGGCCGGTGGGCGATGATTATTACCGTAATCTGATCGTGCAATGCTTGGATTGATTTTTGAATCAATGCCTCTGATTCATTATCCAAGGCGCTTGTCGCTTCATCTAAGATTAAAATTTTTGGTTTACGAGCCAGTGCCCTAGCCAAAATAATTCTTTGTCTTTGACCGCCCGACAATTCCATCCCCCTTTCGCCAACCATCGTTTCCCATTTATTTTCCAGTGTTTCTACAAAATCAAAAATATTCGCCATTTTGGCCGCTTCCCTGATTTGTTGCTCGGTGATCTGCTCCTCGTAAAAACTGATATTATTTTTAATGCTGTCATTGGCCAGGAAAATATCTTGTGCTACATAGCCGATATTTTTCCTCCACATTTCCGGTCCAGCTTCATTTATATTCACACCGCCAATCGTTATTTCTCCGCTATCCGGTTTTATTAATCCCAAAAGCAGATCCACTAGGGTAGTTTTACCCGAGCCTGATGGCCCGACAATCCCGACCGTTTGACCAAAAGGGATTGACATATTGATTGCCGTTAGTGCTTTCCTCTCCTTATTGTAGGCGAAAGAAAGATTCTTTATTTCTATTCTGCTCTGCCAGTCGATTTTTTTATGCTCACCAAGGTCTTCGATATTTTTTTCCGCCGCTTCTTGGTAGCTTAAAGCCACCCTCAAGAATGGATATAGGGCGGCAATGCTTTGTAGCTGTGATTGACCGGATTGGATGTAAGTAAAAATTTTGTTTATTGCATAGACGATCACGGCAAAAGACGCAAAGTTAAAAGCCGCGGTTTTGTAAGAAAAAGCAAAAATAGATAATATTAAAAGCAATCCAATTGGTTGAATCGCCGCGTAGGCGATATTGGCCAAAAATGATTGACGAATTTCTAAATCTTGCAGTTTTTGAAAATATTTTTGGCCACTTTCGGCGACGACATCTTCAAGCGCCATAGCCTTAATTGTCTTAATGCCGAGCATGCTTTCATTGATCTGATGGGCCACCCCCTTCATCGCGTTGCTACTTTCATAAGATAATTTCTTTGTTTTGTATGCCAAAGGCTTGAAAATGAGAAAAACTATTCCACCAATCGCTAGGGCTAGGAGGGTTATTTCCAGCGAAATATTGATAGCGATAATGATATAAACGATCATGTTGGTCAACAAAATCGTCAGCGAGCTCATATAAGATAAAAGAGACGCCCCGGCATTAATGTCGTTGATTAATACTTTCTCCAAATATCCCATTTTTTGTTTGTTCAAATATTGCCAATTAGCTTTGAGGGTCAACCTAAATATTTTCTCTCTGGTCTTGCGGGCGTAAATCACTCTGATTTTATCGGCGGTATAATGTGACAAAAACCAGGCCACGGCTTTCAGAGTAAACAACACCGCGATAAAAATCAATAAATATTTCAGACTATAAGTAATGTGTAAAAAATTAAAAATTTTGGCGATCAACTGGGAAACAAAATCTGTTGGCTGATTACTACCAGCCATGATAAAAGAGAAGAGGGGAATCACCGCGTTAATACCCAAGCCCTCTAAAATTCCGCCGACAAAACCCAACACGATTAAGATTATAATCTGCCATTTATAATCACCGAAAGCTTTTTTCGTCAAACGAAGACCGGTTGTTATTCTGTTTTCTTTAAAATTAAACATAATTTTTTAAAAATACCAGTCGTTGACCTGGTTGGTAATTTTTTGTAAGGTGTTCTTTTCAAGACTATATATTTTATACCCAAATTCTTTATATATTTTCTTTTCTCCTCACGGTCGCCATCTTTGTTTACTACAAAAATATCCGGCTTTATTTTTTCTATTTCTTTTTTAAAATCCAACTGGCCACTGCCGCGCGCCACAAACGCCCGGTGCACATATTTTATCGCCGCTACCATGAACAATCTTTCTTTTTCTGAGTAGATAGATGCTTTGCCCTTTAGCTCCTGAACAGTTTTATCCGAACCGATGGAAACATACAGCTTGCCATACTCCGCCGCCTTTTTAAAAAATTGGATATGCCCGCTATGCAATAAATCATAACAGCCGCTCACAAAAACTTTTTTCATAATGGGTCTATTTATTTTTTTAATTTTTCATCATTATTCATAATCTAATTCTTTATCCATCCTTTTAATGTTTAAATGCTCTATTGTCCTCCACCGCTCAATACTGTCTTAATAGTTTTCAAAACTATAGATAAATCCAAAGCCAATGATCTGTTTTTGATATAATACAAATCATACTGCAATTTTTCTAGGGCGTCCGCCTCTGACGCGCCATAAGGAAAATTAATTTGTGCCCAGCCAGTCAGCCCCGGTTTCACCAATAACCGTGTTTCGTAAAAGGGGATTGATTCTTTCAACTTTTCAATAAATTCCGGCCGCTCCGGTCGGGGCCCGATAAAACTCATTTCGCCTCGGAACACATTAATTAATTGGGGAATCTCATCAATTCTTGATTTGCGCAAAAAGTGTCCGAACCGCGTTACGCGCGGATCGTTTTTTTGCGCCCATTGCGGACCATTTTTTTCCGCGTCAACGACCATGGTTCTAAATTTAACCGCCATAAATTTTTTACCGCTTCGGCCGGTTCTTTGTTGCATAAAAAATCCCGAGCCATGGCTGTCCAGTTTTATTATTGCGTAAATCAAAGGCAGGAAGGGGATAGAGACGGCGAGTAGTGCGAAAGAAAGAAAAATATCCACCACTCTTTTTTCCGCTTCGTAAATTTTTTTATTAGCTTCCTTTATATTTTCCAAAAACCACAATTGGCCGATCGCGTTAACCGGTATTTTCCCGGTGAACTCTTCGGCAAACTTAGGCAAGTCCCAGATGGTTATTTTTTGCCCAAGTGACTGATAAAGTTGGTTTATTAGTCCCTGATATTCATTTAAATTATTGGCGATAATAGCTACCCTGATCTTATTTTTGCTTATCAAGAGAGACAAATCGCTATTTTCTTCAACTATTTCCAAAAAGGGATCAATTTTATTGGGCGGCAAACTCTGTCGGCTCAATTTCAAAATACTTGTAACTTTTATGCCCATCTGCGGCCGACTATTTATTTCTTGGGCTAATCCCAATGATTCCGGGGTTAATCCAATAATTAAAGCTCGTTCTGAAAAACGTCTATGGCTGATGACTGCGTTGAATAATCTTCGCCAGACTGAAACCAGTAGACCAAAAATAAAAATATCCAGAACCAAAATTGTTTTAGGGGAAATGCCGGTTGTTGCCACGTAGAAAAATATAAAACCTACAATAGCGCACCAGACTAGGCTTTTGCCAAGCGTCCCGTAGAATTTCATTCCATTTTTTGCTGTTTCTAGATCATAAAGTCTGTTAATAAAAAATATAGCCAACCAAAAAACAAAAACTGCAGTAAAGGGTATTCGGTGTGCCATCCAAAGTTCGGCATCAACAAATCTCCCGAAACGGATGGCCAATGTCAACCATAACGAAAAATAAAGGATTAGAATATCCCCAACAAGTAAAACCAACCGCTTGATTTTCGAAGCGAGACTGAGCATTTTATGCGTAGTTAGATTTGTTTTTATTATAGTAAAATTCGCTCTTTTTTTCAAGGCCAGGATTTTCTTGTTTAATTATGATTTATATTATAAAATAAACTCAATGAATAACCCTGATTCACAACTGGCCCGCTATTTGCGTTATAGCCTGTGGGTTTGTTTATATCTAATTTTATTAACCCCGCTTTTGATCGGCAGTAGTTTTGTGTTTCCCTTTATTTCTTTAAAAACCTTTTACTTCCGTATCCTGGTGGAAATCTCGCTTTTCCTTTATCTTTTCCTAGTTATCTTTTATAAGTGTTATCGTCCGCGTTTCCATAAACTAACCCTGGCTATTCTGCTTTTCGGGCTGATTGTTCTTTTGACCGGCGCCTTGGGCGTCAATTCTTACCGCAGTTTCTGGAGTACAATCGAAAGAGGTGAGGGCTCTTTGACTATTTCTCATATTATTATTTATTGTTTTATTCTCTCTCAAACCTTGCGCAACCGCCAACAGTGGTTAAACTATTTTAGCGCTTCCATCTTAATTAGTTTATTTGTTGGTCTCTATGCTTGGGCGCAAGAGCATACGCACATCACTTGGATTGTCAATTCTGGCGGCGGGCGTCTATCCTCCACTCTTGGTAATGCCGCTTACCTTGGCGCTTACGCTCTGGGGCATCTTTGGCTTTCTTGCCTGTTATTTTTTGAAAGACCCAAGATAGCTTGGCGCCTTTTTAGCGGATTCGCCATTCTTTCTGAAATTTTTCTTCTCTGGCAATCAGAAACGCGGGGTGCTCTTCTGGCTTTAATTTTTACCTTGGTTTTGGCTTTAATTTTTCTAATCGCCTTTTTCCCCAGAAGAAAAATAAAAATTATTGCTCTATCTTTATTGCTCTTTTTATTTATTTCTTCTCTCTTTGTCTGGCAGGGTCGTCACTCCGAGTGGATCAAAGAATCCAATACTTTGAACCGCATCGCCAATATCTCCTTAAAAGATATCACTACTCAGTCTCGTCTTTATGCTTGGGATTCTTCTTGGCGCGGTTGGCAGGAGCGTTTTCTTCTTGGTTATGGCTGGGACAATTATCATATCGCTTTTAATAAATATTTTCACGCGGAAATTTTTCGAGACAACGGCTCGCAAATTTGGTTTGACCGCGCCCATAACACCGTCTTTGACGTGGCGGTTGGCGCCGGCCTTGTCGGTTTAATTTCCTATTTATCGATTTTTGGTCTTTGCTTCTATTATCTTTTCAAATTTCTTAGCCACGACCGGGAAAATATACTTCTTTATTTACTGACCGCCGCTTTTTTACTCGCTCATTTTATCCAAAATATCTTTGTTTTTGATTGTTTGCCCACTTATATTATGCTTTTTATGGTTTTGGCTTTTGTCTGCTTTATCGCCAATAGACACCAGGGTCTTTACCAATCAGTTTTTTCAGCGGCCAAAGCAGGTCCTTCTCAATATTTTTTAATCCTTATTTTCTTGGTACTTTTAGTCTCGGCTATTGTCAATTTTAATTACCGGCCAGCTCAAGCCAATATCTTGGCGCTGGGTGGCCTCAAACAATTTTATCTTGGCCAAATTAATGAAGGTATTACTGTTTTGGAACGGGCGATTGATCTCAATACTTATCAAACTCCGGAAATTAGGCAAAAACTGGCCGACAACATTCTCACCTTCAATCGATCGAATTATATTTCCGATCCCCAGAAAATAAAAGATAATTACCAAGTGGCTTTTTCGGCCATTAAAGCCAATATGGAATTATATCCGCTAGATGTCCAAAATTATCTTTACCTGATGATGCTTTATAACGCCGCTACTCCCACCGATGCCACCTTGCCGA
This sequence comes from bacterium, assembly GCA_035388025.1. GTDB lineage: Bacteria > Patescibacteriota > Patescibacteriia > UBA2196 > GWA2-42-15 > JAAZMX01. Next base: position 9,459 of record DAOOPA010000033.1, read on the forward strand.
GCCAGGTTTTGCGTCTGGGCGAGCAAGCGCTAAAATTGTCACCCACCCGGCCACAAATTTATTTTGAAATGGGTCAAGCGGCTATAAATTTGGGCGATTTCAAAGAGGGCGTCGGTTATTTCAAGAAAGGCGTAGCTCTTAGTCCGGATAATCTTGATGCGCGCTGGCTCCTCTTGACTGCCCACATTATTACTGGTCAAAATAAAGAAGCGGCTGAGGAATATGCCACCATGGTAAACCTAGGCTTGCCTGAAAATACTGCCAACCTGGAACGCCTGGCCAATCTCTATATTTTAACAAAAAATTAGGTGCTTGCATAGAACAGCTCTACACAATTTGATATTTTTTAATGATTTTCC
>DAOOPA010000034.1:0-9584 GCA_035388025.1 bacterium
CGCTTTATATTATTAACCGGGTCAATGATAGTAGCTGGAATTTTTTTTAGTTTTTCTAGAGCGAGCTGGTTGGTATCGCTGATGATTTACATCGGGGCTTGGATTTATACGCTGAAATACCGGCTGGGGGGGGTTTTCAAAAAAGGGTTAATGATGTTGGGTTTGGTTGGAGCGGTGTTATTAATATTATTTTGGCCATTAGTCGGCACTAGACTGGGGGTCGGGGAGGCACAGAGATTGGAGAACAAATCTAATTTTGAACGAGCGGGTGGTTATCTGGAAGCCGTTGAATTATTAAAAAACAACTGGCAAGGAACGGGAATGGGCAACTATGTTTTTGCGTTAAAGGATTATAATAGAATAACAGATCCTTGGGCCGCGCAACCAGTACATAATACTTTTTTGATGGTATTGGTTGAGCTGGGATTGGCAGGAGCGGGAGTTCTTTTCTATTTAAATTATTATATTATAAAATTGTTGGTGAAAAATAAAAAGTGGTTTACCTTAGCCGGTTTAGCCATGATTTATAGTTTGATGTTTTTTGACCATTTTTGGTGGACGACGGCGAGCGGCTTGTATGGATGGTGTTTGGCAATGGGGTTGGGGTGGAAAAATGGCAGCCCGACCAGTAATGATAAATAGGGCTTATTTTTTTGATTTGTCGGCGGTCTTGACAGGCCACCGACATTGTTTTAAGATAATAGAAGAAATAAAATTAGCACTTTGGGTCGTAGAGTGCTAAACAGTTAATTAATTAATTAATTTTATTGGATCATGATGATCCGATAGAGAAGAGGGAGACCTATGAAATTGAAACCTTTGGGCGATCATTTAATTGCCAAACCATTGAGCGAAGACAAGGTCACTAAGTCAGGCATTGTTTTGCCGGACACAGCCAAGGAAAAACCCGAGCAGGCTGAAGTGGTAGCGGTGGGTGAGGGCCGAGTTTTGGACAATGGCAACAGGTTGCCGATGTCAATCAAAGCCGGTGACAGAATTTTATTTAAAAAATATGCTCCAGACGAAATAAAGGTGGAGGGTGAAGAATATTTGGTTTTGTCGGAGTCAGAGATAATCGCGATCATCGAGTAACATGCGAATAATGACGCAAATAAATACTAATAGCATGCGAATATTTGTTATAAATTAATTTAATGATTATGGCAAAACAGATTTTATTTGATGAAAAAGCGCGGCAGAGTTTGAAGGCGGGCGTGGACAAACTGGCTAACGCGGTCAAGGTAACATTGGGGCCCAAGGGCCGCAACGTGGTCTTGGGAGAGAGTTACGGCTCGCCAACCATTACCAAGGACGGTGTAACGGTGGCCAAGGCGATTGAGCTCGAAGATAAGTTCGAGGATATGGGGGCCGAACTTTTGAAAGAAGTGGCGACAAAGACCAATGACGTGGCCGGAGACGGGACGACAACCGCGACTCTTTTGGCCCAAAGCATTATTACTGAAGGAATCAAGAATGTGGCGGCCGGTGGCAGTGCGCCGGAAATAAAAAGAGGAATCGAGAAAGGCGTTGAAGAGGTGGTCAAGGTGTTGCGGGAAAAAATATCCAAACCAGTTAAGTCAAATGAAGATATCGCGCAGGTGGCTTCTATCTCGGCCAATGATCCGGAGATTGGCAAGATTATCGCCGAAGTAATGAAAGAGGTAGGCAAGGACGGAGTAATCACGGTGGAAGAATCGCAGGAGTTGGGTGTGAAGAAAGAAGTGGTAGAAGGTTTGCAATTTGATAAGGGTTATGTTTCAGCCTATATGGTGACTGATCCGAATCGGATGGAGGCGATTTGGCAGGATCCATATATTTTGGTAACGGATAGGAAAATCACGGCAATCAATGACATCTTGCCGATATTAGAAAAAGTGGCGCAGTCGGGTCGCAAGGATTTGGTAATGATTGCCGACGAAGTAGAAGGGGAGGCTTTGGCGACATTGGTGGTCAATAAAATTCGCGGTATATTAAATGTTTTGGCAGTTAAAGCTCCTGGTTATGGCGACCGCAAAAAAGAAATGTTGGAAGATATAGCTGTTTTGACCGGAGCAAGGGTCATTAGTGAGGAAGTGGGCTTGAAGTTGGAAAACGTGGATTTGTCTGATTTGGGCGAAGCGCGCAAGGTAGTGGCAACCAAGGAAAACACCACGATAGTAGAAGGCAAGGGAGACAAAAAAGAAATCGAGGAGAGAATAGCAAAGATAAAAAAAGAAATGGAGTTGACAGACTCTTCTTTTGATAAGGAAAAGTTGCAAGAGCGTTTGGCAAAATTATCAGGAGGCGTGGCGGTACTCAAAATTGGAGCGGCAACAGAAACAGAAATGAAAGAGAAGAAACATAGGATGGAAGACGCTTTATCGGCAACCAAGGCGGCGGTGGAAGAGGGTGTGGTGGTAGGCGGAGGAGTGGCTTTGATTCGTGCCATGCAGGAGATAAAAGATTTGAGTTTTGAGGGCGAGGAGCAGATCGGCTTGAATATTTTGAGAAGAGCATTGGAGGAACCAGCCAAGCAAATCGCTTTTAACGCTGGCAAGGACGGAGCTGTGGTGGCAGAGGAAATTAAAAAACACGAGGGAGCTTTTGGCTATAATGCCAAAGCGAATAAATATGAGGATTTGGTAGCGGCCGGTATTATTGACCCGACCAAAGTGACGAGGAGCGCCCTCCAGAACGCGGCTTCAATCGCTTCTTTGCTTTTGACAACCGAGGCGGTGGTAGCAGAGTTGCCAGAGAAAAAGGATGAAGGCCATAACCATGGAATGCCCGGAGAGATGGGCATGTAAATAAGGTGAAAATAAAAATTTAAGATTTTGCCAGCAAGATAGCCAGCCGATTCGGCCGGCTATTTTGATTTTTATAATTATGATGAATGTGCTATAATATATAGGTAAAATTATTATTCATTAAAATAATAGGTATGCCAGAAGAAAATAAAAATCAGGTGAGCCAGGACGAGAAAATAATGGGGGTCTTGGCTTATATCTGGGCTTTGTGCCTGTTACCGCTTTTGGGCAAAAAGGACAGCGAATTTTGCCAGTTTCACGCCAAACAAGGGCTGGTATTATTCGTGGCTTCTTTCGCAGTAATGTTTTTGGGGATGATTCCAGTGATTGGTTGGTTTGTTATTTTGCCGGTTGGTTGGTTTTTGATTGCGGCCGCTTCGCTTTTGGGCTTGCTGAACGCTTGGCAGGGTAAGAAGTGGGAGATTCCTTTTTTGGGGGTTTATGCCAAAAAGATAAATTTGTAATAGCTAATGGATAAAAACACGGTTTTTAAAAACCGTGTTTTTATGTTAGAATAGTGATATCAGATGCCGGTTAGGTTTTAACTTATTTATTTTTTAAGTTTATTAATAATTAAAGACAGAAATTATGTCTAAAAACAGAGATAAGAAGTTTGTTTTGCGTTTTGCCGAAATCGGCATCAAAGATATACCCTTGGTCGGGGGGAAGAACGCCAGTCTTGGAGAAATGTTTTCCAATTTAAGCAAGAAAGGTATTCGCGTACCTGATGGTTTCGCGGTGACGGCCAGCGCTTACCGTTATTTTTTGGAAGCGGCTGGTATTAAAAAACATATTAAGGAAATTTTATCGGATTTGGACACAAAAGACGTGACCAATTTGCGAGAACGGGGACGGGCGGTCAGAGATTTGATTTTGGCCGCTGAATTGCCAGCGGATTTGGTTCAGGAGATCGGTTTGGCTTATAAACAGTTGCGGGGCAAGAAAGATATTAGTGTGGCAGTCAGGAGTTCGGCGACGGCCGAGGATTTGCCAGACGCTTCTTTCGCCGGCCAGCAAGAGACCTATTTAAATATAAGGGGGGAGAAAGAGGTATGTTTAGCGGTCAAAAAATGCATCGCTTCATTATTTACCGATCGGGCGATTTCTTATCGAGTAGACAAACATTTTGATCATTTTAAGATTGCCTTGTCGGTCGGCGTGCAAACAATGGTGCGCTCTGATAAGGGTGTTTCGGGAGTAATGTTCACGGCAGACACAGAGTCGGGCTTTCGAGAGACACTGGTAATAAACGCGAGTTATGGTTTGGGTGAATATGTGGTCAAGGGCGTGGTGACGCCTGATGAGTTTCGAATTTTTCAAACAACTTTGCGGCAGGGATTTTCTGCCATCATCGCCAAGAAACTGGGGAGCAAGGAAGTAAAGTTGGTTTACAGCGGAAAAGAAGATGACCCGACCAAACAGGAAAAAGTAGCAGAAAAGGATCGTAATCGCTTGTGTCTCGTGGATAAAGATATTTTACAGCTGGCGCGCTGGGGAGTTTTGATAGAAGACCATTACAAAAAGAGCATGGATATTGAATGGGCCAAGGACGGGTTGAGCGGGGAATTGTATATCGTCCAGGCGAGGCCGGAGACAGTGCACTTTACGGCTAACCAGAATGTTCTGGAAGAATATAGATTGGACGCCAGGGAGAGTGAAAAGAAATTGATTATCGCCGGGATTAGCGTAGGCAACAAAATAGGCACAGGCAAGGCGCGAGTGATTTTGGATGCCAAGAATATGAAAAATTTTCAGCCTGGTGAAGTCTTGGTGACGGATGTGACTGACCCGGACTGGGAGCCGATCATGAAGATCGCTAGTGCGATTATCACCAATCAGGGCGGGCGGACTTGTCACGCGGCGATTGTGTCAAGAGAACTCGGCATTCCTTGCGTGGTGGGGACAACGGAGGCAACTAAAAAGATAAAGACCGGAGAAAGCGTAACCGTGTCGTGCGCCGAAGGGCAGGAGGGCGCTGTTTATCGCGGGTCTTTGGCTTTCAGCATCAAGAAAACGGATTTAAAGAATATCAAGAAAACAAGGACAAAGATTATGATGAACGTAGCAATACCGGAGAATGCTTTTACTCAATCATTTATCCCTAATGACGGAGTGGGTCTAGCCAGGGAAGAGTTTATCGTCAACTCATATATAAAGATTCACCCCAACGCCTTGTTGAAGTTTGGACAGCTAAAGGATCAAAAAGCAAAGAAGTTGATCGCGGGAATGACAGCCGATTATCCAAACAAAAAACAATTTTTTGTGGACAAGCTGGCTGAGGGGATCGGTCAGATCGCGGCGGCTTTTTATCCCAAGGAGGTGATCGTGCGTTTATCAGATTTTAAAACCAATGAATACGCGGAGTTGATCGGCGGCAAACAATTTGAACCAGTGGAATCAAATCCGATGATCGGTTGGCGTGGGGCTTCACGTTATTATTCATCAGGGTATAAAGAGGCTTTTGGTTTGGAGTGCGTGGCCATCAAAAAGGTGCGTGAAGAAATGGGATTGGATAATGTGATCGTGATGGTGCCATTTTGTCGGACCATAGAAGAAGCGCGGTTGGTGCTCGAAACGATGGCGGCCAATAAACTTAAGAGAGGGGAGCGACCGTCGGTGGAGATCAAAGGAACGGAGGGCAAAAAAATAAGGGTGCGCCGTTTGAAGCCGTTGCAAGTTTATATGATGACCGAGATCCCATCCAACGTCATTTTGGTAGATGAGTTTGCCAAATATTTTGACGGCTTTTCAATCGGTTCAAATGATTTGACGCAATTGACTTTGGGATTGGATCGCGATGCCGGGGTGTTGGCGTACATCGGCAATGAAAAAAACGAGGCGGTAAAAAAATTGATCGTGGCGGCGATCAGGGGGGCCAAAAAGAATAAAAGAAAGATTGGCATTTGCGGACAGGGTCCGAGCGACTTTCCGGACTTTGCCGAGTTTCTGGTGCGCGAGGGAATTGATTCTATTTCTTTGAATCCAGACACAGTGATCAAGACGACGATCGCGATCGATAAACTAGAGAAGAAGATAAAGAGGACAAAGAGATAGAAGAGGAGCGATAAGCTAATAATTTGTAGGAACGCGCTGGGGCGCGTTCCTACTTTTTTAATAGAATAACTGTTTAGAGGTTTAATCGAAGGACGATTGAATCAACTCTCAGTTTAATCGAAGGACGATTGAACTAACCCTCAGGACATGATCGGATGGGTTGAGCTAGCCATGATTAATGATAAGTTAAAGCTGGATGAAGTTCGCTTCAAGGCTGGGAAAAAATTTTCAAAAAATAGCTATCCGATATCTTTACAAAAGACAAAAAATGCGCTATAATGATAATATCGGATAGGTAAGATAGAGATAAAAACCTCAAAAATAAGGGAAAATCAATATCGGATAGAGTATAAAAGAGGTTGGGAGTTCATAAAATTGAGTTAATCGGTCGAACAGATGGGCGCCGGGCAATAATAATTAGCCGGAATGAACAAGAAGAAAGAAGGCAAAAAGACCGAGGGGCTTATAAGGATATTTTATATAATAAGCACTTTACAAGATAAAAAAACAACCCCGTGGTAAGGGTTATAAAATATATAAATTCAAGGCTATGGATTTTTATATTTTTTTAAAGCGAAAGATAAATCGCTTTTGTTTTCAGGGTTGTTTTTTGTTAGCCATAAATCAAGCTACAACATCAGTATAGCACAAAGATGACAAAAAATCAATCAGCCAAATTTTGTTCTGAACGGGTATAAATATAAAAAATATAATTTCTTCGCTGGAATCAAAATTTTTTCGGTTCAAGCAGATGAAGAATCACAAAATAAAAACAAAAATTTTTCGTTCGCGATCAAAATTAATCGCAAGCGGAAATAATCCAAGCTTTATAAAATTGCCTGTTAAAAAAATAAGGCCAAGGTAAAGCGCGATCCCTCACCAGACAAAACCAAGACGGGGTCTCGGGTTGAGGTTCGGGAAAAAAGAGTCAAGAGGATTGGAAATCCATGCGACAAAAAATAGCGCAGGATCCTTCGACTTACGACTTCGCTCCGCTTCGCTCAGGGTAAAGTTTTTTGAAAGCGGAAACAAAAACAAAAACAAAAAACAAGATGCCTTATAAGGTAGATAATAATATAAATAATAATATTAAGTCCGTTGGTGGTGATAAAAGTAGCCGGGTTGTTCCCCATGGCTATTTTTTGTTGTCCGAGCTGGAAGGACAATGCGAGTACTCTCAAGAGTATCTGTCACTTTTGGCGAGAAAGGGTGAATTGAAAGCGAAAAAGTTTGGACGCAATTGGTACGCAACCAAAGAGTCTTTGGTTGAATATACGCATAGCCATGCAGTGAAAGTCAAAGAGGGAGAGAAGGCAAAGAACACGGCAGATCGCAAAGAAACGAAATTATTAGCAGAAGTGGTTGAAGAAAAGAAAGTGGCGAGCCAAGCAGTGATCGTAGAAAAAAGAACGCAGACTAAAACAGGCCAGGAAAAAAAGAGGTGGCAGTCTAAAATTCGGATGGTAAAAAACAAGATTAACAATTGGGTTGAAAGCCAGGAGCGAGCATATCGCCGCAATGCGGCCGGGACAAAAATTTTGGAACGGCAGTTGATTATTCGAAAAATTATTGACAAGACCCAGCCGACGCAAAGAACAATAGCGGCTTATGAGAGAGCGGAAAACAAAGTGCATTATCCGATGAAGCAGGGTCTAAATCGGGCGATTCTGGAAGAGGCGAAAGATTTGGTTGAAAGACAAGCTGAGCGACCAAGGGTGAAAGCGAGCGAGTGGTTTTCTGTGTTGGTTTTGGATAGGGTGCGGGCAATGTTATTTCATGGGCGGATAGCGATTCAGGATTTTTGGCGGGCGCCAGAAATGACAGTGAAATACTGGCCGGTTTTGCGAAGAGAATATAAGTTCAGAACAGCGGCTTATGGCTTAGCAGTGTTTTTGTTTTTGATAATCAGCGGAGCGAGCGTTTTGGATTATCAAGGGACGAATAAAAATTACGAGCGGCTGGCTCGGGTGACGAAAGAGAACAGTCAAATGATTTTGGTTGCTTGGTTGGAGCGGACCTTTGATTGGCAGACAGCACAAGAACAAACAATAAACGAGTGGAGCCAGAAGGCCGACAGACAATTGGCAATGATTGGCGATAACTCTTGGCTCGGGAGAACGAATAATTATTTTCAAAAAACCAGCCGTGAGGCGGTGACGAAGAAAAATGATATTTTGATCAGGGCCGGACAGACGATGGATAAAAAGTTGGCTCGATTGGCCGATGGCGCGGGGGCTATTGGAAAAAATAAAAATAATAAAAATCAAAAAGGTTGGCAAGCGCAGGGTATCGTGGCCGGAGAATCAACAATGGATCGTTCAAAAATATTTATCGCCAAGGTGGGTGATTGGTGGCAAAAGGGAACAAGGGTCTTTGGCAATTGGGGAAACAGGGTGAGAGAAATTATTTGGCCAAGCAAATCGGAAGAGATTTATTTGGCTGAGATGACCGGCGCTCAATGTTTTCTGACTTGGGTGTCAGAGCCGACCAATCTATGGCAGAGACAATCGGGGAGTCAAGTGTCAGTCATCAGAAGCGGAGGTGAGACGGTGAGGGAGAAAGAAACAGTGATCAGAGAGATTGTTTATCAAGGACCGGCTGGAGAGCGAGGCGACACAGGGCCAGCGGGTCCGCCGGGTAGAGATGGCGTCGCTGGGATAAGTGGTGGCTCAGGAACAGGAGGGAGCACAACTTATATCTATCCGAATATCATTGCCCAGCCAACGATTGATCCGCACAGCGCTACCAGTCTTTCCGCGATGAATTTGAGCGGAGAGACTTTGGTCGTTAAAATGGCAACAGTTGGCGAGGATTTGACCGTAGGTAGAAACGCAACCATTGGCGGGATATTTAACGCGACGGGCGCGGCTATTTTTGGCGGAGCGGTTAGTTTTAACAGTCAAACAAATTTTGCCGGGCCAGCTACGTTTAACATGATTAACGCGAGCAGTAGCAGTGTTGATAATTTGATTTTTGGCAATGCAACAACCACCGGAACCTTGGCGGTGAATGAAATCTGTATTGGCGGGGAGTGTCAGAATGCTTGGCCGGCGAGCGGTACAAGCGGAGCCTGGGAAAACATTTTTGATAATACCTTGTCGCCAACTTCAACCACAGCCGGAATTTTTGTCACTGGGTCATCCACTATCGCGGCTGATTTTCGGGTAGATGGCAACGCGACGACCACCGGCAGTCAATATGTGGGTGGCGATTTGATCGTGATCGGTGGCGCCAACCTGGATGGTCTGACGACCATCGCTGATGCTCGGGTAGCAGTCCTGAACGCCACCAGTTCTTTGATTGATAATCTAGTAGTGAGCAATAGTATCTCTGTACCAGCTGGCTCATTTGATTACACTTCCCTTAATTGGTACTGGTCGACAACGAGCGAACAATACTTCTGGAACAATACTTCCACCTGGAGTGGATTCCAAAGTGAATGGAATAAATATACTAATGCTTCTTCAACTTTAATCACTTTGAATGATATTGATACTTCCTTGAAGATCAGTGACATTGTTGGTGATGAAACTGGTACAGGTTCTTTAGTCTTTGGAACTTCGCCTGTTATCTCTGGGGCTACTTTGAACGGACTCTCCACGATTGCTGACGCGCGAGTAGCAGTTTTGAACGCCACCTCTTCAACGATTGATAATCTAGTGGTAACCAACAGCCTCTCTTTACCAGCCGGGTCATTTGACTACACTTCCCTTAACTGGTACTGGTCCACCACGAGCGAACAAT
>DAOOPA010000035.1:0-9505 GCA_035388025.1 bacterium
CTTGTCCCCGCATATGAAGCAGATCGTCACGATTGTGGCCAGTCAAATGGCCAACAGCCAATGCGTCATAGCCACCGCGCTCCAAGGATACTTTCTGTATGACCTGCAATGAACCAGATGAATACCCAAATACATTCAGGTAATCTTCGTTCCAGTGACCCACAGCCAGCATAGGCTTATTTTTTTGCCCCAAATAAATAGCCAGGGCATCAGCCGTATTGCCAGAGGGAAATTCTCTTGCCTCATTAACCCCCTCTTTCTTGCTAGCCTCAAAAACAAAAACACTATTTTTGAAGGCTACGGCAACATCCGGGCGCCAGTCACCATTCAAATCGCCAGTCACCAATGCTTGGGCTCCACCCCAATTATTGGTTAACGGATAAGAACGAGTGGTACCATCCCTGAGGTCAGACACATAGATATTTTTGTTCGTCGCAGCAACCAACTGGTCACGCGGAAAGAGTCCTCCCAGAGTGGCGACACACTTGGCCTCTTCCGGCAAAGGCGTCACCTTATACGGCTGGAAACCAATTTCCTTTCCCCAGCCCGTTTTTAACAACGCCGGCTGATCCAGTCCTATTGGTTGCTCCAACATTTTTCCGCCGGATATATCACGTCCGGCAATGTCGTACACCGCTTCTTGCCCGAACACCACCACCGCCGCCAGCAACATAACCATCGCCAGCGCTACAAACATCGTACGTTTGCTCATGGCAAAACCCTCCTCAACTATTACTTTGCCCATTATTGGGCCTTTCATTTAAAAAAATCGCCATTTTGCGATTCCCAAAATCCTATCATATTTCCACATTTCTGTCAACCACCGACCAAAAAACAGAGACCTCACTCAATTTTAAAAGGGCACAAAATTTTGTGCCCCTACATGATTATATTTATCTGTTCCCATCCGTTCTTATCTGTTCTAATCTGTTGTTAAAATTTATATTTTTCCTACCTGCCTACTTTCCTACTTACCTGCACCCCTACCCACCTATTCTAACACCGCTTTAATCCGTCGGACTCCCGCCGATGAGGCCTCTTCTTTTATAATCTTGAAATGTCCCATCTCCCCAGTATTTGTCACATGCGGGCCGCCACAAATCTCTTTAGAAAAACAAACATCTCCGCCGACCACTGAATACACCTTCACCTTCTCCCCATACTTATCCGCGAACACCCCAATCGCGCCTTTGGCCTTGGCTTCCTCTGCGGTCATCTCCGCGCATTCCACTGCCACATCTTTTTGAATTACTTCATTGACCAAATCTTCTACTTTTTTAATTTGCTCCCCTGTCATTTTTTCCGGATGTGAAAAATCAAAGCGCAAACGCTCTTCGGTGATATTGGAACCTTTTTGAAACACATGCTCGCCCAAAACTTGGCGTAAAGCCGCGTTCAAAAGATGCGTCGCCGTGTGATACGCCGTCACCTTCTCCGAATGATCCGCCAGACCACCTTTAAATTTTCCCGCCGCGGCCGTGCGTGATAGTTCCTGATGTTTTTTAAATTCTTCCTCAAACCCAGCTTCATCAACTCCTAGCCCATTTTCTTTGGCCAATTCTTTGGTCAACTCAAATGGGAATCCATATGATTGAAATAAATCAAAAGCAGATTTTCCTTCCACTGTATTTTTGTTTTCATGTTTTAATGCTTTCATGTTTTCATAAAAAACCTTCAATCCCTCCTGCAATGTCCGCCCAAACTTCTCCTCCTCCGCCGCTAAATTTTCTATAATAAATTTTTTGTTCCGTTCCAACTCCGGATAAATATCTCCCATAATCTCAATCACCACCTCAGCAATTTTATCAGTAAAATTTTCAGTAATCCCAATCATCCGACCATGACGAATCGCCCGGCGAATCAATTTTCTGACCACATAACCCTGATCCACGTTTGACGGCGCCACGCCCAGATCATCACCCATGATCATAACCGCCGCCCGTAGATGGTCAGCAATAATCCGCATTGACTTAACGGTTGACTCCAAGTTGTACTTGGAGCTCTGTTGCTCGTCTCCCCTGCCCGCTTTCCTTTCCAATGATAAGCTCGAGGCGAGGTATTTCTTACCGCTCAATTCCTCAATTTTCAAAATTATCGGCCAAAACAAATCGGTCTGATAATTGTCATCCAACCCATTTAACACTGCCAATGTTCGCTCCAACCCCGTGCCATTATCAATATTTTTTTGTTCTGCTGTTTCGTATTTATTCTCGCCCACCTTTTTATACTGCATCAATACATCATTGCCAATCTCCACCCATCTTTTATCCGTCGGGTCAAACATCTCCGACGCTGACACTTCCCTGTCCGACCAATAAAACATCTCCGTGCATGGCCCACATGGCCCGCCAGTGCCAGCCGGCTCCCACCAATTATCTTCTTTAGGTAAATAAGCGATTCTTTGTTCACTCACACTCATCTTTTCCCAAGCCCGAGCCGCTTCTTCATCTCTTGGCGCATTTTCATTGCCTGCAAAAGCCGTAAACGCCAATTTTTGTTTGCTCAACCCGAGCTCTTTGGTCAAAAAAACCCAGCTCATCTCTATCGCCTCTTCTTTAAAATAATCCCCAATTGACCAGTGCCCCAACATTTCAAAAAAAGTATGGTGGGTCTTATCACCGACCTCATCAATATCGCCAGTGCGAATACATTTTTGGGAATTAACCAGGCGCTTGCCAGCCGGATGTTTTTCGCCCAGTAGAAACGGCACCAAAGGGTGCATGCCAGCGGTCGTAAATAAAACACTCGGATCGTTTTCCGGTATCAAAGACGCGCTGGGAATTTCCGCATGCCCATGTTTCTTAAAAAACTCAATATATTTTCGACGCAATTCTTTAGATTTTATCATATAAAAATATTAACAAAACTAGCTCGGTAAATCAAGTAAATCTAATAAATCATCCCCCTTTGAGGATACCAAAATTTTGATTTTTGATTTTTTAATTTTTCTCGTCAATCGCCTGATTCACTAATTTATCCGCCAGTTTATTCTGTTCTCTTGGTACGTGGTGAAAAGTCATTTTTTTAAAATACTGACGCAAATTATAAATTTTAATAAACAATTTTCCCAAATCTTCATTCTTCACTTTGTACTCGCCATTCAATTGTTTCACCACCAACTCCGAATCCAAAATAAAAGCCAACTCTTCGGCCCCCATTTTCTTGGCCTCTTCCAAAGCCAAAATCACCGCGCTATATTCGGCTACATTATTTGTCGCCTCACCAATATATTTTTTATGGGTGGCCAAAATGTTTTTGCCACTTTCATCAAATATCACCGCCCCGATTCCAGCCGGCCCGGGATTGCCCCTCGCCCCGCCGTCAGTAAAAATAACTAGTTTCTTTTGCATAAAAATACTCTTAATTCTTAAATCATAAATCCTAGTTCCCTACCAGCCTACTTACCTACAACCCTACTCACCTAATTTCAAATCCACGATCTTAAACTGCAACTCCCGATTGCCATTCCACTCATTCACTCCAAACTCATAAACCACATCCACCCGATCCCCTATCTTTATTTTTTCCACCCACTCTCCGGACAATCCGAAACCCACAAACTTCCTAAGCACTTGCGTATTTGCATCTACCAAACCAAAACGCAAATGTTGCCCCATTGTTCCCATCGTATTTATCTCCTCAACCCGCAACTTTTTAGTTACGAACAAAGGCTCCCTATTTCCTTCGCCGAAAGGCTCAAACCTCTCCAAAGCGTCAATTATTTCCCAATTGGCTTCCTTGAGTGTCATCTCTGTCTCAATAATAATTCGTGGCAACAATTCCACACCCGCCAATTTTTCCGTGGCGAGCGCTTTGATTTTTTCTTTAAATTTTTGATAATTATTCTCCCCAACAATCGTCAAACCGCAGGCCTGTTCATGGCCGCCAAACTCCGCCAAAAATTCCCGACATTCATTCAAAGCGCCAGTGATATCAAATTCCGGCACGCTCCGACCCGAAGCTACGTATTCATCGCCCGATTTACCAAAGACGATCACCGGTCGGTTAAATTTATCGCACAACTTGCCGGCCGCCAAGCCGACCAATCCCGGCGACCAACCATCATAACAACTAAATAATATCTTCATCTCATCGTCTGGTTGCCCAATTTGTTCCAAAGAAATCTTCATCATCTCCTCAGTCGCCTTTTGCCTGGCCTGATTTTTCTGATTCAAATCAATACTGATTGCCAGAGCCTCAGCCTCGTCCTCTGTCACCAAAAGTTCATACGCCGTATTGGCATGGTCCATCCGGCCAGCCGCGTTCAGCCGGGGCGCGATCTGAAATGCCACCCCGTGAGTATCCAATTCCTTTGCCTGTGCCAAACCAATCAATTCTTTCAGACCCGGCCTTTGAGTTTTGTTCAAAACAATCAACCCCCATTTGACCAGCGTTCTATTTTCTTCGAGAATGGGCATTGAATCAGCGATCGTCCCGATCGCCACCAAATCCAACAGCCACTTCTCAAAGGCATCGTTATTTTGCGTCTGGTCACTGCGCAGTAGCGCCTGTGCCAACTTGAACGCCACGCCTACCCCGGCCAATTTTTTAAAAGGATATATTTCTCTTTTCAAAGTCGGGCAAATCACCGCCCAAGCCTCCGGAATCTCCACCGGCTCACTGTGGTGATCGCTCACGATCACCTCTATTCCCTTCTCTTTGGCCAGGGCAATTTCGGCTTTATTAGCAATCCCGCAGTCAACAGTAATAATTAAATTAGTCCCATCCTTGGCCAACTCATCTACTGCTTCTAGCTTCATACCATAGCCTTCAGTTAGTCTGTTGGGAATATAAATTTTCAATTTTTCCGCACCCAATCTCTTCAAGGCGATATTTAAAACTGCTGTTGCTGTCACGCCGTCAGCGTCATAGTCGCCATAAATCACGATCTTCTCTTTCTGCTTTAAGGCCTTGAATATTCTCTCTACCGCCACCCGCATCTCATTAAATAAAAATGGATCATTTTGATCGCGCAAATAATCCGGTCCCAAAAAACGGTCAATTTTATCCTGGGTGTCCAGCCCGCGATTAAACAGCAATTGCAAAACAATCGGATTAACTTCTGGAAATTTTTCCGCCCACTCCAACCCATATTTTTCTTTTATCACCCACTTTTTTGCCATATCACCCATTTTACCACATCAATACAAATCCACCAATATCTACCAATATACAAATACAAATTTACAAAATCCAAGCAAGCACCAAATCTCAAGCCCAAAGCACAAAATAATTTTCAAGCACCAATATTCAATTTATTTCTTTAGAATTTATAATTTGAATATTGGAATTTATTTTGGATTTTGAATTTGGAGCTTGGTGCTTACCCTATTCTCGTTTCGTCCAATCTTGTGATATAATATTATTATTAATAGCTTTACCTCGAATTCATGCTCAAAAAATTTTTCTCTCCCTCCTCCATCGCCATCATCGGCGCTTCCACCAAGCCGGAAAAAATCGGCGGTATTCTAATCAATAACCTCTTAACCGGCGGTTATCGAGGTAAGATTTATCCGGTCAACCCGAAATACACGCAAATCAAAGATTTGCCCTGTTATCCTTCCATCAAAGATTTGAACCAGTCGGTTGATCTTTGTTTGATTGCCACCCCTGCGTCGACCGTACCCGATCTTCTTATTGCCTGTGCCACCCTGAAAAACCCGATTAAAAATTTTATTATCATTTCCGCTGGCTTTTCCGAGTCTGGCCCCGAAGGTAAAAAATTAGAACAACAAATCTCTGATTTAGCCCAAAAATACAACTTAAAAATTCTCGGCCCCAACTGCCTCGGCCTGATTAATACCCGCAACCGTCTTAACGCTTCTTTTGCCCCCAACAATTTTCTTTCCGGTTCCATTGGTCTGATTTCCCAATCAGGCGCTTTTGCCGCCGCCTTGATCGATCTGGGCAAAAAAGAAAATCTCGGTTTCTCTTCCATAGTTACCATTGGTAATAAAACCATATTAGACGAAACAGACTTTCTAGCCCATTTTATCACCGACAAAAACACCAACGTTATTGGTCTCTATCTTGAAAACATCAAACACAGCTATGAGTTTCTTACTACCCTCAAAAAAATCAGCCCCCAAAAACCGGTTATTGTCATCAAGGCTGGGGCCACTCCCAAAACCCAAGCGGCCATTACTTCGCACACTGGCGCTATGGCTGGCGACGAGGCGGTAGCCGAAGCTCTCATCGCCGATTGTGGCGGTATAGTCGCTCATAGCCTGAGTGAATTTCTCGGCTATCTCAAAATATTTTCTTATTTTAAAATACCAGCCAATAATACCGTCGCTCTTATCACCAATGCCGGCGGGCCGGGCATTATCGCCGCTGATTTGGTCGCCAAAAGCGACACGCTGAATCTCTATGAATTTTCCGCCACGGAAAAATTTAATCTCCAAAAACAATTACCCGAGGCCAGTTCTTTTCACAATCCCTTGGATTTACGGGGCGACGCCGATCATACTCGCTACGAAACTGCCATCAAAACATTGGCCAAAAACAAAAAAATCGGTTCACTTATCATCCTCGCCACCGCCCAAGTCCAAACCAATCCGCCAGCCATCTGGCAAGCGATCGTCGCCGCTCAAAAATATTGTCCCTTTCCCGTCGTGCCAGTTATCATGAGCGAGAGCGTCTCCCAATCTCTCACCCCCAATATTCACTTATCCAATTTTGATGATCCTCTTTATGCCGTCCAGGCCCTGGAAAAATCTTGGCTCTGGCGTCATAAAAAATATCAGCGCTACACGCCCGTCAAAATTTCCCCGGCCCGTCAAAGAAAAAATAATCAGTATCTGGCTGAAATAAAAAAACGCCAACGTAGCATTTTGCTTTTCAGCGAAGCAGAAAATCTGACCGCCACCTACGGCTTGAATATCTTGCCAGCCCCACGCCTGAATACCCTGGATCTTGCCACGGTGGTTTACCCCGCGGTTTTGAAAATAGACAGCGATCAAATCCTGCACAAAAATAAAGCCGGCGGCCTCAGCCTCAATCTTCAAAATGAAAAACAACTTTTGTCCGCCGTCCAAACACTGCGAGCCAAATTTCCCCAAACCGACCTGGTTGTGCAAAAACAAACCACACCCGGCCTGGAGTTGATCATCGGGCTCAAATATGATAATAATTTTGGTCCGGTCGTCATGCTCGCCCTCGGCGGCATTGCCACGGAAATCTTTAATGTCAAAATATTTTTCTCGCCCTTAAAAGAAGCCGGCTATTACCAGGAAAAAATTCAGGATTCAGTGCTCGGCCGCCTGCTCGCCAAACAAAAAATAAACCTCATAAGCGTGGTTGAAAATATCCAGCGTGTCGCCACCCTAGCCGTTGAAAACCCGGATATCAAAGAATTGGATCTCAATCCCATCATCTTTTATCCTGACCAGACACCGGTGGTCGTGGATATCAAAATTGTTTTGAAATAGATTACTGTCAAAAAAATACCTCACTCAAGGGGTATTTTTTAATTGAAAATTCAAATATCAAAAATAAAAATGACAATTCAAAATTTAAAAAAATCATCCCGCACTAGCAGGATACCACAATTTTGATTTTTTATTTTTGATTTTTAAAATATCCGCCACATCCCCCACCCTGCCACCGCCAAAGCCGTCCCTAAAATCAACTGTCCCCAAGTGTGCTTTTTCTGAGCCCAGCGCGACCACCATACCACTGGCACAAAAATCAGTAGCCACCAATATTGCCACTCACAAAATTCGTTAATCAAAAGTGCCGCTACGCTATAGGCCAACGCGTGTCCGCTGACTTTATAACGAAAATTAATAATAAGCATCATGATACCCAAAATCACCGCCACCAAAAGTATCTTGGTAATGATTTTCGGCCCGCCCAAGCTCCAAGTGAATATCATACCCAAAGCCCAATAAAAAATCACCACCAAAAGATAGGGTGTCCGTTCTTCCCGCTTGGTAAAATCAATATCTTTTATTTTGCCTTTTTTAAAGCCCAACCACAAAGAATACAAAGGCAGTCCAATCAAAAAAACCAGCAATTCCACAGACCAAAAAAATCGGTCATAGCCGTCAAGCCGCCGCGAAGTGATCACCACCACGCCCAAAATCGTGAGCCACAATAGAGGTTCAAATAACCGTGAAACAACAAAAGCCGCTTTATTTTTTTCTTCCTTGTGCCAAAACATTTTTTGGTTCTTCAATTATCCCGCCGCCAAGACAATACTTGTCATCATAAAACACCGCATACTGCCCAGCCGCAATGCCCCGATCCGGCTGATTTAATTTTACCACAAATTTCCCTTTTCCTTTAAAATCAAGCCGACAGCCATAAAAATTTTCTCCATGCCTAATTTTTACTTTTAATTTTTCCTTTTCCGGTCGCTCTCCTTTAATCCAATGCAACTGGCCAACTGTAAATTCATCTCGGGGCTGGACAACTATTTCCTCCTCGCGTCCAATATAAATAATATTCTTTTTTGTATCTTTTTTGACCACGTACCATGGTCCGCCGGACAACTTGATATCTTTTCTTTGTCCGATGGTGTAATACCAAAAACCGTCATGTCGCCCCATCTTCTCTCCAGTTTTTATATTAATAATCTCGCCCTGTTTTTTCCCCAAATGCGCCTCCAAAAAATCCCGATATTTTATTTTGCCCAAGAAACAAATCCCTTGGCTGTCTTTCCGGTCTTTGTTTGGCAGTTTGTATTTACGCGCCAACTTCCTCACCTGTTCTTTGGTATATTGTCCGATTGGAAATAATGCTCTCCCCAATTGCTTCTGGTTCAACCGTGCCAAAAAATATGTCTGATCTTTGATTTTGTCTGGTGATCTCTTTAAATAATAAACCTTATTCTCCCATCCTACTCGAGTTTGAGTTTCCCAGTGGGAAACTAAACGGGGGGCCCGAGCTTGCCAAGGGACAGGGTGGTGTTCCTCTACCTCGGCATAATGCCCCGTCGCCACCTTATCAAACTCCTTGCCAATATAATCATAAAATACCCCGAACTTGATAAATTGATTACACAAAATATCCGGGTTCGGTGTGCGACCGGCTTTTACTTCCCTGATCGCCTCAGCCACCACGCGCGCCCAATATTCTTTTTGCAAGGGCACGATCTCCAAAGGTACTTTTGCCTGCTTACAAACTTTTTCCAAATATCCCAAATCTTCTTCCCACGGGCATTTGCCGAGGAAAGAATATTTATCCTCCATCCAAATTTTGATATAAAACGCCGTCAGCTCGTGGCCTTGATCCTTGAGTAATCTCAAAGCCACCGAGCTGTCCACGCCGCCTGACGCCAGTACTGCTATTTTCATATTTCTAAAAATTTTATCTTGAGGACCCCGCATGAGTTCTGCGAGGGACGAAAGATCCCGTCTAAAAACCACCAGCACCTCGCACCAAACCCCAAAATAAACTGGGCTAATATTTTAATCTTAACCCAAATGACTTAATTTAACAAATAAAAATGGTGCTTGTCTAGAACAGACAAATAATTAGTAATATTTTTTGATAATTTTTT
>DAOOPA010000036.1:0-9169 GCA_035388025.1 bacterium
CTTGCCATATTATCAGCATAAATGTTTATGCTGTTCTAGACAAGCTCCTTAATTTAACTTTCGCCTATATTTTGTTTAGAGAAACGTTGTCAGCGGGCCAACTAGCGGCTTTTACGTTTTTATTGAGCGGGGGAATATTAGCGTCGTTGCACTTGGGCGGAGGAAAATGGCGTTGGTCAAAAGCGTTGGGCACGATGCTCGTCGCTTGTTTATTTTATTCGGGCTACGCACTTACCTTTGACCGGCTGAGTATTTTTTTTGATCCGCTGTCAACTTGGTTTTGGAGTGGTATTTTGGTTATGGCGATGTCACCGTTATTTTTATTGAATGGGAGGATTAGAAATGATTTCCAAACGATGATTAAAGGGCTGGGAAGAACTGCTTGGTTGACGATTTTTGGGATTAATTTTTTGGATTCGGGAGCGACACTGCTGAATATGTTGGCTTTGGCTTTGGGGCCGGTAGCTTTGGTCTATTCACTAGAGGGAACGCAGATAATTTTTGTTTTTTTGATGACTATCTTTTTAACGCTTCGGGCGCCAAAAATTCTGAAAGAACAATTGAATAAAGAAAATTTATGGTTGAAAATAGTGGCTTTAATTTTTATGGTCGTGGGCACCGTGATGATTTATTATAATAAGTAAGCAAGATAAGTGAGCAGAAAATTATGGGCAGCTATTTCCCCGCCTCTCTGAGGGGGGGATTAAGGGGTGGTGGGAGATACCCACTAGTTTAGTTTGAATATTTAAAATATTATTAGTGTTATTTGATTTTTAATTTGTACCAAGTTTTGGTTCATTTTTTCTTTGCCACTTTTTTAGAAAAAGTGGCGTAAAAATCGCCGCTAAATAAAAAGGCAGCAAATTCTGCGCTCCGCCAAGCTGGTCGCCCAAAACTCGCCTTGCCTGGCTCAAGGCTCGGCTCAAACAGTTGGGCGACAAAACCCAGCTTGGCTCCGCTTGAATTATAATCTGCCTTTTTATAATGCGGCATTATTATTTCGTTTCAAACGCTCGCGGGCGCTGACTCTGAGAGGGCAAGAAAATAATTTAAAATTTTATATTGTTATTTTGATTTTTGATATTTGCATTTTACATTTTTACCATGAATCAATATTTATCTCTCTACTGTGAACTACTAAAAAAACATGGCCAGCCCAAAGACCAGTGGGGTTTGTGGTGCCGGCGGCCAAAGACAAAATGGCAAAGAGAGGAAGTGATTATCGGGGCGATTCTGACCCAGAATACCAACTGGCAGAATGTCAAAAAAGCGATTACCAATTTGAAACAAGTAAAGAAGTGTTCGCTGAAATTAATTTTAGAATTAGATTTGCAAAAACTAGAAGAATTAATCCGCCCGAGCGGATTTTACAAAACCAAGGCCAGATATTTACAAGGCGTGACTGAATATATTTTGAAGAGTGGGGGAGTGACTAAATTAATGAAGTGTGACCTCGTTGAGCTTCGATCCGAAATTTTGAAACTCAAGGGCGTGGGACCGGAAACGGCGGATAGTATTTTATTGTATGCTTTGGATATGCCGGTGTTTGTGATTGATGAATATACGAGGAGATTGGTTAAAGTGCGCGGTTGGCTAGAGCATCAGAGCTCTAAGTTAAACTTGGAGCCAACGGATCGGTTTGATTATGAATATTTGAGAAAGCTATTTGAGGAAAATTTGCCAAAGAAGTTTGAATTGTATCAAGATCTACATGCCCTGATCGTGGTGGAGGGGAAACAGGCGGGTAGGAAGGTGATTAAGTAGGGAAGTGAGTTTTTCAAAACAAAATTCCACTCTGGTATCAGAGTGGAATTTTTTGTCCCAGCCAGTCATAAGCCGGATTCTGTTTCGGCACTATTTAATTAAAAATAACGCCAAGTGATGATTATCTATCTGAGCGTCCGTCAAGGGACTTGCACCAGGCAGGGCTTGCCGCAATTCTATGTCGCCATAGAAAAGTGTGTGCTCTTACCACCCCGATGAACGCAAGCGTTATCGGGATCCCGATCACCTATAAAAAATTATAAACATCGGGACACAGTTTCACCATTGCCTTCCCAAATAAATTTGGAAGTGGGCTGTTTACTTTCTGTTGCGCTTTCCCTGGGTTTGGCGATTGGCCAGTCACAAATTACGATCGGAAATTTGTGACCGTTCCGCGTATACCCGGTCATTTTCACGACTGCCGCTTTATCCCGCTTGCGCGGGACAGGTGTCCGGACTTTCCTCCCGCCGAATCGGCGGGCAATCATCGGGCTGGCTCGGACCTTTTTAGAATACTATAAAAATGTGTTTTTGTCAATCGTGGACAATAGACTAACTTGAGTATAGAATAAAAGTAGCTCTTATGGAGTTGTTTTTTATTGTTAATACCCTTTGTAGCATTATAATTAGCGAAAGGTTTAATAGCGATACCCTTTCGTCCGCCCCGCAGGGCAGCTATGCGGGGCGGCCACCTTCCCTATATAGGGAAGGATACATAAGGTTTTATTTTTTATGAAAAAAGCAGAAATAATTTTTTCTTCGGTACTAGTGCCGATTGACTACGCATTGTTGGTTTTGGCGGGCTGGTCGGCTTATACTTTACGTTTTTCCAAGGTATATACGGAGAATGTGCGCGAAGTGGTTTTTAGCTTGGGGCAAAGTAGTTATCTACGCTGGGTTTACTGGATTGCTTTATTGTGGCTTTTGATTTTCGCCTTGGCTGGGCTGTTCTCGATGCGCCCCAGCCGCAAGATTTTTGACTTATTAAATAAAATATTTTTTGCCTGTTCCACTGGCGCTTTGGGCGTGATTTTGATTTTCTTTTTCTCCCGCGAACTCTTCACTTCGCGGTTTATTGTTTTGGCGGCTTGGGTTTTGGCGATTATCTATATCAGTTTGGCCCATTTGATTGTCAGGGCGATTCAGCACTGGTTATATCGCCGCGAAATCGGGGTGCACCGAGTGATCTTGGTCGGCACTGATAATACTAGCGATATTTTGGCGGCGGAATTTTATCGTAATCCCAGCCTGGGTTTCAAAATTATTTATCGTACCAAAAGTACCAACGGCGAATTGGCCAAAAAAGTAGAGGAGTTGGCGAGCGAGGATAAGGTGGACGAGATTATTCAGGCAGACCCAAACTTGAGTCGCGAAGAGGTCATCGGGCTCATCAATCTGGCCAACAAACATCATCTAGATTTTAAATACGCGGCGGATTTGCTTGGGGCGAGGCGGACGAATATTGAGATAAAAACAATTAATGGCATCCCTCTGGTTGAGATAAAGAAAACTCCGCTTGATGGCTGGGGACGAGTAGCCAAGAGAATTTTCGATGTTCTCGGAGCAATATTCTTTTTAATTATTTTTTCGCCTTTATTTTTGATAATTACAATTTTGATAACACTTGATTCTATCGGACCGGTTTTTTATAAAGCAGAGCGGATTGGTGCTAAGGGCAAAAAATTTACTCTTTATAAATTTCGTTCCATGGTGGTCGGAGCTGACAAGATGAAGGAAAAATTAGTAGGAGCAAACGAAAGGGCTGACGGGCCGCTGTTCAAGATGAAAGACGATCCGAGGATTACTAGGGTGGGTAAGTTTTTGCGTAAGACTAGTTTGGATGAATTGCCCAATTTTTGGAATGTTTTGACCGGCAAAATGAGTCTGGTCGGTCCACGTCCGCATGAGCCAAATGAAGTGGCCAGATACGAGGAGCACCACAAGAAGCTTTTGAATATCAAGCCGGGGATTACTGGTTTGGCGCAAGTTTCCGGCCGTTCCACCCTTGATTTTGAGACCGAGGTCAAGCTGGATACGCTCTATATAGAGACTTGGAGCCTAAAGCAGGATTTGGTGATTTTATTCAAAACGCCTTGGGTGGTGATGCGGGGGAAGGATGCGGCGTAGGGGAGTAGGGATAGTAGGCGGGTAGGCTCGTAGGTATGTAGAAAAATAATGTAAAAATCCAAATTTCCAATTAAGCTCAAAATCAAAAATTTAATTTTTTGGATTTTTGATTTTGGATTTTGTTTGACATTAGGATTTTGAATTTTTGGATACTTAAAACCGCCCGACGAATCAGCGGGCGGTTTTCACTTCTTTATTATTCTTCCATTTTTACTTTGGCGGATTTTTTCTTGGGCGCGTTTGCGGTGGGCTTTCTTTTTTGCACGTAGTCAACAACCTTTTCCATGCCGTTGACGATCAGGCCGACGTAGCTGGCAGTGCTGTTGATTTTGTCTTTGAGGGCATTCAAGATTTCGTCCAAAAGATCAATTTTATTTTTGACACTTTTGGTAACCCCGCGAACATCTTTGATAACAGCAATGAAATAATAGAGGAGCCAGCAGGCAAAGGTGGTAAAAACGATGGCGCAAGCCGCAAGGGAGATAAAAAGAAGATCCCTGGAAGTATCAAACATAAAATTATTTTAATTAGTTGATAAGATTATTATACACTATTTGGTTTTGGAAGTGAATATGCTATAATGGAAAAGTCTAATTATTTTTTAATTTTAATCTTACAATGGAAAATAACACATTCCCGGTTACTGGCAAAAAGAGTGGAAGTTTTTTTAAAAAAAGCGTAGTTTTTTATAGTGGGGCCGTTTTATTGATTATCGCTTTTGCCGCTGGTTTTTGGGCTGGCAAAAAAGATGCGAGTGTTGTTTCCACCGCCGCGGAACAAACAGAAAAAAATTACGGCCAAGTGGCCGGGCAAAAAGATGAAGTTCCTGATTATTTGTCCAAGGATGTTGATTTCAAAATATTTTGGGATGTCTGGAGCAAGATCCAGGAAAAATATGTTGATCGGCCGGTCGGGGAAACAAAATTACTTTATGGCGCCCTCTCTGGCCTGGTGGCTGGCTTGGGCGACCCCTTTTCTACTTTTATGGAGCCGCAAACCGCCGGTGATTTTCAGGAGAGTTTGGCTGGGAAATTTGAAGGCATTGGGGCGGAAATTGGTATCCGCAACGAGGTTTTGACCGTGGTCAGTCCTTTGCCGGAATCGCCGGCGGAAAAGGCCGGTCTTCTGGCCGCTGATGTTATTTTGTCCATTGACGGTTTCAGTACGGAAAATATTGATGTCAATGATGCTGTTGATAGAATCAGGGGGGATAAGGGCACGGTTGTCAATTTGAAAATTTATCGCCCCAAAGATCAGAAAACTATGGACATAGCCGTCACCAGAGATGAGATAAAAATTGTCAGCGTGCAATTGCAAAAATTTGATCAAATTCAATATGAGATTCTGGGTGATCAAAGAGTGGAGCTGATCAAGGTGACCAATTTCAACGCCGATACTATGGACCGCTTTAATCAGGCCGTTGATCAAGTGGTCGCAGACAACCCGGATGGTTTGATTTTGGACTTGCGTAGCAATCCCGGCGGTTACCTGGACTCAGCGATTGCTATGGCCAATGCTTGGGTTGAGGCGGGCAAGGCCGTGGTCATGGAAAAGTTTTCTGACAATGAAAAAATAAATTTAGCTTCAGCCGAACCTCGATTGAATAAATTCAAGACAGTAGTGCTGGTCAATGGCGGCTCGGCCTCTGGTTCGGAGATTGTGGCCGGGGCATTGCAGGATCATGGCCTGGCGACCTTGATTGGCGAGAAAACTTTTGGCAAAGGTTCGGTGCAGGAATTGGAAGATTTACCCGACGGCTCGGCTATTAAACTGACCATTGCCCGTTGGTTGACGCCCAAGGGGCGCACAATAGATAAAGAAGGTATTGCCCCGGATATTACAGTAGAACGGACCCAGGATGATTTCAACGCCAACAAAGACCCGCAATTGGATCGGGCGATGGAATTTTTGACAACAGGAAAGTAATTAGCCCAAAAACTGTCCCGGCTGACCCCCTTATCTCTTGCGAGAAGATCGGGCCGCCGAAGACATTTTCAATAATGAAGACAGTTCCTATGGAAGTTATCTTGCTCAAAGATATCAAGGCCCTAGGGCGCTCCGGGGAAGTGAAAAACGTATCGGACGGTTACGCCATCAATTTTTTGATACCCCAGCACTTGGCTACCGTGGCTACCGAAGAAAAATTATTAGTCCTTCGCAGTCAGAAGATCAAGACCGAAAAGTTGAGCCAAGAGCGACTGACCAAAGAACAAGAGCTGGCAGTTAGATTAGAAAACCTCCATTTGGAGATTCAGGCCAAGGCCTCGGCCAGCGGTACATTGTTTGCCGGTATCGGCCCGGAAGAGATCACTCAAGCACTGAAAGCGCAACGTCAATTATTTGTTGAACCGCGTCAAATCAAACTAAAAAAACATTTGAAAGAGACGGGGAACTATCAAGTACTGATCTCGTTGGGTAAAATCCAAGTGCGAATTATTGTTAAAATTATATCACTAGAATAATTTTATTATGTTAAAAACCAGATATATTTTCGTGACCGGCGGCGTGTGTTCGGGACTGGGCAAGGGTATTGCTTCAGCCTCAATCGGCGCGATTTTGAAGGCCTGCGGCTATAAGGTTTCCACCATCAAGATGGATCCTTACCTGAATCCGGATCCGGGCACCATGAGTCCTTTTCAACATGGGGAAGTTTTTGTGACTGATGACGGCTATGAAGCTGATTTGGATTTGGGACACTATGAAAGATTTATTGACGTACCATTGTCCAGTCACTCCAATCTGACATCGGGCCAAATTTATCAGGAGATTTTGGAAAAAGAGAGAAAGGGCGAATATCTCGGCAAGACCGTGCAGGTGGTGCCGCACATCACCAATAAGATAAAGGATTTTATCAAAACCGCGGCCGAGAGATCCAGGGCGGATTTTTTGATGGTGGAAATCGGCGGCACGGTCGGAGATATTGAAGGCGAGCCCTATCTGGAGGCGGCCAGGCAATTCCACCATGAGATGGGCGATGAGCGGGTAATGTTCGTGCATTTGACCTTGTTGCCATTTCTGGCGACTTCCAAGGAATTGAAAACCAAACCGACTCAGATGTCGGTCAAGGAATTGGAAAGAAGAGGGATCCATCCGGATATGATTTTGGCGCGTTCTGATTATGACATCCCGCGCGAACTTTTGGATAAAATCGCGATGTTTTGCGATATTGAGGAAGGGGCGGTGGTACCGGCTCCGACCATTGCCAGTATTTATGAATGCCCTTTGAATTTCGCTAAGGCCAAGGTGTCGGAAATAATTTTTAAAAAATTTAATTTGACCAACAAAAAGCCGAATCTCCAGCAGTGGCAAAATCTAGTTAAAAAAATAAAATCCGCCAATGACAAACAGATTACGATTGCCAAGGTGGGTAAATACACCGCTCATGGCGATGCCTATATTTCCGTAGATGAAGCTCTGAAGGCGGCTGGATTTGCCAACAATGTCAGTATAAAAATTATCGCCGTGGATTCGGAGAAATTGGAAAATAAGGACAAAAAAGAGTGGAATTTATTGAAAAAGGCCGATGGCATTGTGGTACCGGGCGGTTTTGGCAAGCGGGGCGTGGAAGGAAAAATAGCGGCGGCCAAATATGCCAGAGAAAACAAGGTACCTTATTTCGGTTTATGTTTGGGGATGCAGATCATGACCATAGAATTCGCCAGACAAATTTTGAAAACCGATGATGCCAACAGCGAGGAATTCGCACCCAACAGCAAAAATCCGGTGATTCATATTATGGATGAGCAGAAAGAAAAAATGAAAAATAATGATTATGGCGCGACGATGCGCCTCGGCGCTTATCCCTGCCGGCTAAAGCCCGGTTCTTTGGCCGAATGCGCCTACGAGGAAAAATTAGTATCCGAACGGCATCGCCACCGCTATGAGTTTAATAATAATTACCGGACGGTTTTGGAGGATGGCGGTTTGGTGATTTCCGGTTTGTCGCCGGACAAAAAATTGGTTGAGATTGTGGAGATAAAAAATCATCCGTGGATGCTCGGCGTGCAGTTCCATCCGGAATTCAAATCACGGCCTTTGCGACCGCACCCGCTGTTTCGAGAGTTTGTCCGGGCGGCCGTGAAAAGAGCCAAAAAATAGAGAGTATTAATTGTTTAAAAATGCCCTGAGGAACAGGGTGTTTTTTGTTTGGTATCTCGTGATTTTTTTAGGTCTATGAACTGATAGTAAATTATGTTAAAATATTAATAAGCTATAAGCTAAAGATATTTTTATGAAAAAAATCATTTTCTCTCTTCTAGTCTTGGCCCTGGTCGCGCCCGGACCAGCCTTGGCTCTCTACCAGGCCAACTCTTCGGCCACAGTAGTGGTGGGACAACAATATTTAAATTATATCCCCGGTGCATATCACGGCGGAACTCCGAACCAAGGTGATATCACTAAAGGTTTTAGATCTAATATCAATGGTCTTTATTCTGATGGGACGCGTCTTTTTGTAGCTGATGCCGCAAATAATAGAGTATTAATTTATAATTCTTTGCCTACGGAAAATGATCCAAAGCCCGATGTGGTTATTGGACAGCCAGATTTTTATGCAACAGTCAGTAATCAGGGCGGCAACCCAGGGGCAAATACTCTGTCAAACCCCAGGGGAGTGTACGCGACCGGAACTCAATTATTTATTGCTGATGCCTCGAATAATCGCGTGCTCATTTATAATACAATTCCAACTTCCAATAACGCTTCAGCTGATGTGGTTATTGGACAGCCAGATTTTATTTCTAACTCGGAGAATCAGGGTGGTAGCGTAGGGGCAAATACTTTTAGATTTCCATCTTCTATTTATGCAAGTAGCACAAAATTATTTATTACCGACCAGAAGAACAACCGCGTCCTGATCTATAATAATATTCCCACCGAAAACAATGCTTCAGCTGATGTAGTTATTGGCCAACCAAATAAGACTACTAGCGCGGCTAATTATGGGGGTCGTTCAGCTAAAAGCTTAAGTACTCCTATGTTCGTTAATATTGCTGGTTCAAAATTATTTATAACGGATACTTTTAATAATCGCATTTTAATTTTTAACAATATACCATCAGCTGACTATGCGGAGGCCAATGTGGTTGTTGGTCAAACAGCTATGAATTTAGGCAGTTCGGCCATAGCCGCCAATCGTTTAAACTCGCCCTGGGCGGCTTTGTCTGATGGCAATCACCTTTTTATTTCTGATAGCTGGAATAATCGCGTATTGATTTATAATACAATTCCTACTGTGAACGGAAGTAGTGCCGATGTTGTTATTGGCCAAGTTAACCTT
>DAOOPA010000037.1:0-8982 GCA_035388025.1 bacterium
TATTCTTTGACTCAGTCTTTTTAAAAAAACAGCCGGCCATTTTGGTTTGGGCGGAAGTGATTTTAGTTTAATGATTAGCGACAAAAAACAATCAGGATTCACTTTGCTTGAGGCGATATTGACAATTGCTATTTTGGCAGTGGTGATTTTTGCCTTGTATAATTTATTTAATTTATCACTAAAAATGGTTTGGGAAACAAAAGCCCGGGTTGGCGCGTCCCAGCTGGCCAATAAAAAAATAGAGCTAGTCAGAAATTTGCCCTATGCGGAAATCGGAACAATTGGCGGAGTAGTGGCTGGATCTATTTTGGAAAATGAAGCGGTTTTGTTGAATGACATTGAATACGACGTTTATGCCAACGTGGTCTATGTGGATGATCCTTTTGATGGTACTTATAATTCCGATCCAGTTGACCCATTGACCAATGATTATAAAAAGGTTTTGGTGCGGGTGAGTTGGGAATCAATGTTTAGCTC
The DNA here is from genome assembly GCA_035388025.1 of bacterium. Classification (GTDB taxonomy): domain Bacteria; phylum Patescibacteriota; class Patescibacteriia; order UBA2196; family GWA2-42-15; genus JAAZMX01. The sequence continues at coordinate 478 of DAOOPA010000037.1, forward strand.
TTCACCGGTGGATTTCTATACGGATATCGCTCCCAAAAGCGGTGAAAATGATTTGGGTGGCGGTACTTTGGCGATCACGGTTTTTGGCGCTGACGGCCGTCCGGTGGATAATGCCGACGTTTATATTATCAATGAAACGACTACGCCCAATATCAATATGCACACTTATACCAACGCCCAAGGCCAGTTGGTATTGCCAGGTACTCCAGAGGCAGAAAGTTCCTACCGAATTACGGTGACTAAGAGCGGCTATTCGAGCGATCAAACTTATGGCATTAGCCAAGAATTAACAGCTCCGGACAGTCCTCATTTGAGCGTTTGGGAGGGACGTAGCACTCAAAAGAGTTTTTCTATTGATCAATCGGCAAATTTGAATCTTATGGTTCAAGATATCAACGGATTGCCGCTGGAGGGGATAATGGTTCACATCAGGGGACTAAAAGTAATTGGCAAGAACAGTCAAGGTGAAGATGTTTATAAATATGACGAAGAGAAGGCGAGCGACAGCCTCGGTAATATCATTTTGAATAATATGGAGTGGGATACATACAATTTTACTTTGCCGGTGACTTCTGACTACGACGTGGCGGAAACAAATCCGGCTCAACCGGTTTATTTGGCGCCAGGCGTTAGCCAGGCCGTGTCATTAACATTGAAATCAAAGGCAGAACACAGTCTTTTAACGGTGGTGAGGGATGTGGACAATAATACGATAGAGGGAGCCGAGGTGCGCGTTACAAATGTTTTTGGTTATGATAAAAATTTATCAACGGGCGTGGCTGGGCAGGCTTTTTTTACGCCACTGGTTAAGGCTACGACGACTATTGTGGTAACGCACCCAGAATATCAGGGTTATAGCGATGAATTGATTATCAACGGCTACACGACCAATCCTATAATTTTGATCAAATAAGATAAAATGATTTCTATTATTATTACAGCCAAAGAGGAAGCCAGAACCGCGCCACAAGCAGTTCTGGCTTTTGGGCAACAGGATTTTGGAGGTGAGGAGAAAGAGATAATTGTGGTGGCGCCAGATGAGGAAACTTTGACGGCGGTCAAGAGGCAAGCAGATATTATAACCATAAGAGACAATGGCCAAGGCAAGAGTGCGGCCTTGAATTTGGCAGTGGCTAAAGCCAAGGGTGAAAGATTGATTTTTTCCGACGGAGACGTGATGGTTGAGAGAGGAGCTATAAAGAACTTGATATCTCGAGATGAAGCACTGGTTAGCGGTCGGCCGATAGTCGGGCAAAAACGCGATGACAAGTTTGGTTTTTGGCAAGAGGTTTTATTCAAAGAAGCGGACAGGATGAGGCAAGGGCGTTTTGAATCAGGCAAATATTTTCCAGCCAGCGGTTATCTTATGATGGTCAAAAAAAGTGTCTGGGAAGAGTGGCAATTACCGGAAGGATGTTTGGCAGAAGACGAATATTTATCTTATTATGTTTGGCAGAAAGGACAGAAAATCGGCTACGCGCCAGAAGCAAAAGTCAGGGTGAAAGGGCCGGAGAATTTCGGCGACTGGGCGAGACAAAAAATTAGGACATTGGGGGGAGCATATCAGGTGCCGAAAGAGTGGAAAAGGGGATTGGCTGGCCGCTCATGGAGGCAAGAAACCAAAGAGGCTTGGAGACTTTGGCAAACTTATGGAGATAATTGGCGTCAGAGATATTGGTTGTTTTTGTTGTTTTTTGCGCGTTTATATGTTTGGGTTATGGCGGCTTATAAAGTGGTATTGCGCCGCCAAAAAAGAGAACAAATCTGGCAACGGATAGAGAGTACCAAGTAGGCGCTAGACAGGTTTATACTTATAAATTATACTAATAGTAGAGTTAATAATTAATTTATTAGTTTTAAAACAAAAGAAAACTAATACCAAAATAAATATGAGCAATCAAGATAAAAAGATTTTGGAGTTAAAAAGTTTAGTAGAAGGAGCGGAATTGTCGCTACAGCAAGCGAGAAAAATACTAGACAATTTATCGAGTGAAGAAGGAGCTGACTTGGCGGGTGAGGCCAAGAGAGTGGGCAGTTTTTCGGCCACGACCGACGGCCAAGTGATTGAGGGTTTGTTTGACGGGCAAAATATGCTTGGCCCTGACGGAAAACGTTATTCCGTACCGGCCAATTATGCCTCAAAGTCAAAATTGGTAGAGGGTGATGGCCTCAAGCTGACGATCATGCCTGATGGGTCTTTTGTTTATAAACAAATCAATTTATTGGATAGGGATCGCCTGGTGGGCGTTCTGGCGATTGATGAGAAAACTGACGAATATCGGGTAGTAGCTGAAGGCAAATCTTTTAAGGTTTTGACCGCTTCAATTACTTATTACAAGGGCGAACCGGGCGATCGAGTGACTATTCTTGTACCCAAAGATAAAGAAACAACTTGGGCGGCAGTGGAAAACGTTTTTAAAGCCGGCGACGAAATACCAGGGGTGAGTGAGGAATTAAAGACTGACAAAACGCCGACAGCGGAAGCGCCAAAGAGTGTTTTTGATGAAGTAAAATTACCGGAAGAAACAATGCCAGCACCAGAATTGCCAAAGGTTGATGAAAATACAGCGGTAGCGAACCAGGATCAATTTTTGAGCGAAGGCCAGAGTGATAATTTATACGGTCCATCGGCTCCAGGACCCAAGACAAGCGGCGAGTTTGATAATTTCTTGCGTCCCGAGCCGGCGCCGACCGACGGACTTGAAGATAAAGACAATCAAGGATTGGAAGAAATATAAAGAAATAATCCTCGCCTCAGGCGGGGATTTTGAAATGGAGAAGTTGAGGGGTGGTTTGCCGCAGACGAACAAAAAACACAAAGATAGTTCGCTAATTTTATCAATTTTATAGCTATTTTGACATTTATCCCAAGAGCTATTAAGATAAGAATATGGCTTCAATTTATCGGAAATATAGGCCAAAAACATTTCAGGAAATGGTTGGCCAAAATCATATAAAATTAACCTTGATGAGCGAGTTGGAGCAGAGCAGTTTCACGCACGCTTATTTGTTTTGCGGACCAAGGGGACTGGGCAAAACAACAATCGCCAGACTCGTGGCCAAGGCGGTTAATTGCGAGAAAAGGAAAGAAGGGGAAGCTGAGCCTTGCAACCAATGCCAGTCATGTTCGGATATTATGGCCGGCCGTTCATTGGATATGATTGAGATAGACGCGGCTTCGCACACTGGTGTGGATAATGTGCGCGAGAATATTATTGATAATGTGCGTTTCGCGCCCCATCGTTCCAAGTTCAAGGTTTTTATTATCGATGAAGTGCATATGCTGTCTGTCTCGGCCTTTAACGCTTTATTGAAAACTTTGGAAGAACCGCCGGCGCATGTGATCTTTATGTTGTGCACAACCGAGGCACATAAAGTTCCAGAGACGATTGTTTCGCGCTGTCAGCGTTTTGATTTCAAAAAAGTAGCGCCGAATGAGGCTCTGAAAAGATTGAGAATGATTGCCGAAGCGGAGAAAGTCGCCGTGGATGAAGAGGTGTTGGAAATGATTGCTTTTCGCTCCGAAGGTTGTATGCGTGACGCGGAAAATTTTCTTGGCCAGGTTTTGTCTTTGGGTGAAAAGAAAATAACCATGGAGCAGGCATCTTTGGTTTTGCCCGTTACTGATTTGGGGCTGGTGAGCGAATTTTTAAAAATTATTTTAACAAAAAAAACGGGTGCGGGACTGGAAATGATCAATAAGTTCATGAACGATGGGGTGGACTTGGAGGCTTTTAATAAAGAAGTGGTAATTTTTTTGCGCAAACTTTTATTGATAAAAGAAGGAGTGGTAAAAAGCGATTGGTTGGGAATGATGGGAAAACTTGGTGGCGAATTAAATACGATTTTGGCTGACATCAGCGCTCAGGAGATTATAGAAACTTTGAAGACTTTTTTGAGCGCTGGCCGAGAATTGAGGGATAGCGAGATACCGCAGCTGCCTTTGGAGGTAGCCATCGTATCGCTTGGTTTGAAGTTTAAGGGCGGAATAGCCGGGGAGACAGACAGCCGCGCATCTTTGGACCAGGCAAGTTATAAGATACCGGCGATTATCAGAAAGGAAAAGATTGGAAAAGAAGAAGAGTCGGAGACGGCGGAAATAAAAATAAAAGTCTCAACAGAAACAGCAGGCAATACCCTGGAAGATATCGGCAAGAGATGGAATGAAATAATAAAGGCCAGCCATAAAGAAAGCCGCGACTTGATGTTCATCAACGAATCAATGGTTTGGCCGGTAGGATTGGTTGATAACTGCTTGGAATTGGGTTTTAAATATGATTTGCATAAGAGCCGTTTTGAGACAAATGGCAATAAAGATTTTTTTCTCAAGGCGATAAAAGAAGTGACTGATTTTGATTTACGGATTCGTTCCAAGACTTTAAAACCGAGCGAACTGGCAGAACTAGATATGGCCAGAGAAGAAAAGGAGCATAGCCAGGAAAAAATTAGCGGGGTAAAGGTGACGGAAAATGATATCTTGGGACAAGTATTGGAATCTTTTGGGGGCGAGGTGATAGAGTAAAGACTAAAATAAAAATTAAAAAGATAGTTTTATCCAGTATTCGGGGATCGTCTAATGGTAGGACTACAGGTTCTGGTCCTGTCAATCGGGGTTCGAATCCCTGTCCCCGAGAAAATCCCGTCGCTTGTGAGCGACGGGATTTTGTTCAGGGTGTGGAGCTTTGGATATTATTGTTCTTTAAATAGAGACAACAACCCTTGAAGGGGGTTGTTTTTTATTGCCAATTGGATTAAAATTATAATATAAATCAGAAAGTAACTTATAAATTTTATGGGTAACATTTATAAAGAAACATTAGATAGGATTATTTTTCTGTATAAAGGATACTCGAGAGAATACAGGGCTAGTACCCAACCTTTTCATCTAGAAAAAGCTAAGAGCTTAATTAAAAACTATAAATACAAAGTTGATGATCTTCTCGTTCGTGAACCTTTAATTGAACATTCTGGTAGTTTGCCAATAGTGGCTACAACTATTTATCCCAACATAAATGATAAAAATGTTGATTTAGGCAGAGCCTTGATAATGCTTGCAATACACGATATTGGCGAATTAGTTTCGGGAGATGAAATCACTTTTACAAAAAATGGGAATAAAACAAAAGATGAAAAAAAAGAAGCGCTAAATTTGTTGCCGAAATCTTTTCATTCAATTTATATCGAAATGGAAGAAAGACAATCAGATACTGCTCGATTCGCAAAAGCGGTTGATAAAATGACTCCCGATATTGTGGATTTGATGACCCCAGCAGAGGTTACTATTGAAAGATATAAAAAATTTGTCAAAAAAGAACCTAATCAAATTGTCGCTACAATTAAAGAGTTTAAACATCCATATATGTTATGGAACCCATTTATGGTAAATCTACATTTAGAAATACTTGATCGAATAGATAAAAAATTACAAACATTTTACAAATAATTTCCCTTGCCCACCCGAAGGGCGAGAAAATCGTGTGCGCAAAAAATAGCGACGCCGCGCCGGAGCAAGCGAGTGGATCGGGGCGAGTTAACACAATGAAGTTCAATATTTTTATAAACGGTCAGGTTCGCGCGTTAGGATATTTTAATATTAGCCATCTCGCCGCTCACCAGCCGGAGAGGCAGGGGGATATCTTTGATAAAATGAAAAGCAACAATGAAAAAAATATTTATTCTTTTTGTAATAATTATAGCCTTGGGTCCGTGCGGATGTGCTAAAAATAAAATTGACAGCAATCCAACTCCCAATAATTCACCATTACCGCAAGCCCTGGAAGAAGAAACAGGCGATGAACAGGCTGAAATAGTCGAGCCAGCTGGCTTTAGTGGTATAAAATCAATGAATGTTTGTCGTGGCAATTCCAATTTATGTTATACCAGAGACGTTGAATTTATTGACGGGGAAGTGGAGAGCATAATAATGCCCGAGGGAAAAATAATCGAGATTGAATTTTCAGATTGTCAGGAAGGCTATTGTTACGCCGAAGATACGGCCGAAGGAGAGTGGGATTTAGTGGAAAGCGAGAAAAAAGATTAATAAAATTTAGCTTGGTAGCCATAACAATCTTAGCTTAGCTGGGTTGTTTTTTATTATTCGAGATTTTGTCAGGGTTTTTAAAGCTTGATAAATTTCAAAGAAAATAATAGGATTTTGTTTTCATTTTGTTTTTCTTGCAATTGTGATAAAATAAAAGATAGCATGATAACTTTGATTTAAAAATTAAGCATACAATAATATGAAAAAAATAATATTTTATTGTCTGGCTTTGGCTATAGCACTAGCGGCGGTTTGGCCGATGACGCCCGCTTTGGCTATTGCCACGACCATGAAATTGACCAATACCGCCTTGGATACAGTCAAGGTAGAGATCAGCGGCAAGGAAAATAGCTCTGTAAAATTGTCATTTTTACCAACCGGAGCCGCGTCTTTGAGCACCATTACTCTGGGCTCTACCAATGACAGCGGTTCATTTGTCAATACGATCAGTAGCGGCGGATACGGGATTCCGGCCACTTCGCCGGTTTACGCCACGATTGACGGGGTGCAATCTACGACCATGCTGTGGCCGGCTTATACCAGTAGTATTGCTTTGAGTAAGACAAACATCCAGATCGCGGTGGGCCAAAACTCAAAAATTACTGCTTCTCATACCCTGATTCTGGCGGCCAATAGTTTGCCGACGAGCATTGGGACTGCCCTGAGCGGTAGTCAATTAACAGTAACTGGTTTGACAACAGGAACCGGCACCTTGTTTTTGTGCGGATCAAATGTTGGTTGCGCGCCGGTAACAGTGACAGTCGGTAACAGCACGGATCAAAACGAAATCACTTTGAGTGAAAATAAATTGACCTTGGATTATCGGGAATCAGCTGTTGTCAGTATTTTTGGCGGCGGGAACAATGGATATGTGATTAAGTCAAATACCAACGCGACAGCGGTCAATGCCACGATCAGCGGTCTAAGTAACGAACTGTCTTTATATGCCAACAACGCTGGCACGGCCAATATCCAAGTCTGTTCGGCCAGTTCAGAAACCAATTGTGCTTATTTATATGTGACGGCTTTGGCGGCCAGTGAAAAAAGTTTGTCTTTTAGTCAAAATGATATTTCCTTGGCGCCGAGCGTCTCGCGCACGACAACGGTTTCCGGCGGACCAGACAATAATTATTATATTTCTTCCAATACCAATTCAGCCGTGGCTATGGCCAGCCTTTATGGCACTACGGTTACCGTGACTGGCGGCAGTATTACCGGTTCGGCCATAATTACCATTTGCTCGGCGTCCAAGAGTTCGATTTGCAGTAATTTGTATGTTAGCAATAATGCTGACGTGACGACTCCCTCGGCCAACGTTTTGGCCTTTAGCCAAAACGTTGTGTCTCTTGCCAAAAAAGATACGACCAACGTAACAGTGTCCGGAGGTAATGGCACTGGTTATACTGTGACTTCCAATTCTAATTCTGATATAGCCACAGCGAGTATCAGCGGCAGTGGCAATATTATCGCCCTTTACGGGAACGAAGAAGGGGCAACCATCGTGGAGGTTTGTTCGGTGGAAACAGCCCATGTCTGCGCCAGTATTTACGTGGCGGTTGGCCCGGAATTGGCGCCCATCACTTTTAGCAAAACACCGGTTTCTCTCAAAGGCGGCGAAAGCGTTATTGTCAATATCACCGGCGGAACCAATGATAATATTATTTATGCGATCAGCGACAATGATGTGGTTACGGCCAATTTGTCCAATAACGGCCGCACCTTGGTAGTAGCGGGCGGCAAAAAGAATGGTTCGGCCACAGTGAAGATTTGCGATGCGGTTGACAGTACCGAAAACTGCGCTGATTTGAGCGTCGTGGTCGGTGGCAACAAGGAAGAGTCAAAGACATCAGAGGGAACAACCGGCACCAGCGGAACAGCAAGCGCCGAGCAGGAAGCCCAGATACAAAAAATCACCCTTGAGGCGGCAATAGTCTATGGTGGTGATTTGAACAAGATATTGGCGCTCACTGGCGCGGCACGGGATGTAGGCAAGGAAGAAACCACTTTGACTAAATATTTAAACACCTTAAAAAGCGACCAAAAAAACCTAACGGCGGAACATTTAAATCGTTTGAATTATTTCATTACTTATGGCACCGTCCTGACTAAAAATCTCGGGGCAGGGGAGCGAGCCGGTGTTTTGGGATCTTACAAAAAAGCTTTTGGCAAATTACCAACCACGGAAGCTGAATGGTCTGATGTCATAAAGATAGCCAATGGCCGTTGGCCCTCAGAAACCAGCCAAGCCGCTTTGGACGGAGCCAAGGTAGAATTCCGCAAGGTTTATTTGCGCGAGCCGAATATGAATGATAAGTATGATAATGCGGCCGTGTCAGTGATCGCTTATGGCTTGAGGCCGGCAACCAGAAAAACCGAAGCGGAAAAGGCGGCGATTAGCACATTCAAACATATTTACGGACACAATCCGGTTTCTTCTTTGGCTTGGGATATTGTGAGGGCGATTG
>DAOOPA010000038.1:0-8698 GCA_035388025.1 bacterium
AGGATCAATCGAGCTAAAATTTTTATGAAAAAAATATGTCAAACAAAGAAATAGACTTTAAAGAAAAAATAATGGAGAGGATTAAATCCGGAGAAATAAAAATGAAGCCAAGGTGGTATTTTGTTTTGGGCTCCCTGGCTTCAGTCGCTGGCTTGGTTAGCATTTTGGTAGTAACTATTTTTTTAGTCAACTTTGCTATTTTTTCTTTGAGGACCAATAGCTATATGCGCGGTTATAGATATGAACAGGTTATAGCCAGTTTCCCCTGGTGGGCGGTTGTCTTGGCTGTTTTGGGAGTACTCTTGGGTGTGATGCTACTCAAGAAATATGATTTTTCCTACAAAAAAAATTTTTTAACAATCATACTCGGTCTTGTACTCTCACTTTTAATCGCTGGTTTTTTAATTGATTTTTTGGGTGTTAATGATGTTTTCGTCAGAAGGGGTATGATGAAAAAAATGTATAAAAGATATGATGGCCGGTGCGGAGCTACGATGATGCAAGATAAAAGCGGACCAGAATTTTAACATTCTTATTGTTTTATAATGCTATTTCGTCAAGGGTCATTAAAAAATTATAACACAGTACTAATCTCTGGATTTTTTTATTGTAATTGTTGTTTACTCTCAAATAATCTCGTGATAAACTGAAGAGGCGCGTTGCTTTACCATTATAAAATAACTGATTAATTATCAGTAAACGTTTTTCTGTTTTTTGCGTTCGTGTTTATCTCCTCGCTGTTACTTTCATTCTCCGCTCTTATTGCCCTGGCTGATTTTTGGCTGGACGGCGCCGCTCCAGCCATATTCTTTATAATAATTTTGGTAATTTGCTTTATGAATAAAAAATATTTTTTAGAGTCAGGGGCTGCTAAAAGAGTATTTTGGATTTTTTTGGCTACTTTAGTTGCCAGCTTGTTGATTGTTATGATGCCCAAGGGTCTAGACGGTATATTATTTGGTATTCTGCCTGTTGTTTTAATATTTTTTCTGTTGCCTTTTGTTGCTGGTATTTTATTGATATTGATTCAAGATAAAAATAGAAGCTATGATTTTTTGCCAGTTCTTTTGGCTGGAACTGTAATTAATAATATAGCCATTATTTTAGTCGCTTATTTTATTGAATATTCAAGGCATGGATATTTATATAAACCGCCATTTAATTTTTATATTTTATTGGATATGTTTTTGTTTTTTGCGGTTTTGAGTTTATTCGGCGGTCTAATCGGTCTGGTTATCAGAGGGGCTTCAGAACAATTCAAGAACTATTCAAATTCAAAAATAAAAATATTTTTAAGAAAAATGTTGGGAGGAATATTTTTAGGGGCTGGGTCATTGGGAATAGTGGTATCCACAATTATATTTTTATATTTATTTTTCAACCCTTCAAGCTCGTGGCTTAGATATATAATGGCTGATTTTAGAATCATAGATGTTGTTGGGTTTTTTAATTATTATTTATTGCTTTTATCTCTCACTATCATTATAGCCATACCGCTAATTTTTTTAGGAATATTGGGCTTGATGCTATTTTTCAGCAAGAAAAATATTTTTAATTTAAAATTATTTTCAAGAATAATTTTACTATTTATATTATGTCTGGGAGTTTTTGTTTTTCAATCTTCACGTCTGAATACTAAATTTCAAAACAAAAAGATTGAGTTGAAGGAAAGAATGCAGGAAATAAATATTGATATTAAAAATTTTGAAAATATTTATATATCCAGTTTCGTTAAATTTGACGATGTCATAATTGAGCAAGGTGAGTCGTTTGGCATTGCGGTCAAAGGTAGTGAGTATGATCAAATCGGATTGGAGTTTGAGAAAGTCGGTGATACTTTAAATATTAAAAGATCGGAATTGGAGACATATTATAATACAGATACTTGGACTATGGAAAATGACAAGATACCCTTTCCGGCCGGCACCAAACATTTAACCATAGAAATAACAATGCCCGATGTTCAAAAAATCGAATCAGAGGGCGGGCATATTGAATTAATGGGTTTAGAAGTGGAAAATATTAAAATTAAGCTGAACAAAAGATTTAACAATATACAGGGCGATATCAAGGTTGCCGGTACATTGGAGCTTGACGCCAAAGGAGGTATAATCAATTTAACAGGTTCAACCAAAAATTTAATAATAGATTCAGGTGATTGTTGGATTGAAATGGATAAATTTATAGCCGAGAAGGCGACAATTAATGCGACAAACACGAGCAGATTAAATGTATATGTTACTGGTAATATGGGAATATTGTCAGGAAAAAATTCTGGTATTGTAAATTATTATGATGAATTATAGAAGCTTAAAAATATATTTATGAAAAAAATATTATTAATTATCAGCGAGTATTTGTCCAGATTTTTCGGCGTGGTGTTGGTCGGGGGAATGTTGCTTTTGTTTTCAACTCTTATTTCCATTCCCGATTTGTGGATGGGAGGTGGTCGATCAGGTAGCGTTTTTCATAATAATTTTGGCAGTATTTTTTTGGAAAATTTTGTAGATAACTATTCTTGGTTTTTCTTTTTTCCACTTTTATATTTTGTACTTTTTTTTCTAGCTATTTCAGTTTTTATTTGGATATATTATAGGCATGATAAAAAAGTCGGAGCAGTCGGATTTAAAAATGTTATTTTGTCATTGCTCGTTATTTTTATACTCATATACTTTCCGATTAGGATCAATAACTTCGGTTCTAGAATATCACAAATGAAAGTTCATGAACTTGCTAATTATAATGTGATAACAAAAATATCAACCCCTTCTGAGCGCCTTGAATTATTAAATATTTATCATTCGCTTTACCGGGGAGGTGTGTTGACCTGGCGTCATGATCCGCTGCAAGTGGTTGAGTATGATCTCAAGTATGGCGTTTTGCGATCATTGGACGGTGAGAACAATAAATTATCTTTGGAATTTGTGTCTGATATGATGCAAGATGGAGTAATAGGTAATACTATTGTAAAGCTGAAAAATGACAAACATCAAGCCAATATTCATTTGAGCTGTCTGGGGAGCGAAGAGGATCGCGTCTGGTTGGTTTATGGTTATGAGCTTGATTAGTGATTGCTTAGTCAAAAAGCATTTTTAATTTCTAATCAAATCCGGCACCTTTAGCGGCCGGTTTTTGTCTAGTAAATATGGCCACCGCCCGGCCGACGGCTTTTTCAATTGTACTGTCAACCTTAATATTGTATAATAATAATGCTCGCATAATTAATTTTTATCGCAAACCCATGGATACTCAAAATCCGTTCCAGCCGCCAGTTGGCGATCAAAACTTGCCACCAGTCAATTTATTCCCGAGGCCCAAACCAAAGAAGCTTATTATCCTTGTGCTTTTGTTTTTTTTAGCGCTTGCGACTATCTCCGTCTCTTTATTTTTGTCTCGCCCAAAATCGGAGTCATCGAAAGAAAAAACAAACCAGTCAGCGGCAAATATTCATTCGTTGCCTGCCGCTTTGGCCTCCCAATTTTCTTCTTACCAAGAAATTCCGGTTAATTTTGAGCCGCAAGTTACCGCCTATACTGTTAAAAATGATTTAAGCAATGTCAGCAATGCCGCTGATTTTACTTTTTCTACCACCACTCTGGGTTTATTGACCCAAAACAGCTTTGTTGTCAGGCCGGCTTATTATAATGAATTTTATCCTCTTTACGAAGCCAATCGTTACAGTTATATACCCAGTTTTATTACCACTGATTCCTTACTGCACAATTATCATTTGATGTTTGATTTTTTACTTAAACAGCTGGAAGAGCAAAAATTAGTAGCGGAGTTAAAACAACTTAATGTCGAGATGCTCTCCTCCGCCCTCGCTCAATACGCTGAGCTAAAAGAGACGGATTGGGCCAATGCCGCCCAAAGAAACGTTGGCTTCTTTGCCGTGGCCAGTCGGCTGCTGGACGCTTCATTCGAAGTGCCAGCTCTAGTCTCTGATGAAGTGAACCAAGAACTCGCCCTGATCAGCGCTCACCAGGTGATAGCCAAGTCCCCGGTCATGAATATCGGTGGCGGGTCGGATACCTTGATTGACACCCCCCAAGGATCGCAATCTCTTGAAGCCCTGAAAGAAGATTACTCTCAGTATGTGCCCCGGGGGCATTATGATAAAAGTGAGTCACTCCAATCTTACTTTAAGGCGATGATGTGGTATGGGCGTTTGACCTTTCGCTTGAAAAATGAAGACGAGGCCAAATCTGCTTTATTGATCACCCTAGCTCTCAATCAGGGCGATAATCACAATATTTGGAACAAGATTTATGAACCAGTCAATTTTTTTGTAGGCAAAAGCGATGACCTTACTTATTATCAATTTGCCGATGTGTTGGACGAAATTTATGGTACCAATGCCGCCCTTCAAACCATTGCCTCCGATCAAAATAAATTTGCCTCTTTCCTCGAGGCGACCGCGGCTCTTGAACCGCCGCAAATCAATTCCATGCCGATTTTTAATGCCGCCCTTCAGCCGGATCGCGAGAAAGAAATCAAGGGTTTCCGCTTCATGGGTCAGCGTTTTACTATTGATGCGTCAATCTTCCAGCGTTTGGTTACCAGAGAAGTCGGCCCCAAGGACGCTACCTGCGATCAAGCGCCTTTTAGCCAGGGCCGGATGTTACCCAAAGGACTTGATATTCCTGCTACTTTTGGCTCAATCGAAGCAAAAAATATATTAAGCGGAATAGGGGAGACTCAGTATGCCTGCTACTCGGAAAATATGTTAAAGATGAATGAATATGTATCAGGACTGAACACAGATACTTGGACCCAAAATTTATATTGGGGCTGGTTATATCAGCTCCGGCCTTTGCTTGAGCCCAAAACCGACGGTTACCCGGCTTTTATGCGCAACACCGCCTGGTTGAGAAAAGACCTCAATACTTTTTTGGGCAACTGGACCGAGTTGAAACACGACACGATTTTGTATGCCAAACAGGTCTACGCCGAGCTTGGCGGCGGCCCGCCGGAACAAAGAGACGACCGCGGTTATGTTGAACCCAACCCCCTTGTTTACGCCCGCTTGGCTTCATTGTTGCGCATGACTAGCGAAGGTCTGGCTATCCGCGATCTTTTGACCCCGGGTATGCGGGATAATCTGGCCAAGCTTGAACAGTTGGCGCTTAGTCTTAAAACTATTTCGGAAAAAGAATTAAATAATGAAAAATTGACCGCTGATGATTATGAATTAATTCGCTCTTATGGCGGCCAGCTGGAACACTTCTGGTTAGAAGTGAACAAAGATGAACCGGCGTTCAAAGCAACCGGCAGTCAGAGAGATTATTTGGATGAAAATCCGGCCGCCATTGTCGCCGATGTCGCCACTGATCCGAACGGTTTAGTTTTAGAAGAGGGCACTGGTAAAATTTTTGAAATTTACGCGGTCGTTCCCATTGATGGTCAATTGAGGATCGCCAAAGGCGGCGTCTATTCTTACTATGAATTTAGCTGGCCCCTGAATGATCGTCTGACCGACAAAAAGTGGCGGGAGATGCTGAATTCGGAACAAGCCCCAGCCTTGCCTTCTTGGACCAATGCCTTTATCGCTCCATAGCATAGATGTTTCAATTTACCTTTATTAAAACCTTGTTTCTGATTACCTTGGCCGGTACTTTATTAGCGGCTATTAGCTTATCTCTCTTTTTACCCAGGAACGCTAGTCTTATTAAAATCGCCCAATCTGATTTGAATGACAATTCGCTATCGGAAACCTATCTCCTTACTTCTGGCCGCCTATTTATTACTGAAGATCAAAAAGAGCTTTGGACCACGCCGCCCGGCTGGCGGGTAGACAATTTTGCGCTCGCCGATATTAATAACGACGGCCTCGTTGATCTCATTTTGTCTCTTTGGAAAAGTGGTAGTTTTGGGAGTTCTCGTCCTTTTTGGATTACCAAAAACGATCCCAGCATTAAAAATCATTTTTTTATCTTTGATTTAGTCGGTTCGACGCTTAAAATGATTTGGGGTTCCTCCAATCTGGCTGCCCCCAATTGTGAATTTCAGATTTCTTCCCTCGGATCAGCCGCCCAAAATTATTTAGTTGTTTTGGAAGGGGATTATGCCGATCGCACGCAGTGTTCTGGCCGTTATATCGCCGTCTGGTATTGGAATGGTTGGGGATTTTCCCATCTTTGGCGCAGCCCCCAGGGTCACTTTACCAACTTAAAAGTTGAAGCAACTGGTTCGCAAAATCAGATTGTTGTTGATTCAAATCAAGGCCCTCTTCGTCTCCCAGTCGATTTTATCTTGGAGGCTGAAGATACGGCCAGTACTGAAAAAGCGTTAAAAGACCATTAGCTATTTTCCACCGCAAGCCAGGGTCTTGTGGAAATATTTTTTCTTCCAGATTTGTTATAATAAAATCAATAATTAATTATTCACTAACTCTATGCAACTACCCAAAAATTTTCAGCTCAAGCCCGGCAATGTTTTTAAAGTAGCTGGCTTGGTTTTGGTCGCGATCATAATTATCGCCCTAGCTTTTCGTTTGATTGGTTCAGCCGTGAATTCTCTCTCTTATAAAACCGATGTTACCAGCCTGGCTTTGCGAACCTCGCCCACTTATGATCTTGCCAGTCAAAAATATGCGGCTTCCGGCGAGGCTGATTATGCTTCAAGCCTGGGTTCTGTTGGTTTGTCCACTCGCAATATTTCCTCATCTTCCATTATTACCCCCGGCAGTACAACCGGTGACAGTGCTGAAGAATTTGAAGTCACCGAATACAACGCCCTGATCGAAACAAGGCAGTTGAAAAATACCTGTGATGGCCTAGTCGCTCTCAAGGCGCGCGCGGACGTGATTTTTGAAAACGCCAATCAATCTGAACATAGCTGCCGTTATGCCTTTAAAGTCAAACGCGATAGCGTCTCAGAAATCCTGGCGATTATTTCCGCCCTCAATCCGAGAGAGCTCAATGAAAATACCTACACGATTAAAAATCAGCTCGATGATTATACCAGTGCCATAGAAATTTTGCAGAAGAAGATGACTGTTATTGATGAGACCTTGGCCAATGCCGTCAAAGCCTATGATGATATTAGTGCTTTGGCGACAAAGGCGCAGGATGTGGAAAGCCTGGCCAAAATTATTGACAGCAAGCTCAATCTTATTGAGCGCCTGACCCAGGAGCGCCTCAATATCAACACTCAATTAGAACAATTTAGCCGCAGTAAATCTGAGCAGCTGGACCGCCTTGATTATACTTATTTCAACGTGAATGTTTCAGAAAATAAATTTATTGACGGCGGGGCACTTAAAGATTCTTGGAAAACGGCTCTGAAAGAATTTGTCAGTGATATCAACTCGGTTATTCAGGATGTCACGATCAACTTGGTTGCTTTGATTCTCTTGGTTTTACAATATCTGCTCTATTTTTTCCTTATCCTCTTCGTAGCCAAATATGTCTTGCGTTGGGCCAAGGCCATCTGGCGCCAAAAATAATTTATTGCCAATCTGTTTGTACTAGCCTGATTACCGATCATTTTAGGCGAGTTAATTTTATGTCAACTGCTACTTAAAATTTACTACCCCTTGTTTTTACTGTCATCCCAAAACAGTGGATGGAAATCGGACTATTCGCGGTTATCGTCACTATTCATCCCAGCCGAGCACTTATTCCGTGGCGCCGACGGCCAAAAAATAATTGTCAAAGTCCAGTCGATATACTTATTTGCCAAAATCCGTAAAGAATGGCAAGCTGATGTTAGCCAAATTTAAAAGCAACAAAAGACAGAAAAGGAGGAAATATGTGCCAAATCAAATTTAACCTTTTATTTCTATGAAAAAAACCACGCTTTTAGTTATCGCGTTTTGTATTTTAGTGATTGCGGCTACGGTTATGATCATGACAATACCCAAGACTGGCGAACAAAATTCAGAGTCAAAAACTACAGCCTGTACTGGAGAAGCTCTGGTTTGTCCTGACGGTAGCTCTGTCGGCCGCACCGGGCCAAATTGCGAATTTACGCCTTGCCCGGAAGCTAAGCCAGAAATCACCACCGTCACTTTTGTCTGTGACGACGGCAAAAATATCCAGGCCAAATTTTATCCGCAAAAAGACGAGTTTGTTGATCTGATCTTGAGCGACGGCCGCACCCTCGAGTTGCCGCATGCCGTCTCGGCCAGTGGCGCCCGCTACGCCAATGCCGACGAGAGTATGGTTTTTTGGAATAAAGGCGACAATGCTTTTATCACCGAAAATAGTCAAGAAACATTTTCCAATTGTAATTTAAAAGAAAATAATTCTCCCGCCAATTCTTCTGGCAGTGTCGGTAATGTCGGTCTGGCCAACCCAGCCAGTGTCAATTGCACAGAAAAAGGTGGTACTGTTATTATAAAAGAAAATAAACTCGGTCAATATGGTGTCTGTCTTTTTGAGGACAATCGTCAGTGTGAAGAATGGGCACTCTTGCGCGGTGAGTGTCCAATCGGCGGAATGAAAATTACTGGCTATGAAAATGAAGCCCAGGCCTATTGCGCTATTACTGGCGGGACAGTTGAAGGCGTGGGCACCGAGAGTGTTTTGTGCAAAAGAGTGGATGGCACTCTTTGCGAAGTTACCGCCAACTTCAATGGTGAGTGTCCCGATCCACATGATCCAAATCCGAGCGCCGGTAATGTAGAAGCTCAATAAAAAATTAAGGTGCTTGTCTAGAACAGACAAATAATTAGTAATATTTTTTGATAATTTTT
>DAOOPA010000039.1:0-8140 GCA_035388025.1 bacterium
GCTTGCCATATTATCAGCATAAATGTTTATGCTGTTCTAGACAAGCTCCTTAAAATATTTATTTCCAGTTTGGCTCAGTGTCCAATTAAGGTTTAAGTCGGGATCATATTCACAATATTCTTTTTCAAAAAGTAGTTGGTTTAGCCCTTGAATTTGCGGTAAATTTTTTAAGGTAGCTGGTTTGATAGAAAAGCGCATATTATTTAAAAATTAGAGAATTATGCTATTTATGATATGATGGTATTATAGAATAAGGGGAGAAAATGGGCAATTTTATGAAGTAGTTTTGTCGGTTTATGGATATATTCCACCACCCTGGCTCGACAGTAATCGGGCCACCCCTCCTCAAGGAGGAGGGGAAATAAAATCTTAAAATATGAAAAAGGAAAAAATAGCCATAATCGACGCTAACGCTATAGTCCACCGGGCGTTTCATGCCTTGCCGCCACTCATGACGAAAGATGGCGTTTTGGTGAACGCGGTGTATGGCTTTGCTAATATTTTGCTCAAGGTTTTGAAAGATATTAAGCCGGAATATGTGGCCGTGTGTTTTGATGTGTCCAAGGACACTTTCCGAAGAGAAATGTATCAGGAATACAAAGCGCAAAGAGAAAAACAGCCGGACGAACTTTATAGCCAGATTGAACTGGTAAAAGAAATGATTAAGGCGTTTAACATGCCGATATTTTCAGTCAAGGGATACGAAGCGGATGATTTGATCGGGACAATAGTCACAGAAACACAAAAACACAGAAACACAAAAACACGGATAGAAATTGAAAATATTATTGTGACGGGGGATATGGACACCTTGCAATTGGTTGATGATAAGACAAAAGTTTATACGCTGAAAAAGGGGATCGCGGATACAATGATTTATGATGATGAGGCGGTTAGAGAAAGATATGGTTTTGGTCCAGAGGCGATGATAGATTATAAAGCGCTACGCGGTGATCCATCGGATAATATACCGGGAGTAAAAGGGATAGGGGAGAAAACTGCCACTGAACTCATAAAAGAGTTTGGGACACTGGAGGGGGTATATGCTTATATAGACAAGTTCCAAGTTCCAAGTTCCAAGCTCCAAATAAATTCCAAATCTCAAATTACAAATTCTAAAAATTTGAAAATAAAAGGGGCGGTATTGGGTAAATTGATGGAGCATAAAAAAGAAGCGTTTTTGTCAAAGGAATTGGCGACGATAAAAAAAGACGTGCCGATTGGGTTTGATTTGGAAGAATGTCGGGTGAGGCCGTTTGACGCGCCGAGGATCGTAGAACTTTTTCAGGCGTGGAATTTTAAATCTTTGATTGCCAGGATCCCAATGGTAGAGAAAGAATTGACGCGCGGGCAGGTGAGCTTGTTTGATAATAATAAAAAGATAGAAGAGACAGAGGGGGAGAGAGAAGAATTTGAGATCCGCGCCGGCTATATTTTGATTGATAGTGAAGAAAAATTGGAAAAATTTTTACAAGAATTGGGCAAGCAAAAAATATTTGCTATTGATACCGAGACCAATGGCTTGGATCCGTTTCAGGCTGATTTGATTGGAGTTAGTTTTAGTTGGGAGGAAGGCAAAGGATATTACCTGCCTATGGGCAGGAATTTCCAATTTTCAATTTCCAATTTCCAATTATTGTTTAGTAGATTAAGGGAGATTTTGTTCAATGAGGGTATTAAGAAAATAGGGCACAATATTAAATTTGACATGGAGACATTGGCGGGAGCCGGGTTGGAACTCAAGGGAGTGGAATTTGATACGATGGTGGCATCTTATCTTTTAAATCCGGGTTCCAGGCAACATAATCTGGACGCGGTGGTTTTCACGGAATTTGGTTATGAGATGACGCCGATAGAATATTTGATTGGCAAGGGTAAAAATCAGATCACCATGGATCAGGTGGATATAAAGAGAGTGGCGGATTACGCGATCGAAGACGCGGATTATACTTGGCGATTGTATAAAAGATTGGACAAGCAATTGGTCAAGAATAATCTGCGCGATTTGATGGATAAAATTGAGACGCCGCTGATTCCAGTTTTGGCGGGCATGGAAAAAAATGGCATGCTGGTAGATGTAAAATTTTTAAATAAAATGAACCGCGAGGTAGGCGAGAGAGTGGTGGAACTGGAAAAGCAGATTTATAAATTGGCTGGCCGGCAGTTTAACGTGCGTTCGCCATTGCAATTGAAGGAAATATTATTTGATGAGATGGGGATTTCTAAATTGGGACTGGCCAAAACCAAGACCGGCATTTCCACAGCGGCGTCAGAATTGGATAAATTGCAGGGCGCGCATCCGATCATTGATTTGATTTTGGAGCATCGCGAATTGTCCAAATTAAAAAGCACTTACACGGATTCTTTGCCGGAGTTAATTAATTCAAAGACTGGACGTATTCATACCTCATTTAACCAAACAGTGACAGCAACGGGTCGGCTATCTTCATCAGAGCCTAACTTGCAAAATATTCCTATTCGGACGGAATTGGGCAAAAAAATCCGTCAAGCGTTTGTGGCGCCCAAGGGTAAAAAAATAGTGGCCGTGGATTATTCTCAGATTGAACTCCGGGTAGCGGCGGCGATGTCTGGTGATCCAAAGATGCTAGCCGCTTTTAAAAACAAAGAAGATATTCATCGCCGGACCGCGGCAGAAGTTTTTGGAGTGAAGCCGGAAGAAGTAATACCAGAGATGAGACGCAAGGCCAAGGAGGTAAATTTTGGCGTGTTGTATGGACTCGGAGCGAGAGGCTTGGCGCAGAGAACGGGGACGAGTTATGAAGAAGCGATGTTATTTATTGAAAGATATTTTGACGTATTTAGTAAATTAAAAGAATATTTAGAGGAGACAATCGAACAGGCGCATGAGAGCGAATACGTGGAGACGTTATTTGGGCGCAAAAGATATTTGCCAGAAATCAATGCCGAGCATCAGCAGATGAGGGCGGCGGCTGAGCGGATGGCGGTGAATCAGCCATTGCAGGGGACGGCGGCGGATCTAATGAAATTGGCGATGGTTGAGGTGGCGGTGGCGATAAGAAGTGAAGTGATTTTGAAAGATGTAAAAATGATTTTGCAAGTGCATGACGAATTGGTGTTTGAAGCGCCGGAGAAAACAGCCGAAGCGGCGGGTAAAAGAATTAAAGAAATTATGGAAAACGTCCATAAGTTTAAGTGCCCGATTGTGGCCGAGATGTCAGTGGGGGAGAATTGGGGAGAATGTAAATAAAATTCAAAAATCAAAATTCAAAAATCAAAATTGAGGAAGATTGACAGCAGGTGTTGCATAGTTTTTTAAAAAATGCCATAATTATTATATAAATCTAATTTCTTTGGATTGTCAGGCGTTGACCGAAACAGTCCGGAGGTAAGATATATAGGCCCTTTGCTCTGCTTTTAGCGGGGCAAAGTTATAAACTAAATATAGAAAAATATGGCCAAAATGACGAAATCAGCCTTATTGCAGGTCTTGGCGGAAAAGACAGGCATGCCCAAGAAAGAAGTAGTTTCTTTTTTGGAAAAAATGGTCGAGTTAGCTTACTCGGAAGTCAAAAAAAATGGTGAATTTGTAGTTCCAGGTATGGGCAAAATGGTAAAAGTAATGAGAAAAGCCAGAGAAGGCAGAAACCCAGCGACTGGTGAAACGATAAAAATTCCTGCCAAAACAGTAGTAAAATTCCGGGTAGCCAAAGCGGCTAAAGAAGCAGTATTATAATTTGATTTTCGAAAGAAAAAATCCTCTCGCATACACGGGAGGATTTTTTGAATGTAAAATTAAAAGGTGAGTTGGTTCTGAATTTGGAGTCAACAATATCCATGGGTAGAAAACGCGAGAGAGTTTATTCATCAAAACCAGAACCATCAATGACGTATTGACTGGCGACTTCTTTGGTAATTTTTTTGTTTTTAACTAAATATTTGAGATATTGATCCATACTGATCATACCATCATCCGAAGAGGTTTGAATAACGGTTTTGATTTGGGCGATTTTGTTTTCGCGGATGAGGTTGGCAACGGCCGGGGTATTAATCATGATTTCTCTGGCCACGACCCTTTCTTGGCCATCAGGAGCAGGGAGAAGCTGTTGGGCAATAACGCCCACGAGACACATAGAGAGTTGCATCCGGATTTGGTCTTGTTGATGAGGTGGAAAGATGTCGATAATGCGATCGACGGTTTGCGAGGCGTTTGGGGTGTGCAGAGTAGTCAAAACCAGGTGGCCGGTTTCGGCCAAGGTGACGGTTGAGGAAATGGTTTCCAAATCGCGCATTTCGCCAACCATGATGACATTGGGATCTTGGCGAAGGACATGTTTTAAAGCTTCGGGGAAGGAAATGAAATCAAAATTGTATTGCCTTTGGCGGATAATACTTTTATTGGGTTTAAAAATAAACTCAATGGGATCTTCTAAGGTAATAATATTAGCGGCTCGCTTTTTGTTGATATAGTCGATAATTGCGGCCAGGGAAGTGGATTTGCCGCAACCGGTTGGACCGGTTAAAATAATCAGGCCTTGGTGCAGGTCGGCCAGGCGATAAACAATTTCTGGCATGTCGGTCGACTCCATAGTGGGCGGTTTCAAATTGATGATACGAGCGACCAGGCTTGGGTTGCCTTTTTCAAAATGCAGGTTGACGCGGAAACGTTCGCCGGTATTTAGTTCATAAGAAATATCCAGTTCACGGTCGTTGAGGTATTGTTCTTTTTGTTTGGGATTCAGTAGGGACAGAATTAACTCTTCGGTTTTTTTTCTGGAGAGTTCTCCGAGATCCTCAAGCGGGCAAAGTACGCCATTAACCCTAATGAGTGGAGGCAGTCCAACGACTAAGTGAACATCAGAGGCTCCTTTGTCAACGCCAAGTTTGAAAATATCATTGAGTGGCATAAAGATAGAATTAGTTTTTGATTTAAGATAAGGTTATTATAGCATAAAAAAATTTAAATATATAAACATTTAAGCATTTAAACATAAAAATACCCGCCGATTTGGCGGGTGTTTTTATGAGATAAAATTATTTCAGCTGGAAAGTGGCGGTGATGGTGGCGGTGATTTCTTTTTGTTTGGTGGAGAGATCATAAGCGCCATAGTCGGCGATATCCAAGGAATTGGGTGGTAGGATTTGAATAACGCCGGTTTTGGCGTTAATAAGAGAGCCAATTTTATTTCCGGTACCTTGGGCGATGGCTCGAGCGCGGCTTTCGGCATCTTTGGTGGCGTCGGCGAAAAGGACGGGGCGCAAATCAGCCAGGCCGGTGTAAAAATATTCAGTGCGTTGATAATCAGGAACAATGCCAAGGTCGATAATGTTTTTGTATTGATTGGCTAGAGATTCGATTTTGGAAATGTCTTTGCTTTGGACATAGAATTCCCTGATCACGTTATAGCCGATAATATTTTGGGTGTAGCCATAACCTGGAAGCTGTTCGTAAATGGGGTTGGTTTGAACTGGCAGAAAGTTAATATCAGATTCTATGAGGCCGAGCTTGGTGATAAAGCCCTTGAGTTTGTCCGCGTTGAATTCGGATTGATCCAAGATGTTCTTGAGATTTTTGGTGTCGGCTTTCAGGGTAAAGCTGGAATTCCATTTGGCCAAGTCAGAATCAACCATTTTTTTGATCGAGCCGGTGACGGTCAGGCCGCTAGCGGTCCGGCTTTGTGCCATTTCATGGCCATGGATCCAGAGGCCAAAGAAAAGAGCTAGGGCAACGATGACGATTGAAGCGACGAGCACGAGACGGTTTTTGTCCATAAGATTAAGATTAGTGAGTAGAGTTTATTTTAACATAAAATGGGAATTGAGTAATTAGTAATTTGCAATTGGTAACCAGTAAAAGGCAGAGAGATAAAATTGATTATTAGATTGTTTCATTGTTAGATTATTGAATGCCGACTTGGTTGTTTATTTACTTTATCCGGCAGATGGATCTGGCGGCGGAGAGATCGGCGTCGGTGGCGGTGGAATTGCCATTTTGTTCCAACCGATACATTAGAGCGTCCGGATTGTCCACATGTTCGAGACCGA
Source organism: bacterium (assembly GCA_035388025.1). Lineage (GTDB taxonomy): Bacteria > Patescibacteriota > Patescibacteriia > UBA2196 > GWA2-42-15 > JAAZMX01. Next base: position 6,025 of record DAOOPA010000039.1, read on the forward strand.
GCGCATGGCCGAGCTCGTGCGCCAGAAGCGAGACTAGCTCGTCCTGATTATCAAATTGATAGATATTGATTCGTTCGCCAGCAGAGTCGCTAACATATTCACCGGTTTGGAATTCACCCGAGGACTCGCCGTCGACGGTGTTGTAGGTGTTGACGTTGAGATTTAATTCTTTGACTAGACGATTGACCACATTGGCGACGGCATTGATATTTTCCACTTGTTCATTGATTTGGCTCTGGGCAGACTGGATAGCGGTGACCAGAGTATTGAGGCTGGCGCGATCGGCTTCTAGACGAGTGTATTCTTCCGGAGCGGCGCCACCGCGTTTGTTGGCTTCTTTGACAGCTTGTTCGTAAATATTTTTTTGTTGATTGTAATAGGCGGTCTGCTCATTCAGTTGTTTTTTGGCCACGGCGTATTTTTGGATCAGAGAATCATATTTTACCTTGAGCGCGTCATAAGTGGCATTGTCGTTGTTGATCTGCAAACCGAGTTTTTGGAGTTTGAGAGTGGAATCTTGGCGGGCATCATAAACGAGATTGATTTTGAGCACGCCAGAGTCGGCCCAGTCAAAAAGATTTTTTTGGAGCGGAATTTCCCAGACATTCTCGGCTTCACTTAGGGCTGATTGGAGCTCAGATTGATCAAGATCAAAGTGAGCGTCAAAAGCGCCTAGGGAATAAAGGATTGGTTCTCCGCAGGGACTGATTTTTTTGTCCAGACGATGCCAAGCGATTGTTAGTTCGTTTTGGAAAAAATAGACCAGACAAAAAAGGAGCCAGAGGAGGAGCAGGGGAGGAAGGAATTTTTTGAGGAAGTTCATAAAAATTATAGAGTAGTTTGAATATTTTTTGCTCCCAGCCAAGATAAATTATAAGCTTGACGCATAGCTTCGGCAATAGCTTTGCTTTCTATAATCACAGACATCGATTCCGCGTAATTTAGGAAAGCAACCTTATTATTATAAATATTTATCTCAACTTCTGGCCAAAATTTTTCTTTGGGAATGATTATGGTTTCAGCTAGTTCAGAGGCATCATAATTTTTGTGTTTTGTGTGCCAGCGCGAGCCACTACCGGCGATACGTTTGGCGCGGATATTTAAAGCCATACGTTTGGCAATATAAGTTGGGTCAACCGATGGATAGTCAAAATACGCATCCGTATTCCATTCTAATATTTCTTTTGGTTTTTCCCGCAAGGTGTCATCATAGACGTTTTGGATGGCTTGCTTGCCCTCGTAAAAGATAATTTTTGGTTTTTTCTCGTTGGCGTTATAGACGGCTTCCAGCTCTGGAAGCTGTTTTTGTATCTCCTGCTCCAAGTCTTTTATTGTGGATAGTAGCTTGTCGGGTGGTTCGGCTTTATATCTAGTTTTTCCCCTAATTTGTGATTGGCCAACCACGCCACGATTGACTAGATATTTTAATACAGAGTAGGTGGTTGTTCTTTGGAGTTTGGCTTTTTCGGCTATGTTTTGAGCGGAAGATAGGCCTAATTCAAGAGAAGCTAGATATATTTTTGCTTCATTTTGAGAGAAGCCAATTTTTTGTAAAAGTTGTTCTTTGGTCATATTTTTAGGTTTGTTGTTAAAAATGACGAATTATCTTTAGTCATTATAGTAATTATTTTTGGCTTTGTCAAGCCAAAAATTTAATATTTTATAAAATTTATCGTCAAATTGACGAATTAGTATGACATTTATTTGGTTTTGTGGCATAATTTATTGAAAACTAAAAAAGTTCATTAAAATCAAAAAAATAACCCAAAAGGGAGGATTTATGGACAATACAATGTCTGTAAAGATAATCCCTGAAGGGGTTATCTACGAGAATACTAGGGAGAAGCGGCTGACCGTGCTTCTTATGGTGCCGTTCTATTCTTTTTTTGAGAGGCATGAGACTCGGCGGGCTGGCTGTCCGTTGGGACTGGAGATGATTGTGACAGAACTGGTCGCCAGAGGTTTCAATGTTATTTATATTGACGCCTGTATGGCGGCCTATAATCAGTTCACGCCACAAGCGGACGGGAGTGTGCGGTATGGACTAACTGATGAGCAACTTAAAAATGTGTTACGTCAGTTTAGTCCGGGAGTCGTCGGCATTACTAGTTTGTTT
>DAOOPA010000040.1:0-7965 GCA_035388025.1 bacterium
TGCAAACAGCCATAAATAAAAATTTGCAAGATACGGAATTAAATACACTCATAGACAACTTTATCACTGCCAAAATAAGAACGGCGCCCAATGTTTATGATTATATGGGCGAAAAAGATCCTTATCGTTATATGGTTTTGGACCTGTGGCAAGTAAACAAGACTGGTGATTATGAAAGATATTATGGCAATAAACTAGCTTCAGCCGTGACTGAGGCTCGTTCTCGCCTGACAACTTTACAAAATTATCAAGTAATCTCAGGCAAGGGCGCCGGGGATGATATTCCAGAAATTTCCGGAATAGAGCTGTTGCCCTATGTGGCCTTTGGCGGCTCAATGCCTATTGAGGCTGATATGCCCTGGATGGCAGTAAAATATTTTAAAGATGCCAACGGCACGGAAATAGGATTACCAAAAAATGTAGCCGCGATGGTGATTTCTCAAACTGGTGGCAGTAGAAAATATCTATTTTATAATAATAACAGTTATGCTGTCTCTTTTTCGGTGCAGGCCGCTTTTTTGCCAACTAGAATTAATAGCGCCAAGATAACGAGGATTGGAGCGCAAACCTTTACTGATAATAATCTAACAATTTCTGATTCGGTCAGGGCGCAGATTACTCTGCCGGCCCAAAATGAGGTTGAAGTTGTTTTAACGGTTAGCGATAATAATATTTTGGGATTGGGTAATAATTATGGTTTTACGGATATATCACAAATTAGTACCAACACCAATACGAACACTAACACAAATACCAACACCAATACGAACACTAACACAAATACCAACACTAACACTAACACTCCAACTGCCAGCTCTGTTGTTTATCTAAAAACAGACTTTAATTGCGACCAAACTGCTAATGTTTTAGATTTGGGGGTTTTGCTGTCATGCTGGGGCGGCAATTATGATACGGCTAATCCAAAAGCTTGCGCTCCCAAGGCAAATTTATGTTCCAAGCCAGACATCAATGATATCAATAATACCACCAATTGCCAGGGTGATGGCCGAGTGGGCGTAGAAGACCTGGGCAAGCTTATGTCTTGTTGGGGAAAAGGAGATCCACAGAAGTGCTGTCCGAATACCCCGACCACTCCTCCGGTAAACGTTGCTCCGAATTGTCCGCCTGAGGTCAGGATGTCCACGGCGCCAACCACTCTTCCAGCTGATGCTATTCCTGATACCTTCAGAGCAGAACATCCGGCGGTGGCCGCTGATAGCAAGGGCAATATTCATTTGGTATACACGGCTGATTACGCTGAAAATTGTATTCGTTCTTTGGTTTATAGAAAATACAACGCGGCGACCAATGGTTGGAGCGCACCAGAAATAATTGAGAGTAGAAACGAGTCGCTGGGCGCCGGAAGCACTCTTTATCACATAGCTTATTTACACCGATCAGCCCCACATATCGCTGTTGATGAAAACGACGGAATTCATATTGTCTGGGTGATGACAGGCGACGTATATTCCATTAACGACCAATTTGATAATATTGTTTATTATAGTTATAAAAAAGAGGAGGGGGACTCTTGGACTCAGCCAGAGATAGTGATTCAAGGCGGTGAAGACAGAGAAACTTTTGTGGCAACCAGTAAAAACAAAGTGGCTATCACTGACCGCTCAAGAAATAGAGGCGTAGCAACCGTGAACGGTGTGGCTTGTGAAAAAGTAAATACAGTATATCTGGTTCAAAAAACAATTGGTACGACTGGCGGTTGGCAGAAAACCGTGATTACCGGGCCAGAATGCGAAAATCAATATCCCAACTTAGCGGGCAACAAAAATGTTCCTGAGTTCAGCGTCTTTAGCAGAAGCTATGATAATACTGAGGAGTGTGCTTATTTTAGATGTAATGCCTCTGGCTCTGTGGCAAGTTGTAGCGGAGGCCAACGGATCTGGGGTTCTTGCGCGGAAAAGGGCGCGCCTATGGTTTATGATCTCAACAACAATTTATATATAGCTTGGGCGCTCAATAACAGCAGAACTATTACTATAAATAATGGGACGAACAGATTAACAACCGTTGCTGGTCAAAGCGTTCAGAGCGCTAGCGCTTTGGATTTGGATGACAACAATCAACTTTATCTTTACTCCACGGATGTTACCGAAGAAGGTGGTTCGGGGAGCGTCAATGATAATCATTTAAGTTATATTGAATCAGGCCCAGCCAAGGCAACCTATGCTATTTTTAATGTTCAAAGCGATGGTTCTTTGACCCTGCAACAAACATTAACCAACTTGTCCAATAACCCAGAGCATACCGGCGATGGAGATTTGGCCGCCACCAGCAACAATGCTATGGCCGTCTGGATGGATCTAAAGGATGGTTTGCTACATTACCGCTGGCTCAAGGGGGCGCCGGTGAGCCAGTCCCAGTCATCAATAGCTGTTTGCGGCAATGGCACACTGGAATCAGGCGAGATTTGCGATGGCTCCCTTGGCACGCCAGCCAATGCTTCTTGCGCCACCAACTGTTTGAGTTTTAATTGCCAAAGCGGTTATCAATTAAATAGCTCTGCAACCGGCTGTCAGCTCGCCACTGGCAATATATCTAGCAGTGGATCGCTCGGCGGAATTTGTGAGACAAAAAAACCAATAACCAGCGGGGGGGCAGAATATTTTGTGGCCACCACCGGCAATGATAGCGCCGCTGGCACCCTGGCGGCGCCTTGGCGGACAATCACTCGCGCCCTGACGGCGGCCAATCAATCAGCCCAGAGCACGGGCCGAGCCAATAATATTATTAATTTGAGGGGCGGCAACTATCGAGAGGTGGTAAATTCCAATGGAATCAGCGGTGATAGCGGGGGGCCGCTGGTGATTAAAAATTATCAAAATGAAGAAGTAATTATTGATGGAAGAGGCCTCGGTGGCGAGGCCTGTTTTAATTTTAATAATTCTTCTTATATTAAAATAAAGGGTTTAAAAATAACCGGCTGCGAGAGAAGCGGTATCATTGTTGGTAACAATAGTTCTGTTGAGGGGGTAGAGATTTATGAATCCAACCAATCGGAAACTTTGCGCGGCCGAGGCATAGTAATCTCGGGCACAGCCAGTGTCAAAAAAAACAATTCGGAAATAATTAATTCAACCATTCGCGACAATCAGGGGAGACAGGGCACGAGCGGCCTTTATCTTTGGGATACGGACAATCTGTGGGTGTGCGGCAATAAAATTTATGGCAACAACGACGATGGTATAGATGGATTGACCGGAGTAGCCAATGCCACTTTTGAAAATAATTATATTTATAACAATCGAGGCGACGGACTGAAGTTAGGGCAATTTGGAAGTGCCGGATCAGCCGGCAATGAATCAAAAAATAACCTGGTGAAAAACAACATTTTTTATAATAATTCCAATGGACTAACCATTACTGGTTTTAATAACAAAGCTTATTATAATACTTTGATCCGCGGCAACACCAGAAGCAATACTTTTGTTTTGAGCGGTAAAGACAATATTATAAAAAATAATTTAATCGGCACGAGTGTCGTTGCCGCCAATGATTTGACAGGGCAAACACATGACACCAAAAGCCTTCAGCTGACACACAACCTTTTTGATCCAACCGGCAACAGTATCACCTTTGGAGAATCTCTCGGCGCCACGAGGACAACCTATGGCACGCTGGCGGATTTGTGTGTTAATGAAAATCTGGGATGCAATTCAGTAGATGGCGCTGCCGGTTTGATTGGTCCGGCCAGCGGAGATTTTCGGCTGTCTGCCAGCAGTTTGGCCAGAGACAGGGCTGACGGATCGGTTGGAATAAATAATGATTATGTCAACACCGCAAGGCCGCAGGGAGCGGGTTATGATATTGGCGCCTATGAATACACCAGCGGTCAAGTTTTGGGGGCGCGCTGGCAAGAGGATCTGGGGTCAGCAAATAAGCCGGTGGGGCTCTTATCTTTGTCCCTGCTCTTGGCCCTAGGGTCACTCGGTATCCTCTGGGTGGCTGGAATAAAAATTTTTTTAGAGAACAAAAACAGTTAAAAAGCAATTAGAAAAAAATTATTGAAAAATTAAAAAACAGATTATCAACACCAAAGGTGTTGATAATTTTGAGCTAAAGCAAACCAAGCTCTTTACAGTTAAGATAAAAAATATTAAGCTGAGATTAAGTTAAAAAATTAATTAATTATAAAAATATGTTTGGCAAGAATCAAAATATGGAAAACGATGGTACTGGCGTAGACACAATTGTTGGGCCGTCAGTGAGCGTCGAGGGCAATTTTAAGGGCGATGGCAATATCATTGTTGAAGGCGAGGTGCGTGGCAGTCTAAAAACTAAGGGCTATTTAAAAGCCTCTGAAAGCTCAGTGATAGTCGCCAACATCGTGGCGGCTGATGCTGACATTGCCGGACAGCTAACGGGTAATATAAAAGTTAAAAATTCTTTAGATATCAAAGCTACGGCTGTGATTCAGGGGGACATAGAGGCAATGATTATCAATGTGGCCGGTGGAGCAATAATAAACGGCAACTTAAAAATGAAGTCTGGAACCGAAGAAAAAAACAGTAACCAAACAACGGTTGAGGAGAATTAAAAAATTATCAGAGTTAATCTGAAAAACATGTATTGTTATATCTACGATATCTTTACCAACCAAAAAAAATATGAAAAACAAATAGCCAAGCTGGAATTGCTTTTGGCTGACTTGGGGATCGCCGGCAAAAGCTATCGTCTGAATGTCTTAAAAAATCTTGAGATAGCTATAGAAGAGGCAGTGGCTGAGGGCGCCAAAACAATTGTGGCCGTGGGCAATGACCAAACCGTGAGCAAGGTGGCAAACCTAATCATGGAAAAAAATTTGCCTTTGGGAATTATTCCCTTGGGAGAGGGCTGTCTGTGGGCTGAATTTTTGGGAATCAAAACAGTGGAAGAGGCAATAAAAATTTTATCCGCCAGAAAGATAGAGTGGTTAGACGTGGGAAAAATAAATGATCAATATTTTCTCTTGGCCTTGGAATCAAACGATGATAATATTATCTTTGACTTAGAGGATTATAATATAAACCCAAGAAAAAATAATGAGGCGGTGGGAGTTTATAATATCAATATTAGCCAGTATAATTTTAATGCTAACCCGAGAGACGGGTTATTGGAGGCTGTTTTTTCACCAAAACAGTTGAGTTGGTGGCAGAGATTAAAGCAAAAAGAAAATAAACAGCCAGAAAGAATTAGTGTTTTCCCTATTAAAAAATTGACTCTCAACCACAAGAAAAAACCAATAACAATTACGATTGACCGGCAAAGAACCATAAAAACCCCGGCCAGAGTAGAGATATTGAAAGGAAAATTAAAAGTAATTACTGGCAAAACTATTTAAAAAAACTCCTGAGAAGCAGGGGTTTTTTGTTCTTTGTTAAGCAAGGATAACGAGGCTGGCTTTTATAATTGGAACGGTTGGAAGCTTTTAATTATTCTTTTCCAGCGCCGGAAGCGCCGCTGGTTCTTTTTTAATGGGCTCTGTTTTTAATTTTCGATTGGCGATAGAGTTATCCAAAACAACTATTTTATCGGGAAGAATATCCACAATTTGACCGCGATTGATAATTAATTTGTGATCAAAAAGATTATTTAATGTGTGGCGGGTATCAATAAGGTATTCAAACACGCTCTGAGACTCCGTATCAATGTTAAAATCTGCCAGCCGACCCAAAAGTTGACCAGACTGGGTAAAAACCGGTAATTTTATGAGTTTTTTACTGGTTCTCAACATGATTTGAATCTTTTATTTCTTTGACCTTGGCTGGCAGAGAGTCCGACGGGACGACGATCGGGGAATTTTTGGGAAAATGTTTTTTGAAGATATAAAGTTGCTGGATGGCGGTCAAAACAGTACTAAAAAACCAATAAAAAGTAAGTCCGCTTGGCAAACTCAAGCCCACAAAAAAAGTAATGGCTGGCATAAGATAAAGGGTCTGTTTATTGAGAGCTGAGGTCAACTTTTCATCGCTAGAACCAGAGATGCTCGGCTGTCTTTTGGTAATTAACATACTAGAAGCCCAGTACTGCGCCAGGGCAGATAAGGCGGCCAGCACGATATTTTTTTCTGAAAAATCTAAAAAACCAAAAGCCATAACATCTATTTGGCCCGGATTGTGGACAAAAGAATAAAGAGCCCCCAGGCTTTCCGGCTTTAGGCCGTTACGAAAAACATTATAGACAGCAATTAAAAATGGCAACTGGATCAAGAGGGGCAAGCAGGACGAAGCCGGGTTTATTTTTTCATTTTTGTATAAAGCCATAAGCTCCCGACCCATAGCTTCTTGGTTGTTTTTATATTTGGCCTTGATGGCATCCATTTTGGGCTGGAGTTCCTGAAGGGCCTTTTGAGCTCGAATTGACTTGACGGAGAGTGGATAAAGAATCAATTTGATAAAAATGGTCATTAAAAGCACAGCAATACCAATGTCTTGGAAAGAGACGTTATTATAAAAGAAAACCAGAAGATTAAAAAGAGGTTGATAAATTAAAAGATGGTATATTTCAGTCATAAAAATTATTTTAATGGATCATAACCGCCCCGAGACCAGGGATGGCAACGAATAACCCTTTTAAACGCCAGAAAAAGCCCCATAAAGAAGCCATAGCGCTCCAGCGCCTGTAGGGCATAGTCAGAACAAGTCGGGCGAAAAAGACATTGGCCTTGTGGTTTAATGATTTTTCCTAAAAAACTATGATCAAAAGAAATGGTTTTTTGATAAATGATAATAATAAATTTGGCTAATTTCCGCGGAAATAATCTTAAATATAAAAACTTCATAGACTTATGTTTTTATAATAGCCGCTTTCTTGAACAGATAGAATAATTCTTTCTCCGTGCTCGAAGAGTCAAGATTGAGCGAGGCTGGTTTTGTATAAATAGCAATACTTAAATTGTCTTTAAATTTAGCCAAATTTTTAAAAATTATTACTCTAATGCGTCGTTTGATCAAATTCCTAGCAACGGCTTTTTTACTAAGGCTTGTCGGGGTCACGATGCCAAAACGGCTAGGCCCAACAACTAAACCAGCCACACGAACATTAAAAAAGGGGCTAAAATACACTTGCCCCTTTTTAAATATCAAATCATAATCTTTTTGGGCGCTTAAGCGGTTTTGTTTAGCCAGCATATTTGGCTAATATTAAATAATTATACACTTAAACGAGCTTTTTTCTTGTTACGGCGCCTTTTTATCACCTTTTGTCCGTTTTTTGTAGACATACGAACCAAAAAACCATGGGTTTTTGCTCTTTTTCTTTTCTTCGGTTGATAGGTCCTTTTGGTGGCCATAAAAATCGGGGGTAATTAATTTTTAAAATAAATTTAATCTTATAATATCATAAAAAAGATAATAAATCAAAGCGGTGTGATGTTTTTTCTTTGGTTTTTGTATTTTTTGATTATTTTTTATCAACATATACACTATATTATCCACATTTTTTACACCTCACTCAAAAAAATGCCTTTTTGTGTATAAGCCATGGATGTGCTATTATTTAATTGAAAAACTTAGAAAATAAATAATTTTTTTAACTATTATGACAAAAGATGAGTTATGGCAGGCTGTTTTGGGAGAACTGGAATTAACCCTTTCCAAGGCTAATTTTGTAACTTGGTTTAAAAATACTTTTATCATTACCGAAGAGAATGATCAGGTAATTATTGGGGTTCCCAATCTTTTTACCCAAGCCTGGTTTGAAAAAAAATATCATGACTTGATTATTAAGACCCTAAAAAAAATAACCAACAATCGAGTAAAAAGCATCATTTATAAAATAGAGGTTAAAAAAACAAACGAGCCGACGATAGGAGAAAAAATAAAAATATCCCCAGAAAATGAGAAAAAAGAGCCGGATGACCTACTCTTGTCTAGTAATGATTTACATGGTTTGAACCCTAAATACACTTTTGAAAAGTTTGTGGTGGGAAAGAACAACGAGTTGGCGCATGCGGCCGCCAAAGCGGTAAGC
>DAOOPA010000041.1:0-7959 GCA_035388025.1 bacterium
CCAGAAAGTTGCGTTCCCTTATTAATACTTTGGTGTTGCTTTTTGGAGTTACCGGCGGTGGATTTTTATTTTATTTTATTTATGAATTGGATAAAATGGGCTGGTGGTGGAGGACATTCTTCTATGCGCGCAATGAATATACTTTTATTTTTTGGGTAGCACTTTGGGCTGATTTTTATTTGGTTTATCGGATTAATCGGGAATCAAAGAGCCGTTTTTCTTTAAAAAATAAATCTTTTTGGCGGCGGTTGGCGGGCGAATCAAGTGAGAATCAGAATTTTGATTGGAGTCTTCTCGAAAAAGCCAGAAAGAAAGAGATTTTTGGGAGTTTTGATCCGCGCAGCCGAGCGGCGACCGAAGAGGCATGGCTTTTGGCTGAAAAGTTGGCACATCCCAATTGGGAAAATATACATCTTTTGGCCAGTTTTTTGGCTAATACGCAGGCTAATTTGGTTTTTGCCAGATTGTCGGTAGATTATCAAAAATTGATTGAAAAAATTAAACATGGTTTAAATAAGATTATGGGTGAAGGCAAAAGAGTAATAACTTCCGGGGAGGTTAGAACGACTATGCTCTTAGCTTTTTATTCAGCTTGCACAAAAAAGAAGAAGCAGGTGGGTGCGACGGATATTCTTTGGGCGATTACTAAGCAAGAAGGTTTGGCCCGTGAAATTTTGTATGATTTGGAAATTAGCGATGTAGAAATAGAACATGCGGTGGCTTGGGTTGATTTGCAGAGTTATTTGATTAAGCGTTGGCACCAGTTTCGTTATTTATCTCGTCTAAAGCCCAAAAATGCTATGAATCGAGCTTATACGGCCGTGGCTACGCCTCATCTGGATAGTATTTCCCGCGATATGACCTTATGGGCCAGGGCTGGGGCTTATGCCCCATGTATTGGCAGAGAGAGCGAAATGGCTGAGATTTTTCGGATTATGGAAGTGGATAAGACCGGAGCGCTTTTGGTTGGTTATCAGGGCGTGGGCAAAGGCAGTATTTTGGAAGGTATCGCGGAATTGATGGTTCAAGAGGAAGTGCCGGATGTACTCAAGGACAAGAGGCTGGTATCTTTGTCTGTGTCCGGCTTGATCGCTGGCGCCGGACAATTTGGCGGGATGGAAGCCAATGTTTTGTCGGTTATGCGAGAGATTGGCAAGGCGAGAAATATCGTTTTGGTAGTAGAAGATATACATCATTTGGTCGGAGTGGCGACTGGCGGAGACAGTATGGATTTGGCCGAGGTTTTTGCTGAGCAGATGCAGGCCTATAATTTTTTGGTGATTGCCACCACTACGCCTGAAGCTTTTAAGAATAAAATAGAAAATTCTAGTTTACCTAAAGTAATGCAAAAGGTGCCTGTTAATGAGCCAAGCAAGGATGAGGTGATTCGTATTTTGGAAGCAAGGGCTTTGCAATTGGAGGCTGAACAGGGGGTTTATTTTTCTTATCAGTCGCTAGAAGCGGCGGCGAAGATGGCTGGGCGATATTTACATGATGAGTATTTGCCGGCCAAGGCTATTAAGCTTTTGGAAGAGGCGACGCTGATGGCCAAAAATAAGCGGGGAATAAAAACTGTCGTGGGAGCTGATGACGTAGCGACGATAATTGCCGAATTGACCAATATACCGGTGACTAAAGTGACTATGGAGGAAAGTAAAAAACTTCTCACCTTGGAACAGGAAATGCAGGAGAGAATTGTCGGACAAAACGAGGCTTTGGCTATGATCGGCGGAGCCTTGCGTCGAGCGCGAACTGAATTGCGAGGAAAGAATCGACCAATCGCTTCATTTTTATTTTTGGGTCCAACCGGGGTTGGTAAAACACAGGTGACTAAGACCTTGGCAGAGATTTATTTTGGGTCAGAAAAGAATATGGTGCGTCTGGATATGTCTGAATATCAGGCGAGCGATGCTTTGGCCAGGATGATTGGCGATACAGTGACGGGAAAGGGCGGATATCTGACGGACAGAATAAGAAAGCGGCCATTCAGTTTGGTTCTTTTGGATGAGATAGAAAAGGCTGATGCGGAAATCTTGGATTTGATTTTACAGGTTTTGGATGACGGGAGGTTGACTGATGCCCATGGTAAGACAGTTGATTTTTCCAATACAATTATTATCGGGACATCTAATGCCGGGACGGAGTTTATTCAGGAGAGTATAAGAGGCGGAAAAGACATGACGGCAACCAAGGAAATGCTAATAGAGAGTTATTTAAAAAAATATTTTCGGCCAGAATTTATCAATCGCTTTGACGGAATCGTGGTTTTTTCTCCCCTTAGCCCTGATGATGTGGCAGAAATTGCCAGGATATTTTTAAACCAGTTGGCAGAACGTTTGGAAGAGAAGGGGATTGGTTTCGGCTTTGAAGAGGGGGCTTTAATTGAACTGGCTAGATTGGGATTTGATCCAACTATGGGAGCCAGACCTTTGCGCAGAGTGGTTCAGGACAAGATTGAAGATGCTCTGGCTAGGTTGCTTTTGCAGGGCAATCTTGAGAGAAGAGATAAGATAATCTTGCGTGACAATTTAGATTTGGACATAGAAAAAGCTGAGCAACTCTAGCTTGGATGCCCAAAAAGTTATTGATGCAATAAAATGCCTAGTTAATAGGGCATTTTTTATTTAAATAGAAAAAATGTCAACGATGTTGTGGACATTTTATTTTATTGAATTAATAATAATTTTTTTTCTTTATATTGGCCAAAAAATGAGTTATTTATGATATTTTTTATTAATATTATTTATTGCTAATTTTAGCCATTAAATTTTTATATTATTATTACTATTTTTGGTATTGACAATTATTTGTATTTATGTTAATATGTCTAGAATAAAATAAAAAGAAAAATGGTTGTAAATTAAGCTTAAATGGCAACAAAATTGTTTGTGTTCAAAAAAAGGGGGGATTTTAAAAATAACAAACAAAAATCAACACATAAAGTTTTCAGATTTGCGAATTTTTAGTTATAAAAACAAAAATTTAATACCAAAAGAAACATAAAAACGCTTTTTTATCAAGACGTTTTTTTGTTTTTATTAGTAATTTATTAAACTTATATGTTGAAAAATTTAAGAAGATTTTTCAACGTTAAGTGGCAAAATATAGTTGCGCTTTTGATCGGAATGATAGCGATGCTCAGCATGGTTTCATTCGCAACACCAGTGATAGCGACAAGCGACACGCTAAGTGAGGTTTCGGTCCAAATGGCTAACAGCGAAGTGTTCGTTGTACAGCAATATTGGGGACCGCACCAAAATAATCCTAGCGGGTACCCTTCAAGCGTGTTGGCTGGAACTGTTAGTTTGGCATCTGGTCAGGGAGGCCGATATAGAATAATGGCCACCACCCTATACAATAGCGATAACGCTCAATACCAATTGGATGAGAGTTATTATCTAAGTGTAAATGGCCAAAACGGTAGTGCCGTTTTGGATAATGGGGTGAATCCTGGGACCGAAGTTCGTGATGCTGGTGTTTTTAATTTTAATGAAGGCCTTAATAAAATTTATTTAAATCATTATTCTTTGGTATATGGCGATGAGTCCTATTGGACGTCAAAAAGATCGCCGAGCGGGCAAATGATGGGCCAAAGCGTATATATAATTGCTCTAACGTTGATACCGGTAGACACAGTACCGGAATATCAGTTGACGATAAACAAAACCGCTCCAAGCGAGATTCGTTTGGGCGAAAAGATGACTTATAATATCAACTGGTCAATAACTGGTAATTCAGTCGCCAATAATGTAGTGGTGACCGATACTTTGCCAGAAGAAGTCAGTTTGGTTTCGGCATCCGGGGATTATACCCAGAATGGGAATCAAATTATTTGGGATTTGGGTGATATTCAGACCAATGCGGCTGGTTCAATGACGATAACCGTGGCAGTCAACAAAAAGCCGTTGATCGGAGATTTGATTAAAAATAAAGTGGTAATCGCAAGCACCGATAAAAACAGTGAGGCAATTGCCGAAACGAGAATAATTTATTCTGATTTGCTCATTGATAAAATTGCTCCAGCTGAAGCCCGGAGCGGAGAGGAGATCGTGTACACGCTCAAGTGGAAAGTGACTGGCAACACGACATTAAATAATGTAATTTTGTCCGATGCTTTGCCGGCGGAAGTCAGTTTTGTTTCCGCCAGCGATACGTATGTTTATAATTCGACGAATAAGACAATTACTTGGAGCCTTGGCGATATAAAGCCAGAAGCTAGCGGTTACAAAACTATTAAAGTAAAGACAGCTAGCGGTCTTCCAGTAGGAACTCAGATATATAATACGGCCGATATCGTCAGCGGTACGAAACATAAAAATGATACCGAGGTGACCAAAATAGTCGCCGTTCCCTCTTACGATGTCAACATAACAAAATTCGTAGACAAAACCACAGCCAAGGTAGGTGACAGCCTAACCTATACCCTTAATTGGAGCGTGACCGGCAATATGGTAGCGCCGAACGTGGTGATAACCGATACCTTGCCTCAAGAGGTCAGCTTGGTTTCAGCCAGTGATAATTACACCATTGATGGCCAAGTATTGACTTGGGAATTGGGTGATTTACAGGCCAACGTCAGTGGTTCAAAGACAATCACTGTCAAAATCAATAGTTTACCAACGACCGGGAATAAGGTTATTAACACAACGGAAATTCACAGTGGTGACAAAAACAAAACAGCCACAGTGGAAACATTGGTGGAAGAATTCAACCTTTTTATTGACAAGATCGCTCCGGCCCAAGTTCATGCCGGGGACGAGATGACCTATACTTTGAATTGGCGGGTAACTGGCAACAAAACCGCTTTAAACACCATTATCACCGATACATTGCCGAGCCAGGTGACTTTTGTATCAGCAACCGGCAACTATTTGCAGGTTGGTCAGAAGTTGACCTGGAACTTAGGCAATATTACTCCGGAAGCTTATGGTTCAATTGACGTAGTGGTGAAGGTGAATAATGACGTGCCAGCTGGGACAAACATCTACAATACGGCAGTGATAACAAGCGCTTGCAAATCCGTGAAAGACACGGAAGTAACCAAGGTTATTGCTGTACCTTTCTATGATGTTGATATTGTGAAAACAGTGGATAAAACCACAGCCAATGTCGGTGATAATTTAACCTATACCCTTAATTGGAGCGTGACCGGCAATATGGTAGCGCCGAACGTGGTGATAACCGATACCTTGCCTCAAGAGGTCAGCTTGGTTTCAGCGACAGATGGGTATATTGAAAATGTCCAAACCTTAACCTGGAATTTAGGCGATCTAACTCCTAATGCTACCGGTTCCATGACAATCACTGTCAAAATCAACAGTTTGCCAGAGACCGGAGACAAAATCATCAATAATACCGTGATTACCAGCGGTAGCAAGTACGCTGAGGCCAGCGCAGAAACAGTGGTGGCCGTGCGACCTACGTTTGATTTATCTATTGATAAAACAGCCCCAGCCGCGGCATATCCCGGTGACGAGATGACTTATAAAATTGATTGGTCGGTTAGCGGTAATGCTTTGGCAAGCAACGTGGTGATTACTGAAAACATGCCAGCCGGAGTTAGTTTATTGGAAGTCAAGGGGGTTAATGGCTCGTATAGTTCAATAGGAAATACTTATATTTTCGCCTTGGGTGATAAGATGCCGGAAGCGACTGGAACACTTGAACTCATAGTGAAAGTCAGTAATTCGGCAGTAGGGGGTGATGTTTTGACCAATAATGTCAAAATTGAAAGTGGCGACAAGAGCGCCGAGGCCAGTGCCTCAACTACGGTGCTTGGTCGTCATGACTATGTGGTGGCGATAGAGAAGAGCGCGCCCGTAGAAGTGCAGGCCGGTGATAATATAAATTATAGTATTAGCTGGTCAGTAACGGGCAACATGCTTGCTCCGGATGTCGTCGTGACTGATACTTTACCTGAGAACGTAAGTTTTGTGTCGGCCAGCGGAGATTATAATTACAGCACCAGCACCAGAGAGCTGATTTGGAATCTTGGTTCATTACAAGCCAACGCTACTGGAACGATGCAAATAGTCGTGGCAACAGCCGCTGGAGCCAGTGATGGAGAACAGGTTGTTAATAACGTGATGATTGTGAGTGGCCTTAAGAATGCCCTTGATGACGCCACAACGATTATTAAAAATGGTGGCGGCGGTTCTGACCACAATGTCGGGATCACCAAGAGTGCCCCGACGAGCATTACAGCTGGTGACAATATTACCTATAACATCAGTTGGAATTGCACCGGCAATGAAGATTGCGTGGACGTGGTCATTACCGATAATTTGCCAGACAAGGTGACCTTTGTGTCAGCTTCTGACAACGGCGCCTATGACAATACAACCAGAGAAATCAACTGGAACCTAGGCAATAAACAACCAGGCAACAGCGGTAGTCTGACCGTAGTGGTTGATACCAATGCTGATAATTTAAGCAATGGTGAAGTCCTCACCAACAACGTGAAAATCCAAAGCGGTGTCAAGACCGCCAATGCGACAGCCAATACGACAGTCAATAAGGGCGACAATTTGGTGCCCGGAGTGAAAATCGAATATGACTATCCTCTGAAAAAGACCAATGGTTACTCATATGTGGAACAGGTGAGGGTGATCAATAATGGTCAAGTCACCTTGACTAATGGCGCTTTATGGATTGATTTGAATGAAAAGATTTTGGAAATGGAGTCAATGGACAAGACAACTGTTTTTGGCGATGTCAAAAAACAGATGTTTAAATGGTCAATCCCGACATTGGAAGCCGGGGAAACATTTACTCTCAATTTTGTAGTTCATGCTTTTGACCAAGACGTATATCACATGACCGATACTTATGTGGCATATTTCAGCGATCAAGCCGAGGCAAAGGCCAAGGGCTCTGAATGGGTGATATGTCCGGATGTCTGGTATGGAAGAGGCGACTATGAGATGAGTCGCGGCGTGGGTTCCACTGCGCCCAGTGCAACTTATAAGGGTCAAGCGCCGAAAAGAACAACGCCCCTTAGTACGCCAGCAGTAAAACCAGTAACGGTGTTTACTCCGACTGGCACCACAGCGGTGAGCGAAGCGGTCGAGCCAGACTTTTTGGCTTTGACCTATACCTATGCTCAGACAAAAGAGATCAAGAGCTCCTATCTCGAGTCGGTGACGGTGAGAAATGTAGGCAACACGGATTTGACCAATGGTTCTTTAATGGTTGACGTGCCTGCTGAATTTATCACTTTTGTTTCGGCTACGCCGAGTTGGGACAAACATGACGCGACTAATGAGACAGCAAACTGGACAATCGGTTCTTTGAAAGCCGGGAAAGATAAGACGATAAAATTTACCGTTTCCGCCAAGGGAGTGGGTACGCCCAAGACCAAGGCAACGGCAGAATTTGATCAAGCCAGAAAAACAGTAGATTGGACAGAGACCGTAAAGGAGGTCGTCAAAAAGGCATCGATTGTGATAGCGCCGGCAACAACCTCAACGGCGGCAGTGATTGTGCCCAAGATCGAGGGTGCGGAATGTCAGGTTTGCGAGATTTGCCAGACCGAGAAGGTCGGTATTTGCGCCCATTGTCCTTGGTGGTTGTGGTTGGTTATTATTTTGATACATATTTTGGTTTTGTTTGTTTATTATTTTTTTGAAGCCAAAGAAGACATGCGACAGAACGAAGCCGGAGAATACTATATTATCAAGGGTGGCAAGGGCTGGATGTTGCCAACATTTTTGGCCTTGCTCGTGGTGTTTCTCCTGCTTTATTTGGTGTGCGCAGTGACGCCCTGGTGGGCGCTGGCTTTGATCTTGGCCTGTTATTATTTGGCCTTGGTCAGTAACCACTTTTTGATCCATAAGGTAGATTTGAAATACGGACCATTTTTCCCCTTATTGATCACTTTGGCGGTTCTCATCGCTTATCTAATCTGCCATTCATGGTATTGGTGGGTGCTTTCAGCCGTGATTGTGTTTTATATTTTAA
>DAOOPA010000042.1:0-7475 GCA_035388025.1 bacterium
TGCTCGTCGTCTCTTGGAGAAATCAAAGATTGGATTGGTTTTTAAGCTTCCAGCCATCATATCATAAGAGCAAAAACTTGTCAAGGAGGGGTTAATCTGGTAGAGTAAAATTATAATAAATTAAAGAAATATATGGGAAATAAGAAAAAAATCGGAGGGAAAGGATTGTTGTTAGAAAGCGGGCTTTTTTGGGACGTAGCCAGCAAGGACGAGCAGGGGCAGGCGGAGAAAACGGCTGAGGAGTACAAGAAGTTTTTGGATAAAGCCAGGACCGAAAAACAAACAATACAAAGAGTAAAAGAGTTGGCGGAAAAAGAAAGTTTTGTCGTGGTTGATTTGGACAAAAAATTACCAAAAGATAAAAATAAGTTAATTTTTGTCAATCGCGGCAAAAGCGCTATACTGGTTGATTTGGGCAAAGAAGGTTTGGGTGCCGGTGGAAATTTTTTAATTGCTCACGTAGATTCTCCGAGAATGGATTTGAAAGTCAGGCCGCTGTATGAAGACGGAGAAATTGCTTATTTTAAACCGAACTATTATGGCGGGATAAAAAAATATCATTGGCCGGTGACGCCTTTGGCAATGCAGGGGACGGTGGTTTTAAAGGATGGCCAAGAGATAGAGATAGATATTGGTTTAAAAGATGATGAGCCGATTTTTTTGATTTCTGATTTGTTGCCGCACTTGGACAGCGAAAGAAACGACAAGCCGCTTGGTAAAGCAATCGACGCCGAAGAATTAAATATTATTGTGGGAACAAAGCCGGTAGCTGACAAAAAAGTCAAAGATCGAGTGAAGTCCGCAGTTTTGGAGTGGTTGAATAAAAATTATAAAATTGGCGAAGAAGAGTTGTTCACGGCAGATATTCGTTTTGTACCGGCTCAAAAACCGAGAGATGTTGGCTTCGATCGGGGGTTGGTGGCAAGTTATGGGCAAGATGATCGGGTGTGTGTTTTTACAGCTCTAAAAGGTTTTTTTGAGGCAAGAAATAGCAGGGCCAGTATTTTGTATTTGGTAGATAAAGAAGAAACCGGCAGTGTTGGCGCGACCGGCGCGGAGTCTATGTTTTTGGAAAATGTGATTGATTATTTGATAAAAGAATTGGGAGAGATGATTAGTATTTATAATTTTTATAGAAAATCAAAGGCGGTTTCCGCTGACGTGACCGGGGCGTATGATCCTGATTATAAGCAAGCTTATGATCCAAACAATGTAGCACGATTGGGACACGGAGTGGTAATAGAAAAATATTTGGGTTATCGAGGGAAATCTTATACCATGGAAGCAGAGCCGTTTTTTATCCGAGAAATTATTAATTTATTTCACAAAAACAAAGTAGTCTGGCAAACCGGGCATCTGGGTAAGGCGGATGCCGGCGGGGGCGGGACAATTGCTGGATATTTGTCAAACAGAAATATGGAGGTAGTTGATATGGGGGTAGCGCTTTTGAATATGCACGCGCCTTGTGAGCTCGCAAGCAAGGCTGATATTTATTCGGCGTATAAAGGGTATAAAGTGTTTTTAGAAAATTAAAATATTTTAATTAAATAATAAAGTGGGTTATAAGGTTTGGGAAATTTACTAACACCACCCCTTTCCCGTTCAGTCTCCCACTAGGAGGCTTGAACTCAACTGAGGAGGGGAGAAAGATATTATGTCAGAAGAAAGAGTAATAGCGCCAGAAGAAAAAGAAGAAGATCAAGGTTTTGATTTGACGCTCCGGCCAAAAAGTTTGGATGAATTTATCGGCCAAGGACAAATCAAAGCTAATCTGAAAATTTTTATTGAAGCGGCCAGGCAGAGAAGCGAAGCGCTGGAACACGTATTGTTTTATGGTGCGCCGGGACTCGGCAAGACAACGCTATCGCACATTATTGCCAAAGAGATGGGCGTGAATATCAAAGTGACTAGCGGGCCGGCGATTGAAAAGGCCGGGGATCTGGCGGCGATTTTGACGAACCTAGAAAAAGGCGACGTATTGTTTATTGATGAGATCCATCGGATGAATAGAAATATTGAAGAAATACTTTATCCAGCGATGGAAGACTATGCTTTGGATATTATCATCGGCAAGGGACCGTCAGCTAGAACATTAAAATTGGAATTACCGCATTTCACCTTGGTGGGAGCGACAACCAGATTGAGTTTGTTGTCATCACCACTCCGTGATCGGTTCGGCAATGTGTTTAGGATTGATTTTTATAAACCGGAGGAGATTGATGAGGTGGTAAAGCGCTCAGCTCAAATATTAAAAGTAAAAATAGATCCAGAGGCGGCGAGCGAGATCGGACAGAGGGCGCGTTGGACACCGCGGATTGCCAACCGGATTTTGAAGCGGGTGAGAGATTATGCGCAGGTAAAAGGGCGAGAGCGGGTTGATCGCGGTGAATGTTTGTATGCTTTGAAGATGCTCAACATTGATGAACTTGGCTTGGATGAGATAGATAGAAGAATTTTACAGATAATTATTGAAAAATATAACGGCGGACCAGTGGGACTCGGGACAATCGCGGCGGCGACCAATGAAGAGGTTGATACGATTGAAGAAATTTATGAACCATTTTTATTACAGCAGGGGTTTTTGATGCGGACGCCGAGAGGCAGGGTCGCTACCAGAAGCGCTTATGAACACTTGGGATATTCAGTACCTGAAGAAAATAGGCTTTTTAATTGAAACAAATTTATAAATTAACCACGAAAATAGGGATAAGACTAGGGATATGGAAATACCAATGTTTATTATTTTAATAATATTTTTTTTACTAGTAGTGTGTTTTTTTGTATTTTCTTTGTTTTTATTGTATCACGCGATTAGGTTTGGGGTGGCTAGCTGGGTAAATGTTTTTACAATAATTTTGTATTTATTAGGGACAGCGATGCTTGTGATCGTAATTTATATGTATGTTATTTCTATTGACTGGAACCAGACGATAAGGATTTTATAAAGGTTTATTAAAACTTGTTCTGAGAGAATCAGC
Organism: bacterium; assembly: GCA_035388025.1. GTDB lineage: Bacteria > Patescibacteriota > Patescibacteriia > UBA2196 > GWA2-42-15 > JAAZMX01. Next base: position 2,979 of record DAOOPA010000042.1, read on the forward strand.
ATGAGTTTGGGAGTCGAGGAGACCCAGATAATTATCTGTGGATGTTAACAAAATTAGAGGGTATTGAGACGGGATTTTTCGCTCGCCAACCCAAAGCGAGACTCGGGATAAATCACTAATCAATCAACAATCATGTTTAGTTTAAAATATTTACCACACAAAGAACCGGATGAGAAGATAATTTTTTGCTTGCACAGGCATGGGTTTGTTTTATTTGCAATCGCAATGGCTTTTTTGATAATCGCGCTTTTGCCCCTGGGCGCTTATTTTTTGGTAATGACTGAGCTGGCGCCGTTTTCAGAGAGTGAATTTTTTCAGATATTTTTGCGTTTATTGGTGTTTGTTTTTTATCTTTTTTGGTGGTTACTTTTTTATTATGCCTTTTTGGATTATTATTTGGATGTTTGGGTTGTGACTAATTATCGCGTGATCGGAGTGGAACAAAAGGGATTATTCAATAGAAAGGTGTCAGAGTATAAATTATTTAGAATACAGGATGTGATGGCGGAACAAAAGGGGGTTTTTTCCACGGTGTTGGACTACGGCACAGTTCATGTGCAGACGGCTGGTGAACAGGAAATGGTAAATTTTCAGCAAGTGCCCAACCCCAATCACATAGCCAGAGAATTAATCCGGTTGATAGAATTTAATAAGCAGAGGCTGGCAAAGAATTTGGAAAATAAAGAGAACAAATGAAGTTGAAATTGTTTGATTATAATTTACCCAAAGAATTAATTGCCCAGAAGCAGATCAAACCGCGAGACTACTCGCGGTTGTTGGTTATCAGTAAAAAAAAGAAGTCGCTGAAGCACGCGCATTTTTTTGAACTGGAAAAATATTTGGAGTCGGGCGATGTATTGGTATTTAATAATTCAAAAGTGTTTCCGGCAAGGATCAGATTCGATCGGGGAAGGAAGGAGATTTTTTTGTTGAAAGATTTGGGGAAAGGAAGCTGGGAGGTGATGGGGAAAAAATTAAGATTTAAGATTTATGATTTAGGATTTAAGAATAATAATTTAAAGTGTGAAGTATTAGAAAAGACAGGCGAAGGAAGCTATATAGTGAAATTTGGCTTGCAGGGGAAGAAGTTTTTTGAGTGGCTGGAAAAGCATGGAGAGACGCCTTTACCGCCATATATAAAGGTGAAGGATACAAAGAAGATCAGAGAAGATTATCAGACAGTTTACGCCAAAGAAAAAGGCTCAGTGGCGGCGCCGACGGCCGGGCTGCATTTCACCAAAAGGCTTTTGGCGCGTTTAAAGAAGAAAGGCGTTAAAATGGAATTTGTGACTTTGCACGTAGGATTGGGAACTTTTCAGCCGGTGAAAACGGAAAAAATAGAAGATCATAAATTGCATTCGGAATATGTGATTTTGGATAAAAAGACGGCGGATCGATTGAATCAGCATAAAAAAGAGGGGCGTCGGATTATCGCGGTCGGAACGACAAGCTGTCGGGTACTAGAAGCAGTAAGTGAGTTAAGTAAGGGTAAATATAAAGTGGTAGCGGGATCACGATGGGTGAATATTTTTATTTATCCCGGGTATAAGTTTAAATTTGTGGATGGATTGATCACCAATTTTCACTTGCCCAAGTCATCGCTTTTGATGCTGGTGTCGGCATTGGCTGGGAGGAAATTTATAATGGATGTTTATAGAAAAGCGGTGAAAAAGAAATATCGGTTTTTTAGTTTTGGAGATGGGATGTTAATCAAGTAAAAAGGCAAAGGGCAAAATTAAGGTAAAAATAAGGACTGTCATTGAGAACAAGAAGGACAGTCCTTATTTTTTAATAAACAATAAAATCCCCAGAGGCGGTGATTTTTGGTTTGGCTTGACTTTTGCGAGGTGGTGGGGGTAAGATAGGGGTATAAAAAGCATGCTTCGAACAAAAAGGAGGATCAGTCATGGAAAAGCCTAAATTGTTTTTTTATAATTCGTTGGGCGGTAGAGCGTCGCAACCGGACTGTGTGCGTGCTGTTTCGAACTTTCCCCTTCCCGAAAGAGAGAACGGACACTGTGCCTTTTTTTGCACACCGCTAATCCGGTGGGTGCGCGTTGGGGAAAAATGCAGTCCAATCATCCTAGACCCAATAAGATTGGGCGATGGATGGACGCGTCGGCGCGTCGTCAACTCGGATCCAAGGGTCAGAGCGTTATTGAATCGTCCTTTGGCTTCTTGCCTGCTGGAGCGCCGATGCGTGCTTTTGGAGAATGGCGGTCGGTGGGTAGTGGTAAGTCACGTGGATGTTGCTGATGCCGAACACTATTGTCTCCGTCGAGTTTAAGGGAAATCGTCAAAAGCCCTTGCGAGTAAATCGGCAAGGGCTTTGTTATTGGTGGAGATTATTTGCCCAGATACTTGAGCGCTTGTTTGATTTGATCTTCCATCTTGATCGCGTCGGGCGGAAGTTTTTTGAGAGCTTCGCGCACATCGCGTTCGTTATAGCCAAGAGAGACGAGCGCGTCGAAGGCCTCGGTGTCAGATTCAGAAAGATCGATTTCTTTTTCGGAAACCGGGAGGGCGTCGAGTTTATTCTTTAATTCTACGACAATACGCTCGGCGGTTTTTTTGCCGATGCCAGAAACTTTGTAGAGAATGGCTGGATCGTCGCGGAGAATGGCTTTTTTTAAGTCAGACATTTTGGCGGATTCGAGGACACCAAGGGCGGTTTTGGGGCCGACGCCGGAGATAGTGATCAGAAGCTCAAAGAAGCGCAGTTCTTCCGGCAGGATAAAACCAAAGAGGCTCATGGCATCTTCACTGTGACGGAGGTGGGTGTAGAGCTCCAGATCTTCACCGACTTTAACTTTGGATAAAAGAGTGGCGGGAACAAAAATTTGATAGCCAATATTATTAACCAAAAGAGTGATGGCTTTAGAATTTTTGGAGAGAAGTGAGCCTTTGAGGTAGGAGATCATAAAAAATTAAAATTCAAAAATTAAAAGGCAAAATTAAGGAGTTTATTTATGACTTAAGTTTAGCTTATTTTGGGGGTTTTTGGAATGCGATGGCGGTTTTTGGGGGTGGATAAGGTGTGGATTTGACAGATTCGTGGATTTTGGTATAATAATTGGGTAGTAAAAAAGGAAATACCTTCTGGCTATTTTTGGCCAAAAATACAGTGAAAATTAATAATATGAAAAAAGTAACATTATTTACCAATAGTCTAAGCGGTTAGCTTTTAAACTGTTTTTTTAGCAACCAGCCGCTTAGCAAAGCGGTTTTTTGTTACTCTGTAATGCAAATTACAAATAAGTAAGAATATACCCGCCTCGCGTCGACGCGATTTGAGGCGGACAAATAAGAAACAAAATCAGTTCAGTTGCAAGGGCAAGTCCCTGACAAGTGAATTGATTGGAAAGAAACTTAAAATATCAATAAAGGGAGGTGAGAGGAAAAATTGCAATCATGTAATTTTTAAATTGAGAATCATGCAATTCCTAAATATAAATTTTTAGGAATCCGTAACTCAAGGCGTGTGGTGGATGCCTAGACATCAAAAAGCGATGAAGGACGTAGCAGCCTGCGATAAGCCTCGGTTAGGTGGCAAGCAACCTGTGATCCGAGGATTTCCGAATGGGGGAACCCATGAGCGCAAACCGCTCATACTTCGCGTTTTGCTTCAAGCTCCAAATCCAAATTTTCAATTTCCAAATAAATCTCAAATTTCAATTTTCAAATCACAAAATTTTTTATATTTGTTTTTTGGAGTTTGGAGTTTATTTGGAAATTGTATCTTGGAAATTGGAACTTCGAGCAGAATGCGAGGTGCATACCCGCTGAAGTGAAACATCTCAGTAGGCGGTGGAAAATAAATCAATAGAGATTCTCCTAGTAGTGGCGAACGAACGGGGAACAGCCCAAACTCTTTCAAGTGTTTATTGCGGCGAGACAATGTTTTATTATGTTGTTTCAAAGCAATGATAAAGGTGCAAACCGTTGCTTGATTGAGGGTTGTAAGACAATTGTATTTTTGTCGTTTGCAAGACAGAAGATTAGTTACAAAAATTATTATTAGCCGAAGGCCATTGGAAAGTGGCAACCAGAGTGGGTGATAGTCCCGTAGGTTAAAATAATAATTCTAATTAGCAGTTGTTCTTGAGTAAAGCGAGACACGTGCAATCTTGCTTGAAGCTGGGTCGACTATGATCCAAGGCTAAATATTTTTGATGATCGATAGTGAACTAGTACCATGAGGGAAAGGTTAAAAGCACCCCGGTTAGGGGGATGAAATAGTATCTGAAACCACATGCTGACATAGAATCGGAACATGCTTCGCTTTTGCGAAGCACTAAAGTCAAAAGGCAAAAATCAAAATATAAAAATATGGAGTCCCGCTACGCGGGGCAGATTATTTTTATAATTATTATCCTGCGTTAGTGGGATACCAAAATTTTGATTTTTGAATTTTAAATTTTGAATTTAGCGACGCGTAAGCGGAGCGTGCGACGGTGTGCCTATTGAAGAATGAGCCAACGAGTTTATTTATGTTAC
>DAOOPA010000043.1:0-7316 GCA_035388025.1 bacterium
CAAATGCCTTCTATGCTGGTCTTTTGGCTTATGGAGGAGAAGAACACCAAGGAAGCCACGAGCCAATGATTACCCTAGAGGAGTTTGACAGGGTGCAAGTTGTTTTGGGCAGGAAAGGAAAACCGAGACCGCAAAAACACAGGTTTGCTTATACTGGTTTTATCCGTTGCGGGGAATGTGGATGTTTAATAACTGGGGTAGAGAAACACAAACACATAAAAAGCACTGGGGAGGTCAAAAAATATATTTATTATTACTGCACTCGCAGAAAAAAGAGCACGAACTGTTCGCAGAAGAAAGTTATCAAAGAGGAAACCTTAGAAGAACAGATAGAAAAAATTCTAAATAAATACACCATCCTCCCCCAATTCAGAGAGTGGGCTTTAGAATATATTAATCAGCACAATGACCAAGAAATTAAAAACAGACAGGGGATTTATGAGACGCAACACAGGACTTTAGTAAAAACGCAAAAGGAGTTAGATGAACTAACAAAAATGAGATACAGAGAATTAATTGATGATAGTATATTTGTAAGAGAAAGAAATAACCTACAAGGGCAAATAGTTAGATTGCAGGAAGAATTAAGAGCCACGGAGAGCCGAGCCGAAAAGTGGCTTGAGTTAACCGAAAAGACCTTTAATTTTGCTACTTACGCTAGGCATTTTTTCATTAATGGTGATTTACAAGCCAAAAAGGAGATATTAATGGCCTTGGGTTGGAACCCGACCTTAAAAGATGGGAATTTGACAATATCTTCTTATAAATGGTTCATCCCAATTGCCGAGAGCTACCCCGCCTTAGAAAAGGAATATAAAAGGTTGGAACCAATGAAACACCTTGTAAATACAACTAAAAAAGAGGCTTTCGCCTCTCTTCGTTCACATTGGTTGCGGGGGTGGGATTTGAACCCACGACCTCGAGGTTATGGGCCTCGCGAGCTGCCAGGCTGCTCTACCCCGCGTTATATTAAAAGTAATTAAAAAAGGTTTCTCCAACCTTGCCTTTTTAGTATACTCTGATCTTATCCAATTAGCAATCTTTCACCCGCCGAAGCCTATGCCGCGGGAGAGAATCGAACTCTCATGAATTTCTCCACACGATTTTGAGTCGTGCGCGTCTACCAATTCCGCCACCGCGGCAAAAGTCTCAGCAGGCAAACTTTGCTTCAATTATTCTTATTCTAATGAAATATTGAAACCTTGTCAACCTTGCTCCAATTTTAAAAAAGATGTTATTCTGATATAATTAAGTCAAGCTTAAATTCCTAGTTTTTTCTATATGGCGCGCACTATTTCCGTGGTTAATCAAAAAGGCGGTGTCGGCAAAACCACCACCTCAGTCAATCTCGCCGCCTATCTGGCCCAGCTCGGCAAGACAGTTCTTTTGGTTGATCTCGATCCCCAAGGCAATGCCTCTTCCGGTTTGGGTGTAGATTTTAAAAATCTGGCCAGTGGTCTTTATGAAGTCCTGACTGGTCCTTACAATCTGGCCGACATTATCCATCCGACTCATCATGATAATCTGCATCTCGCTCCGGCCAATCAAAATCTAGCCGCGGCTAACATTGAACTTGTTTCTCACGATGATCGGGAATTTAAATTACACAAAAATCTCCAAGACATACGCTCGCGTTATGACTATATTATAATTGACTCTCCCCCCTCGCTCGGCATTCTGACTATCAATGGTCTAGTAGCCGCCGATGAAATTTTGATTCCGGTCCAGTGTGAATATTATGCTCTTGAGGGTTTAAGCCAGCTTTTAAATACTATCAATCTAGTCAAAGAAAATATCAAGCCAGGACTCAAAATCCTTGGTGCGATTATGACCATGTATGATGACAAGCACAAATTGACCCAGGAAATTTTTGATGAGCTCTATCGTTATTTTCCCAACCGTATTTTCCGGACTGTTATTCCCCGAAATATCCGTCTGGCCGAAGCCCCATCTTTTGGCCGTTCTATTTTGGAACATGATCGCAAATCGACCGGTGCTAAGGCTTATGAGAAATTGGCCAGGGAAATAATATTACTGGAAAAATGATATTTTTTCTGGACTAGTGATTGGTTGCGAGTTAATATTATTGAACATCCGCCAGATATTGGGATATTGAATATTAAATATTGAACATTTTAAGTGGATTTTTATGGCGGAATATATTAAACTTGGCGATTTTGAGATTTATCGCAAGTCTCTCAAGATTGCCGAGCTTAGTTGGAGTATTTATCAAAAATTGGATTGGCAATGTCGGAAAATAATAGGTGATCAGTTTATTCGGTCTGCTGATTCTATCGCCGCGAATATCGCCGAGGGCTATGGTCGTTTTCATTATCTAGACAGAATTAAATTTTATTATAATTCCCGAGGGTCTCTCTTAGAAACAAAACATTGGGCCTTTACCCTGAAGATTAGAAAATTTATTTCTGAACAAGAATTCCAAAATCTACTTAGCCAACTAAATATTTTTCACCTGCAATTAAATATTTTTATTAAAACTACCTATTCAAAGAAATAATATCCCAATATTTAATATTTAATATCTCGTCTTTATGTCTCTTCTCAACTCCAACAATCCCTTCGTTGATAATTCGCAATCAAGCAGTTCTTCCCTCGGCCGCGGTCTTTCCGCCCTTATTCCCAAAAAGACGGACGGCCTTAACGCCACCGAGCGACGCACGCCCATCAATCCGGCCAGTTATTTTCCCAAAGCCCAGGCCGGTGTTTCCAATCAAATTCTTCAAGTCCCGCCGACCTTGATTCAAATAAACCCTTATCAACCGCGCAAAGAATTCCGTTCCCCGGCCTTGGAGAGCCTAAAAAACTCTATCCGCGAGCACGGCATTCTTCAACCCCTAGTTGTCACCCAGACCATGGGTGGCAAATATGAACTGGTCGCCGGTGAACGTCGTTTGCGCGCCGCTCGGGAATTAAACTTAAAAACGGTGCCAGTCATCATTCGTGCCGCCAAGGATCTGGAGAAGTTGGAACTTTCTTTAATTGAGAATATCCAGCGCGAAGATTTGAATCCGATTGAACGGGCTGAGGCTTATAGACAGCTACTGGACAACTTTAATCTTACCCAGGAAGAGGCGGCCAAGCGTTTGGGCATTGCTAGGAGCACCTTGAATAATAGTTTGCGTCTGCTCAACCTGCCGTCCGACATACAAGAAGCTTTGGCTGGCGGTAAAATTTCTGAAAGTCAGGCCAAACTGATTTTGGGGGCCGGTCCGGTTGAAACCCAAAAAAAGATTTTTAATCGCGCTCAAGAAGGTAATTTGACCGTCAAGGACGTTGAGCGTGAAGTTAAAAAAATCAAGGTAAAATCTTATCTTCGCACTCCCAAAAAAGACCCAACCGTTGCCGGTTGGGAGAATCGCCTGTCTAGTGAACTTGGCACCAAGGTCTCTATCCGTCGACGCGGTTCAAGCGGCGGGGTGGTGGAGATAGAATTTTATTCTGATGAAGAATTAGAAAGTATTATTGGCAAAATTCTCGGTTAGCTCGGACGCTTGCCATAAAAACAAACTCGGTTCATTGTCTAGTTGTTGAAGAACTTAAAAATTGCCGATAGGCCCTCGTTCTTTTTGAGGGCTTGTTTTATTTTTTCTTTAGCCAGATTGGTCTGTACGAATTGTAGCCACTCTTCAGCTGGCCTTGTTCTTTTTTTGTCCACGGTTAGTTCCACCATGTCGCCGCTTTTTAATTTAGCGGACAAAGTTTCCATTTTGCCGTTTATTTTGGCCGCGGTGGCGTGATCGCCAATATAGGTATGTATATGATAAGCAAAATCAATCGGCGTAGATCCTTCCGGCAGATCAATCACATCGCCCTTGGGCGTAAAAACAAATATTCGGCTCTTGAAAAAATCCATCTTTAGTTTATCTAGATACTCTTCCGGTTGCCGGGCATCATCGCTTTGTTTTAAAAGGGTTTTAATCCATTTTAATTTTTCCGAATCAACTGGAATTCTTGCTTTTTTCCCCGAGCGCTCCTTGAATGACCAGTGTGCGGCTATGCCCCATTCAGCTTCCTCTTCCATATCTTTTGTCCGGATTTGAAATTCCACAATTTTATTATCGTAGTAAACGGTCGTGTGCAAAGATTGGTAGCCGTTTGGTTTTGGCTGAGCAATATAATCTTTGACCCGGCCAGGCATCGGTTTGGATATGGAATGAATCAACCCCAACACTCGGTAACACTCATCGGTTGTCTTGACAATGATGCGTAGTGCTACCAGATCATAAATTCGATCGATATCCATATCCTTGCGTAATAGTTTCAAGTATAGGGAATAATAATGCTTGGCCCGGCCATAAACATCAAAATCAGTAAAACCGGAATCATTGAGCGTTTGCTTTATTTTTTTGATTACCGTCTCAGCATCGCGCCTTCTTTCTTCATATTGTTTTTTGGAAATTTCCACTGTCCATCGATATTCTTCGGGATAAACATAAGGAAAAGCCAAATCCTCCATTTCGTTTTGGAGTTCATTCATACCGAGCCGGTTGGCGATCGGCGCGTAGATTTCCAGGGTTTCCTTGGCAATCCTTTGTTGCTTCACTGGCCGGAGCGCGTAGAGTGTTTTCAGATTATGAATCCGGTCCACAAATTTAATAAATACCACCCGGACATCCTCGGCCATCGCCACAAACATTTTACGCAAGTTTTCCGCGTACCTTTCCAGGCCGCGATATTTGATTGTCCCGAGTTTTGTTATGCCCGCAACCATATCAGCTATCTCTCCGCCAAAATCTTTTTTTATTTCCTCAATGGTATGGCTGGTTTCTTCAGGCACGTCATGTAATAGTCCGGCAATGACAGTCGGGATGTCTATATTCATTTCCGCCAATCGATAGGCTGTTTCTAGCGGATGCTGGATATAATCCTCGCCGCTGGCCCTTTTTTGGCCGGCGTGCGCCTTTTCCGCCACCTCATACGCCAACTCTACCATAGTCAAATCAATGCCCGGATGTTTTGATTTTATTACTTCTAAAACTCTCTCGATAGTCATAAACAATAGGTAATTAATCCCCAATAATTCTTTGTCTTTATTTTATGATTTTTTTGGCAAAAAGGCAATTATTGCTGGTTATTTATTCCCATTAAAAAAATGCCTCCTATTTTTCCGATCATACTGTGTCCTAGTCCACGTTATGGGTTCGCTCAACCATGGGGTCAGACAATCCTCTGAATCTTAATACAGCGTACCGCAAATAACATCAATTGACTGTTTTATTTAGTTAGAATGGAGTCACAGCCACAATTGCCAATTTTTGATTGATTTAATCAATTTTGGCTTGCTATAATGTAACTGACCCCTTAGCTTGCTTAATCAATCTTGAGTTTTTTCAAAAATATGCTAAAGTGATATAATTATCCCCGAGCGGATTGGGGGGAAAAGTTTATTTTAGAAACTAATCTATTTTATATGGAAGGAGAACAAAAAGAACTGCCAAAAGCCAAGAGCAAGGGCGTAATATTTTTGGCGGTGGTAATCGTCCTTTTGGGCTTACTCGGCTTTGCGGCGACACGACTTAAAGGAGAAGGAACAGTCAGCGGCAAAGATGCCGTGGCCTTTGATCTCTATGTGATGAGCCAATGTCCCTATGGCGTCCAAGCGGAACAATTAGTTGCCAAGGTGGTAGATGTTTTTGAAGGCCGGGTGAATTTCAACGTAGAGTATATCGCCAGCAAAAATAGCGACGGCACCTTTCAGTCGCTCCACGGAGCCAATGAAGTGGAGGGTGATAAATATCAACTGTGCGTCAAAGACAAATATCCAGAAAAATTTTGGGCCTATCTAGAGTGCCAGAATAAAAATTACCAGGATCTGAAAAGCACTTTTGAGTCCTGCGCCAAGGAGGCGGAAATTGATTTCAATGCCATAAAATCCTGCGTCGAGGGTGAGGAAGCCAACAGTCTTTTGACCGCCAGCCTGGAAAAAGCCAAGGGGTTGAACGTGGCTGGCAGTCCGACTTTTTATATCGCTGGCAAGCAATACACTGGCCAGAGAACGGAAACAGCCCTCAAGCGAGCATTGTGCGAGGAGACTGGCAATAAGCCGGGCAAGGTGTGTGATGATTTGCCGCAGGACAAAGAATTTACCGCCTATATCATGAGCGACAGCCGCTGTACGGCTGATGAGTGCCAGACAACGAGCCTGGAACAGCAATTACAAGGTGTTTTTCCAAAAATAAAGTTTGAGCGAAAAGACTACAGCACCGATGAGGGCAAAGAGTTTTATAATAAATATCAGTTGAAATATTTACCGGCTGTACTCTTGGCCAAAGAAGTCAAAGAGGCCGAGGGGTATGCTCAAGTGGAGAGATATTTAAAAGAAACCGTTGATCTTTTGAGTCTGAATATCGGCGCCAGTTTTGATCCGACCAAAGAAATCTGCGATAATGGCAAAGACGATACCAATAACGGACAGATGGACTGTGAAGATGCTGACTGCAAAGGCTTTCTCGCTTGCCGCGAGGAATCAACCAAACAATTGGATTTATTTGTCATGAGCCAATGCCCCTATGGCATTCAAGCCCTGAACGCGATGGAAGAGGTCTTGGACAACTTTGGCAAAAATATTGATTTTAATGTTCATTATATTGCCAATGAAAACGCTGATGGGACATTCCAATCACTGCATGGACAAGGGGAGGTAGATGAAAATATCCGCGAGCTATGCGCGGCGAAATACTATCCAGCTACTTATGTGGACTATATTCTCTGCCGCAATAAAGATATCCAGGGCGACTGGACAACTTGCGCCGCTAATTTTGGGAAGATTAAGGCCTGCGCTGAGGGCGAGGAAGGCAAGAAACTCTTGAGTGATGATATCAAGATTGCCAACGAACTCGGTATTGGCGCCAGTCCGACCTGGATGGTGAACAATCGTTACCAGTTCAACGGCATTGACGCGGAAACTGTGCGCAAAAATTTCTGCCAGTATAATGACGTGGCTAATTGCGATAAAACCTTGAGTGGACAAGTCCAGGGTGCGACAGCTAGTGGGAGCTGTAATTAAAACGGAACGACGCGGAACAATACTGAAGAAAAAAGAGCGTGGGCGACTACGCTCTTTTTTGAATTATGAATTATTAAATTGATTTAGGATTTATGATTTAGGATTTATGAATATTACATAAAAATAGCCACAGATTGCTAAATTGGCAATTATTTTTAATCATAAATCTTAAATCATAATTCTTGTCCCCCAAATGGCTTTTTTGGCTAGATTTGGTAGAATTAAGATATAAATAAATGGAGCTTGTCTAGAACAGCATAAACATTTATGCTGATAATATGGCAAGCAA
>DAOOPA010000044.1:0-7310 GCA_035388025.1 bacterium
CTGCCATATTTTCAGCATAAATGTTTATGCTGTTCTATGCAAGCTCCTAATTTTAAATATATTTTAAAATATCTTTATTATGTTTAATGAATTTCAACAACCAGTTTTGGATTTTGACAGCATAAGATTAAAAGTAGCGTCGCCGGAGGCTATTCATAAGTGGTCTCATGGAGAGGTTTTGAAGCCTGAAACGATCAATTACCGAACTCAGAAGCCGGAGAAAGACGGTTTGTTTTGCGAGCGCATTTTCGGACCGACGAAAGATTGGGAATGTTATTGTGGTAAATATAAAAGAATCAGATATAAAGGCATTGTATGCGATAAGTGCGGAGTGGAGGTGACGAGGTCGATTGTGCGCAGAGAAAGAATGGGCCACATTGATCTCGTGGTACCGGTTTCGCATATTTGGTTTTTGAGAGGCATTCCTTCCAAGCTGGGTTTGGTTTTGGATATTTCACCGCAGGCTTTAGAAAGAGTGATTTATTTCGCTGATTATATTATTTTGCGGGTTGATGAAGAGCTGAAACAACAGACGGTGGAGCAAATAAATGATGAGTATAAATCTCGCAAGAAACAAATAGAAGGTGACTTTAATAATCGCATCAAACAGACAAAAGGTAGCGACCCGGCCAAGACCGAGGATTTGATCAACCAATTGAACCAGACGAAAAAAGACGCTTTGGATGAATTGGCAGAGGCCTTGGACAAGGCCAAAAAAGAATTGGCGGAGTTAAAAGCATTGAAGATAATTTCTGAGAGCACTTATCAGGATTTATCTTTAAAATATGGACATATTTTTGACGCAGGTATTGGGGCGGAAGCGGTTCATCGTATTTTGCAGGATTTGGATTTGGAAGGGACAATGAAACAGGTTGAGGAAGAGATGAAAAAATCAACAGGGGGCGTTAAGAAGAAACTAGCTAAGAGATTAAAATTATTCAGCGCTTTGATTAAAAATCAGATTAAACCAGAGTGGATGGTCATTACCAGCTTACCTGTTATTCCACCAGATTTGCGGCCAATGGTACAGTTGGATGGCGGGAGATTCGCGGCCAGTGATCTTAATGATCTTTATCGCCGGGTAATTAATCGCAATAATCGTTTAAAAAAGTTGATTGAGCTTGAGGCCCCGGAGGTTATTTGTCGTAATGAAAAGAGAATGTTGCAGGAAGCGGTGGATGCTTTGATTGATAATTCAGCCAGACACGGTAAGACGGTAACGGCGTCTACGGGGCAGAAAAGAATGCTCAAATCTTTGGCGGATATTTTGAAGGGTAAACAAGGGCGTTTCCGTCAGAATTTACTTGGCAAGAGAGTGGATTATTCCGGCCGGAGCGTCATCGTGGTTGGTCCGCATTTAAAAATATATGAATGTGGCTTGCCAAAAAGAATGGCTTTGGAGTTATTCAAACCCTTTATAATCGCGGAACTCATTAAAAGAGAATATGTGCACAATGTGCGCAGTGCTAATCGTTTCATTGAATCAGACCGTGACGAGGTGTGGGATATTTTGGAACGGATTACCAAAGATGCCCATGTGATGTTGAATCGTGCGCCGACATTACATAGACTTGGCATCCAGGCTTTCAAACCGATTTTAATAGAAGGCAAGGCTATCCAATTGCATCCTTTGGTTTGTCCGCCGTTTAATGCTGATTTCGACGGCGATCAGATGGCTGTTCATGTACCTTTGACCGAGGAAGCCAAGCAAGAGGCGGCGGAGATTATTTTGGCAAGTAAAAATATTTTGAAACCGGCGACCGGCGATCCCTCGATAACGCCGTCGCAGGATTTTGTATTGGGTTGCTATCTTTTAACTGGAGCCAGAGACAAAGAAGAACAAATGAAAGTTTTTCCCGGACCAGTGGAAGCCTTGCAAGCTTATGAAATGAAGGTCATAGACATACAAGATAAGATCAAGGTGCGTATGGGTAAAGAGGGGATGGTGGAAACGAGTGCCGGTAGAATTATTTTCAATAAAATTGTGCCCAAAGAGATTGGTTTTGTAAATAAACAAATGGATAAAGGGGGGCTGAAAAATTTAGTGAGAAGCGTTTTGGAATCCCAAGGCACCGAGAAGGCAGTTGAGTTTCTTGATAAAATAAAGGATTTATCAATTAAATATGTTACTTTATCAGGTATTTCTTGGGGCATGGACGATTTGCCAGATTTGCCAGAAAAGCATGATATATTTTTAAAAGCGGAAAAGGAAGTAGAAGAAGTGGAGAGTCAATATAATTTGGGCTTTTTGACCAATGATGAGCGCCATGTCAAAATTATTGAAATTTGGGCCGGAGTTAAGGATAAAATTGTGGATGTGTGCAAAGACAAATTGGATAAAGGAGGCTCGGTTTTTGCTATGATGAATTCTGGAGCCAGAGGTTCCTGGGGTCAGACAACTCAAATGATGGGTATGCGAGGACTGATGGCCAGCCCAAGCGGAGAAACTATTGAGTTACCCGTTAAAGCCTCGCTTAAAGAAGGAATGCAGGTCTTGGAATATTTTATCACGACCCATGGCGCTAGAAAGGGCTTGTCGGATACGGCCTTGAGAACAGCCAATGCTGGCTATTTGACCAGAAGACTGATTGATGTGTCGCAAGATGTGATTATTACTGAAGATGATTGTGGCGATGAGGTGGGCGTGGAAATAACCAAGAAGGAGTCACAGGAAATGAATGAAACAATAGTAAAGAGAATTAAGGGTCGGGTTCTGATGAAAGATATAAAGGATGCTAAGGGTAGGATAGTGGCCAAGAAAGATGAAGTGGTAGATGAGGAATTGTCCAAAAAAATAGAAATAGCTGATCCGGAGAGTGTCTGTATCCGTTCGCTTTTGACCTGTAAGTCAAAGAGAGGCGCTTGCGCCAAGTGCTATGGTTGGGATTTGGGCTACAACAGGATTGTCAAGAAAGGCGTGGCGGTGGGAATTATCGCGGCTCAAAGTATCGGTGAGCCAGGCACGCAGTTGACGATGAGAACTTTTCATACTGGTGGCGTAGCAGGCAGTGGTGATATAACCCAAGGGTTACCAAGGGTGGAGGAAATTTTTGAGGCTAGACCAGTCAGAAAGCCGGCGATTTTATCCCCGGTAGATGGAGTAATAGAGATTATCTATAATGAAGTAACTAGAGAGAAGATTATAAAAATTGAAGGAGTGGAGACCGAAGAGGAAAAGTTTTTCGTTCAGGGCAAGGATATAGAAAAGATTTTATTCAAAAATAATGCCAAGGTTAAAAAGGGAGATATTTTGGTTAAAGAACAGAAAAAGTTTCGGGCGTCATTTGATGGCAGGTTAATAATTGAAGAAGAAAGTGAGAGTCGACATATTATAAAAGTGATCAAAGAAGAGGCGGTTACAAAAGAGATGGAAGTGGCTCGGGGTGTGACAGTTTTGGTGAATAATGGCGATAAAGTAGAGAGAGGCGACCAGTTAACCAGCGGACCGTTGGATTTATTTGAATTATATCGGCTCAAGGGGCAACGGGCGGTAGAAAATTATGTGATTAAAGAAATACAATATGTGTATTCTTCCCAGGGCCAGCCGCTGAACGATAAACACATTGAAGTAATTGTTAAAAAAATGTTTTCCAAGGTTTTAGTGGAAGACGCGGGTGATACTATTTTTTCGCCGGGCGAGGTAGTGGAAAAGATTGATTTGGATGAAGAAAACGAGAAGATGGCAGTTTTGAAAAAACAAAAGGCTTTAGCCAACACCATACTGCTTGGTATCACCAAGTCATCTTTGGCTACGCAATCATTTTTATCGGCGGCATCATTTCAGGAAACGACCAGGGTGTTGATCGACGCGGCGATTACTGGGAAGATTGATCATCTGCGCGGTTTGAAGGAAAATGTAATTATTGGCAAATTGATTCCGTGCGGCACTGGTTATGACAAGGATGCTTATTTAACCAAGAAAGAAAAGCCAGTCTTAGAAGAGTTGGAAGAAGAGGCAGGCGAGATTCAGAAAGAATAAAAAATATTTAAAACCGCCCGCTGATTTCGGCGGGCGGTTTTGTAATGTGGATTTTTACGAGCTAAAATAATTATGGATGAGGAGGCAGGTTTTCTATTTTTTGTCCAAGGTTTTATTTGGGGAGCTGGTAAAATTTTTGATTTGTCGCTTGCCTTAAAAAATGCTAAAATATGGAAGTAAATGAGTACATAAAATTAATAAATTTTTCAAATGATCGGATGTTTGCCCCCTAGCGTGGGAAAATAATAAATATGCCCAAAAAGCACGAAAAAACAATTGATTTTGACGGTTCTAGCAGTTCAAAGCGCAAGGGTATAATAATCGTATTAATGCTGGCTTTGGCCATTTTGAGCCTATTGTCTATTTTTGATTTGGCGGGTTCTTTCGGTCGTTCGGTTTATCATATCCTGCGGTTGGTTTTTGGCTGGGGCTTTTGGATTTTTCCCATACTTTTAGTCTTGGCTAGCTATTTTGCTCTTTATCCCAGGATGAATTTTTTTCAAAGTGCTAATTGGTGGGGATTGGGCTTGACCGTTTTGGGTTATTCTGGCCTGTTCCATCTGGTCAGAAGGCCAGAAATGTTGGAGCACTCTTTGGAAAGCGGGTCTGGCGGCGGCTATGCAGGATATTTGATTTTGGCGCCGTTGATGAAAATAATGGGAAGATGGGGAAGCTTGGTAGTGATGATTACTATGATGATTATTGGACTTTTGTTATTATTTAATACAACCTTAGAAACTTTGATTGAAAGAGTAACGTTAAAGTCTTTGAGACAGAAGATAAAAGAATTTTTTCACTACCGCAGGTTGAAGAGGTTGTCCAATGAGCTAGATGAAGAGCCGCCTGATTTTAAGGGTAGAGAGGTATCAGACACAGAAGAAGCTGGGGAGACAGATAAGCCCGAAGAGCAAAGGATAGAGGAGGGGGAACAAAAAGAAGAAGAGGAGACGGAGGAACGAAAAGAAGAAGAACCTCAAAAGCAGAGAAAGCAGTATCCGAAAATTTTTTTACCAACCAATATTTTGAACGACAAGGCAGGCAAGCCAACAGCCGGGGATATCGTTTTCTGCCAAGAAAAGATAAAAAAGACGTTATCATATTTTGGAATAGAAATAGAGGTAGGGGGGATTTCGGTTGGCCCAACAGTAACCCAATATACTTTTCGGCCTGCGGATGGAGTTAAGCTGTCAAGGATTGTTGGATTATCAAATGATTTGGCTTTGGCCCTGGCGGCGCATCCAATCAGAATAGAAGCCCCAATTCCAGGTAAATCCTTGGTCGGAGTCGAGGTGCCAAACAAAAAGATAGCCATTGTGCCCCTGCGTCACATTTTGGAATCTCAGGAGTTTAAAGAACGAAAATCAAATATGACAATTGCTTTAGGCCAAGACGTGGCTGGTAAGTCATGTATTGCTGATTTGACCAGATTACCGCATTTGCTTGTAGCCGGAGCGACTAACTCTGGCAAAACCGTGTGTCTGAATTCAATTATTATTTCTTTATTATATCAAAATCAGCCAGACGAATTGAAATTTATTTTAGTAGATCCGAAAAGAGTAGAGATGACCTCTTATGATAATATCCCCTATTTGTTGACCCCGGTGATCACAGACGTGAAAAAGACTATTAATTCTTTGAAGTGGACAATCGGTGAGATGGAGAGGCGGTTTCATATTCTGTCGCACGCCGGCAAACGCAATATTCAAAGTTATAACGTGACCCATCCTAATGATAGATTGCCATATATTGTTTTTATTATTGATGAGTTGGCAGATTTAATGTCGATGGCTGGGGCGGAGGTGGAAGCGGCTGTCATCCGGCTAGCGCAGATGGCCAGAGCAGTGGGGATTCATCTTATTTTGGCCACCCAGAGACCTTCGGTGGATATTATTACTGGATTGATTAAGGCTAACATTCCAGGCAGAATCGCTTTTTCCGTGGCTTCATTGACTGATTCTCGGACAATTTTGGATGTATCCGGGGCGGAGAAATTGTTGGGCCGAGGCGATATGCTTTATACTTCGGCGGAGTTATCAAAACCAAAAAGAATTCAAGGGGCTTTTTGTTCTGATGATGACATTGAAGCCGTGACAGGGCGTTTGCGACGGAGCGGTTCGCCTGATTATCTAGATGAAGTAACTGAAAAAAAGAATACTTTGGGTTTGGGCGGGATAGTTTTGAGCGGAGAAGACGATGAGGGGGAAGATAGGTTGGGAGAAGCAAGAGAATTAATTATTACAGAAAGAAAGGCCTCGGCTTCTTATCTGCAGAGAAGAATGAAGATCGGTTACGCCAAAGCGGCAAGAATTTTGGATTTGTTGGAGCAACAGGGGGTGATTGGACCGGCAGATGGGGCTAAACCGCGAGAAATTTTGATCAAGAAGGGGGAAAGAGATGAGGCTCAGGAGTTTATAGATCAAGCCGCCAGAAAGACAAATAGCCAAGATGATAATTATGATAATGAGAGCGATTATAGCGGAAAAGAGGCAGTAGAGGAGCAAGAAACAGACAGCGACAGTCGGGAAATGGAAGAAAGCGGAGGGAGAGAGGATCGAGGGTTTGAGAGAGAGGAAAACAACAATAATGATGAGAAAGGAGGAGAAGCAGGAGAGTTGGGGGAGGAGGAATATTTTGAGGAAGAAGATACTTTGGGGGAAGCAAAAGAAGAAATAAAACAAGAGCAAGAGGAAGACGAGAATAAATATAATTTTTGACAATTATGGTAGTTTTTCGACAAAAAAATATAATTGCTGTAAAATCTCTAGAAGAAGAATTAGCAGAAGCCAGGGTAACGCTCGGTTTATCTTTGCTTTCGGCGGAAAAAAAGATCGGTATTGGGCGGGAATATTTGGAGGCAATAGAAAAGGGAGAATGGCAAAAATTGCCCGGGGAAACTTATGCTCGTAATTTTTTAAAGCGTTACGCTTATTTTTTGGGATTAGAAGCAAAAGAGATATTAAAAAAGTTTAATGAGGAAATAAGACAGCAATCGTTTTGGCCAGATAAAATTATTGAGACGCGTTTTGGTATCCGGCCGATTAGGTTTTTGAGCTGGCCAAGGATATTAAAAAATTTGTCGCTCGGAGCGAGTGTTTTGGTGGTAATGATTTATTTAGCAATGCAGATTTGGTCATTATTAAAACCGCCTAGTTTGGATGTTTTGTATCCCCAAGATGGATTTGTCAGTAACTCGGACACGGTAAAATTTTTAGGCAAGGTTAAAGATGAATCCCAGGTGACTATAAACGGCCAAGAAGTGACAGTAGATAGAGCTGGTTTTTTTACAATTGACATAAATTTGAATAAGGGATTAAATATAATTAAATTTGAA
>DAOOPA010000045.1:0-6852 GCA_035388025.1 bacterium
CAGTTTAATGGATAATGTTAGTACTACCTGCTGGAGCCCAGGGACTACTGACCTCAAAGCGAAAATAAATATTGGCGACTGTACCATTTGTGACGTTTTGCAGGTGGCTTTCAATTTTGCTAAATTTATTTTTGCCAGTATGGCTGGACTAGTTCTTTTGTTTATTATCTGGCAATCTGTTGGCATGATCATGAACTGGGGCAATGCTGAAGCGATAAAAACCGCCATGGATAAAATGAAAAGCACCTTATTTGCGGCTTTGATTATCTTGGCCGCTTATACTCTAGTCGGCGCTTTCATTAATATTTATTCTGGTGGTAATTTCAAAACTTTTATTAAGGGTCAAACTAGCAGTAGTTGGTCTGTCGGTCCCAAATGCGAGAGCGGGAGACCAAAAACCGAACAAATCTATGATGGTGGTTATAGTTCTATCACCGATGGCGGTTGCGGTCGAGACGTTAGTAGGGAGTGTGGCTGTAAAGGAGACATTGCCAACGGTAATATTGGTTGCGATTGTGGTGGAATATCTAATAACAATGGCCAGTGTTATGATGCTTCCCAAAGTCTAGAAGATTTATTGGGATGTATTAAACGCGAAGTTGACAAACAGGCACCATCAATAATACTTAGAATAACATCAATTAGTGATAGCGCTGGATTGAACCACTGTCGGAGTAATTATGTCAAACCACCATGCGCCCATATGCCCGGTTCATGCCACTATGGCGGTTCGTATCACCTTGATGGTTCTTACGCTGCTGATTTCGGCGTAGAAAACATACAAACATTTTTGAATGTTTTTAAAAAAATAGTCATAGATCAGTGTAACGGAAACTTTATTGACGAGACAAACATCGCAGGAGTAGATCCGCATTATCATGTTAGCAAGGGTTGTTCCGGTGAATAACCTCCATTGGCTCCAAGTTATACTTGGAGCCCGATGCTCAGTTACCGCCAACTTATCTTATTCCCCAAACCCCAGTACCCACACCTTATTATCAATATTTTTCACCTCGTGCGTGAGCGATTCTGCCTCCGCCACTCTTTTCTTGGCATCCAGCCAATAACTATTGATCACCAAATAAACTTTAGAGGCGCCGGTTAATGACCGGGCCTTTTCTATTTTATCTAGAGTTACACCATTATAAATTATATCCAAATATATTTCATACAAAGGCGAAGAGGTCGGGATGGGATAATAAAACATTTGTTGTTGTTTATTGATAAAATATTTTTTAAACCCAAACTCTTGTAAACTGGCCGCCGAGACTGATTGGTTGGCCAGAACAACATATTCTTTTTGAGCCGCACTCTGGTCAATCCACCTGGCAGCCTGTAAATCATAATTTGACACCGCATAGCTCCGCCCTTTGGCAAAAGCATCATCGTGCGGATAACTCAAATATAAAGAAAAAGTCAGCCAAACAGCGCCAAAAAATATTATTATTGCTTGCCCCGCCTTCAATCTTAATATCTTATCTGCCAAAAAATTGGCTCCGGCCAAAAGCAGGGGACAACCCATAATTAAAATAATGAGAGCCAATCGCCGAACAAACTCTACCTGCTCGTAACCGATAATCGCCTGAAAATTTATCACGCCCATCAGCCACAAATTCACTGCCATTATTGCCAGCAATGCCAAATATCTTGCCGCCCCGCTCCGTCCTTCTTTTTGAAAAAAATAATAAATTCCCAGTCCGGAGATTATTAAAATTATAAGCAAAATATTAAAGCGATAAAGATAAAGCCAATGATAAATTGAGTAAAATGGCAAATAATTAAAGATATCAACGCTAAAAGATTCAATCAAACGCTTCAAATTGCCCCAATTAAAATTCAAACCGAATCCACCTGATATTTTTTGCCAAACTACCAAAGCCGCTGGCACGCTGGCGGCCGATGCCAACCAATAAATAATCTGCCAAACCTTTGGCCAGTTGGCGATCGCCGCCCAAACAAGCCAAATCGCTCCCGGAATTGCCGACATCGGATGAATAAAAAATATCGCCATGAGTATCAGCCACTGCCACCAAAATATCTTTTGCTTTCTTATTATTGCCGGCCAGCTTGTTAGTACCAGAATCAACAATAGCAAATTGGCCAAACTTTGCGGCACGGTATAAAAAAACAGGGGCGTGACTATGCTCGCACAGGCTATCAAAATTATTCTGCGAATTTTATTGTTCAACGTCAATTTTGATAAACTCTCTTCCAACATACCTGGCAAAGTTAAAACAGCTATCACTGGTACCAATAATTTATCAATCCAATTGACGCCGATTTGAAACATGCGCGCCAATATCGCCACCAGAGAATATTGCCCAATATAAAAAAATGGCTTTGGCTTGATATAGCCCAAAATCACCAAAGCTTTTTCTGCGGCGCGATGGACAAACGGATCAAAACCAAAACCAATTTTATAGACAATCGTCGCCACCGACAGGCTCAAAGCCAGAAAGGAGCCAATCAAAATTGCCAACCAACCGCCTTGTTCGTCGTCTTTTGTTTTGATCAAAATAGTCAAAAGCGCTCCGGTGGTCAAAAAGTAGAAAACAAAAAATATTTTTGGTACGGCTTCCCAAGGTGTTCGGATTGCTTCCATCGACTGATGACTCAAGAGTGTTGTCAAAGCCAAAACCCAAAAGATCAAATAGAGAGCAAAATGGGGGATATTTGTTTTGTCAAATCCGAACCCATCTTTATTTGGCGCGCTATTATTTTTCTGACCAATCAGTAGAGCCGCCACCGTCAAAATTATGATTATCAAAATTACTGACCTGTCCGACAGATTGACCAGATAAAAAAATAAAGAACCCAAAATTATCAAAAGAGACGACAGAAGAGCTACCGCCTTGGCCCAGCTAAAATCAGCTTCTTTTTGCCCCCAAGCCTGTTTGGCTGAATAAACCAGCCAAGTGAGCCATAAAACGCTTAAAATTAGCCCCAAAACAGGCGATTTAAGCGTTAATATATTCAAAATCAGACCAAAACTCACGAGTAGGCCAATCGACCATATTTTATTGATTTTTACCCGCTCTATTGGCATAAACAAATTAATAGTCTATGATAGTTAATATACAGCTTCTGCTCTTGTGTGAATCTTTTTATATTTTTATTATTTTATTTTTTTAAATATGCGCGGCATCATCCTTTCCGGCGGTCATGGCACCCGTCTAAATCCTTGCACCAAGGTTACGAGCAAACAACTTCTCCCGGTCTACAATCGGCCGATGATTTATTATCCCCTAAACACCTTGATCAAAGCCGGCATTAAAGAAATTATGATTATTATCGCTCCGGAACGCGCTGGCGATTACCTCAATCTGCTTGGCTCCGGCAAACAATTCGGCGTCAAATTCACTTACGAAATCCAAGACGCGCCGCGCGGTTTGCCTGAAGCTTTTATTATTGGTGAAAATTTTATCGATCAAGACAATGTTGCTCTGATTTTGGGTGACAATATCTTTGAAGATGACTTGTCTTCGGCGATTCAGAGTTTTCACAGTGGCGGAAAAATTTTCGCCAAAGCTGTGTCTGACCCTGAACGTTTCGGCGTGGTTGAAGTTGATGCTGGCTATAAAGCGCTCTCCATTGAAGAAAAACCGGCTGTTCCCAAAAGCAACCTGTGCATTACCGGCCTTTATATTTATGATTCTCGGGTAATTGAAATCGCCAAAAACCTTGTCCCCAGCGCCCGCGGCGAAACGGAAATAACTGACTTACACCGGTGGTATATGGAACGCGGCGAACTAGAGGTCAGTCCGGTCAGTGGCGAATGGATAGACGCCGGAACGTTTGACAGTCTCTTGGCCGCCCAGCATCTGGCCAAAGAAAAACTCCAAAGCAAATTAATTATCTGATTCTACTGTATATCCAATTCGTATAATCCCCGGGTCTTGCCCACCTCGCCAACAAAAAATAGTTTGTCACCCGCATCATTGATCAATATTTTATTCAGCTTGCCGTATTGCCCTATTCCAAAAGTTAAACCGTCTTTTTCTATATTTTCCAGACCTTATATCAGTCCATGTTCCGCATAAAAAATGTGGCTTTCTACCGGGTACCAGTTGACCGCCTCAATCTTACTGCTTACTCGGGTAAAAAGCGTATAACTATTTTGTTTGTCGAGCGGCCGGTACACCCACAACTCGTAATCATTCCCAAAAATCATCTCCGTCCCGCTAGCACCCCACTGGTGAAAACTAACGTTCTTTAACCATTCATTTTTATTTTCCTTTAAATCGACTACCAACATCTCCTTTTTTGATTCATTGCTGATGGTCAAAAAATTATTATTCTCTTCAATTATCTGGTAATTGCCACGTTCCATTGAACCGAGCACTAGTGGCTCTTCGGCCTGGTTCTGATCCATAACCCTCAAAATTGTTCGGTCCAAACTCTCATTGTCTAAAAGATATATTTTTGTTCCTTTGACCAAATAATCAAGCGGTTCATAATTTAGAATAACTTCCTCTCTCTCTGCTGACCAATTATATCTTTTTAAGACCCCCTTGTCCGCATAATAAACACTGCCGCTATTATCGCTAGGCATTTTTATTTTATCAATTTTTTTGCCCGCTCCCAATCTTTCGTTCAAATCAAGCTCCACACCAGAATTGTTCAAACTATATAAAGTCAAATTTCCGGCGCCGTAAACCGCCACCCTGGCTCCGTTGTCTATAAATTCTATTTTCTCAAAGATTTTTTCTTTTTTTGACCAGCTTTTTATCTCTTTCACTTCTCCATTCTTCAAATCAATCAAAATCAATACCTCCCCGTCATTCTCGTCTTTGGCCAAAGCCAAAATCTTGTTGTTCTTGATTTCTGGCGCTGTTTGAATGATCTCTTTACCTGCCAACAATTTGGGAACTTGTCCGCTTCTGAATAAACGCACATATTGAATCTCTCTGGTTTGTCCCTCAATCACCTGAATCTCTTTTTCCCAATTTTGAAAACCCTCCTTTTCTATTTTCAAATTATATTTATTGGGCACCAAATCTTTTAAATTGACTGGTGTTTTGTTGCCGACCAAAGCACCCTCAAGGTAAACATTCACCTCACTCGGCTTGGTCTCCAAAAAAATCATCCCGGTCTTTTGCCAATCGCGTCTGGCAAAGTTAAAACGATAGCCGGAAACGCGCAAAATAATAATCGGCGCGGCTATTAAAAATATCAAAATAAAAAAAACGTAAACGATGCGTCTGTGAATTAAAGTCATAGATTTATATTAAGTCTTGGTATTAATTTTATCTCTGGGCCCTTGTGGGCTAGGGATCCCACCCCACAACGCTCTAGTATAAATTATGGCTAGTTTTTTCTAGACGGGATCCTTCGCCCCCGATGCGCATCGGGGCTCAGGACAAACTTTAGATATCTTTACGATATTGCTAATTTTTGTTAATCTTACTATGTCAAAATAACATACAATCTTATTAATTTCAACTATCCTTATGGCAAAATTTGTTATCAAGGGCGGTAAAAAATTGTCCGGTTCTGTCACTGTCAATACCGCCAAAAATTCCACGGTTTCTTTGATTATCGCTGCGCTTATCAATCGTGGCATTACTCGGCTCAAAAACGTCCCAGCTATTGAAGAGGTCAATCGCTTGGTAGAAGTCTTGGTCAGCCTCAGCGTGCCAGTCAAAAAAGAGGGGAATGATCTGCTTATCGGACCGGTCAAGCATATTGATTTCAAAAATATAAATGTCGTGGCCGCGCAAAAAACACGCAGTATCGTCATGATGATCGGCGCTCTAGCCGGCCGTCTGCCGTCATACAATATTCCTCAAGCCGGTGGTTGCCGCCTCGGTAGCCGCACGGTCAAACCGCATCTTTACGCTTTGGAAAAATTGGGTCTGAATATTGCCACGGAAAAAGATAAATATGTTGTTTCCGTCAAAAAATTAAAACCAGCGAAAATTATTCTCTACGAAACCGGCGACACAGTCACGGAAAATGTACTCATGGCCGCGGCCCAAACAGTAGGGGAGACCACGATCAAATTTTGCTCCGCCAACTATATGGTCCAGGATACTTGTCATTTTTTGGAACGCCTCGGCGTTAAAATTGAAGGCATTGGCACGAGCACGCTCCGGGTTCACGGCCTGGCAAGTGTCAACAAAAACGTGGAATATGAAATCAGTGAAGATCCGATTGAAGCCATGTTTTTTATTTCCATCGCCGCCACGACCAATTCCGCTCTGACGATCAAACGTTGTCCGATTGATTTTTTGGAACTGGAACTTTTGAAGCTAGAAAAAATGGGCTATCAATTTGAAATTACCAAAAAATACAAGGGGCGCAATGGCCTGACAAATTTGGTGGACATTGAAACAAAACCTTCAAAATTGAAAGCTCTGGAAGAAAAAATTCACGCCCTGCCATTTCCCGGCATCAATCAGGACAATCTGCCATTCTTTGTGCCGATTGCCACGGTCGCTAGGGGAGAGACCCTGATTCACGACTGGACCTATGAAAATCGCGCGATCTATTACCCGGAGCTCAATCGTCTTAACGCCAATGTCACGCTCATGGATCCACATCGGGTGGAAGTAGAAGGCCCGACCAAGCTAGTCGCGGCCGAAGTGGTCTGTCCGCAGGCTCTTCGTCCCGCCGCCATCATCCTCGTGGCCATGCTTGCGGCCGAAGGCACCTCCACTCTCTACAATGTCTATCCCATCCACCGCGGTTATGAAAAATTGGAAGAGCGCCTGTCGGCACTGGGAGCGGATATCAAGTTGGTGGAAGAATAGTATAGATAACCTACAACTTTTAACTATTATCTAATAAAAAGTATAGATATTAACCAGTTGTGCGGACATCGCTCCGCTCGTCCGCACAATGCGCGGCGGG
>DAOOPA010000046.1:0-6807 GCA_035388025.1 bacterium
GTTACAGAGCATAGTGTTCTCAATCCTAACCACCAATGGTTTTGTTATGTCTTTCATCTTGTTCCTCACTTCCTGTGATAATAGTTGTGTTTACCTTGCTCAAAATTAATTTCGCTCTTTCCTCGGCTGATACCAGATATGGAACTCTTTCTACCTGAAAACCTTGCTCCAAGATAACCTCCTCGGTTATCTTGTGATAAACTAACGACTCCTCATAAGAAAAATGCTTGCGTGGCCAGCCGTCTTTGTGCATCTCTAGGGGAATCGGTTCGACTAAAAAAATAGTTTTGGATAAGTTAGCTGCTTTTAATAGTTCATAAAATTCTCCTGGCACCTCCAAACCCAAAAATCTTCTTAGTACAATGGGGGCGAAAAATACCCTGTCGAAAAAAAGGATGTCCCCTTCTTTTGTTAATGCGTCGTGGCATTGAGCTTCTTTCAGCCTTAAAAAAAGTTTGGTGAACTCTTCGGGATCTTTTCTCGGCGAATATTCCTCTCGGCCTTTGATGTCATAGATGACCGGCACGATGCTTTGATAGGTTCTTTCGCCAAGTTTCCCGATTTCTCTTAGAATTGACGTTTTGCCTCCAGCCCAAGCGCCCTCCAAGCTAATAATCTTCTTCATCGCACACCTTCTTTCTTTTTTAGATTATGAAAGTACTTTTTATTTTATACTAAATCTTTGATTGATTTTAATATTAATTTTATGGCTTGGTACTTTTCTTGAGTCATCTTCCTAGATTCTTTCAAGGTGAGTTTACGTTTCCAGCCGTTGGTAATCTTTTTTTCCACCCAGGCGATTCTTTCCGCAAAAGGTACATTGGCGTCTCTATCATAAAAAAATAGTGGTAGGACATTAAAATGAGCCATGGCGTCAGCATTGATCAAAATCTCTGCTTCAATGGTCTTCGGCTGGACACCATCTGCGCCTTTATGCGATCTTATGCAATAAAGAACATCATCAATTATTTTTTGGTTATATTTATATTTTATTAATATTTTTTTTGCCTCTTCGGCTCCAGTTTCTTCATGATTTTTGGGTCCGTATTTTATTCTGCCTATATCATGCAACAAGGCCGCTACTTCAACTACTTGCTTATTGGCTCCATACTTTGTGGCTAGCCTTAGAGCATATTTTCTAACTGGCGCGATGTGATAATTCCAGTCAGGTTCTCCAGCTTCTTTCCTTACTATTTCTTCTATTTTTTTGGTCATAAATGAATTACCCCGCCGCAAGCGGACGGGGTATCCATCCAGACTTAGACGGGTGTTAAAGTTTAAAGAGTCTTAGTTGTTTTAATCGCTTAGTATGGTTTTTTGGGTCAAGACTTTGGTTTTGGATATATTTACGGATGACGGTGGCGGTGGCTTCCTTTGATACCTTACCTAAAACACCATGTGATAGCGTACTTTATACACACTATGTTGGGTAGTTGATATTTCCATACGCCCCTATCTTACCACCCAACCCACCCCACCGCAAGCAGGGGGTGGGGTATACTAGAAAGTATTTAATTATATTAGCTTTTAACAATTAACGGTGCTGCTTTTTTTGTTTTTTGTCAATAGTAGATATGCACTACTGACAAAAGACAAAAACAGCCCTAAAAATGGGCTGGCTGGGTGGTAGATACTGAATTTTTACTAATAGCAAATAAGAGGCAAAATAAAGAGTCTATTTTTTGCCTAATGATAAAGAAACTTCTAGGATTAAGCCATGTTTTTGGCATATGATCACCTAGGGGGTATTATAGCACAAGCAATCACAAACTCAAACTAACCTGAATTAGGTATTCTTTAATCTTCTTGTCAGCTACTATCATTCCTTTTAGAAACTCCACTTGTTCGCTATGATTAACATCTTTAAAATATGATAATGAAGCACGAAAATTTTTTTCGTTAAATTCCTTGCCAAAAATATCTTGCGCCCGCGCAGTAATTTTTTTGATCGGATAATGATCTTTGATGATAAAATACAAGTCCACATAATCCTTCCACTTCGCCCGCCGGCTAAGGGTATAGGCTTTCATAGCCGCGAGGGTCAACAAATCAGGCAGAGTGATAATCGTCTCAAATTTTTCTTTGGCCTTTACACCAAAAGGATAATACAAAAAAGTAAACTTGACGCCAGCAGCCACCACGGTATATTCATCCAGATCGTTAATCAAAGTTTTATCGATTTTAATCAGGGAAGCAAGTTGATTTTTGATTTTTAAATTACCAAATTTTTTATCAGTAAAAAGATCGAAATCAATCGAGTGCCGATGGCCAAGATGCAGGGCAATGGCCGTACCGCCGGCTAGATAAAAATTTTTGGCAAAAATTTTTACTGCTGGCAAGAGTTTTTGCTGTTTGGGGGTCAGGACTTCTTTATGCATATTTTTTGAAATAAAGCTGAAAATAGTTTTTTATCTCCGGGCGGTAATTACAACGCTTGCTTTTAATTTGCTTTTGGAAAATCCTAGCTGTTTCTCGGCGACCCAGAATAACCATCATTTTTTTAACATCATCAAGGTCGGCATAGTTTAAAACGGCTTCCACGATGGCACCGGGGGAAAGACATTCGTGGTTTTGAGTTGACCAGACAAGATAGGGTCTTTTTTGGATAAAGGATTTGAGTGTCATAAAGTCTAATAATGACTATTTATATCTTTAATTTTAGCATAAATACCCAAAAAAGACAATGTTTTAGGGCTTGATTTATTTTTCTTTATATCCTCGTCTCTCCCCTATCTGGTAGCGGCAATGAAAAAGTTCTTCAATCAAATGTTCGTCGCCTTTCAGAAAATCACAATAAACCTTTAGCATATCTTGGTTGGCATGAGCGGAGTGAATCGGCAATTTTTGATCCACGGTGTAGAGCGCGGCCGCGCGCTTTTGCCGAATGGCGGAATTGGTCGGCACTGGCTGGCCGCCGCCGCCGATACAACCACCAGGGCAAGCCATGATCTCCACATAATCATAATGGGCTTTTTTGTTTTGGATCGCGGTTAATAATTTCCGGGCATTGTTAAGGCCATTGGTCACCGCGACTTTTAATTTTACGCCGGCTAATTTGACTGTGGCTTCTTTGATGCCGCGATCGCCGCGCACGGCTTTGAATTCCAGATGTTTATTGCCAAGCTCAGTTTTAATATTTTGACATTGATTTTCCCCGCCAAGAATTATTTTATCCAGATCAGCATCCGTCTTTTTTAAGCTCAAAAAATATTCGGCGGTGCGCAGGGCGGATTCCATCACCCCGCCGGAAGCGCCATAAATGACAGCGGCCCCAGACGAAGTACCCAAGGGACTATTCATGGCAATCGGCTCGATGGTTTTCAAATCAATTTTGTGACGTTGTAAAAGATAGGCATATTCCCGAGTGGTCAAGACATAATCAACCGCGGGCAAGCCATTGGACAGTTGATGACGCTCCAAACTAATCTCTTGTTTTTTGGCTGTGCAAGGCATAACTGAAACAACGATAATATTTTCTGGTTTAACTTTTTTAATTTTGGCCCAATATGATTTGATTAGAGCCCCAGAAATAATTTCGGGCGAACGAGTGGTGGTCAGATGAGAAATAAATTCGGGGAAATAAAACTCCGCGAAACGGACCCAGCCGGGACAGCAGGAAGTGATCATGGGATGGGGCTTGCCGGATTCTAGCCAGTGAATTAATTCACGCGCTTCTTCATAGGTGGTGAAATCAGCGCCGACCGTGACATCAAAAGCGGCATCAAAACCAACCTTGCGCAAGCTGGCGGCCAATTGGCCGGTAACGACTTGGCCGTAAGGCAGACCGAATTCTTCACCAATGCTGACGCGAATAGATGGAGCGATTTGGCCGACAATTATTTTGCCGAGTTTCTTTTTATTTTTTAATAATTCCTCAACTTTTGGCCAATGAGGCACGCCCTGGATAGCGCCAACCGGACAATGCACGATGCACTGGCCGCAGTTGACGCAATCTTTTTTTTCATCAGCGGTCGGCTGGGTCCGGGTCTCAAAACCTTTGCCAACAGTCTCATAAAAATCAACAGTTTGATGATTGCGGCAAACTTCGGTACAGATACCGCAATCAATACATTTTGTACTGTCAAATTCCAGATAACCGGAGTGCATTAAGGCGATTTGTTCTTGACGGAAACTCAGTTCTTTGGCTTGGGGAAAATTTTTAGCCATTTTTTTTTGTTTGGCTTTGATGGCTTTGGAATCAAGCGCGCCGATCCGCCAGATAGGACTTTTGCTCTTGCGATCCTGAAAACTAGCCAAGTTCAAACCATACTGCTCAGCAAAATTTTTCAAGGCGCAATTGTGCTCTTGGATGCAGTTGCCACATTTCTCAATATGCGCGGCGTAAATCAATTCCAGGTTGGTGCGCCGGGCGCGTTTGACCTCGTCGGTATTGGTTTTGATGATTAAACCTGACTCGGCCGGAGTAGAACAAGAGGTAACTAGTCCTTTGTCTTTTACTTCTACTAAACAAACCCGACAACGGCCCTGAACGTCTAGATCCGGATGTTTGCAGAGCGTGGGAATAAAAATCTTATTTCTTTGACAAACAGCCAAAATAGTTTCACCGGGAGTGAAGGGATATGATTTATTATTAATAATTAAGGAGTTTTTGGACATTAGATTATTTATTGATGAATTAACGAATTGCCGATTAACGAATTATTTATTTCTTAAAATTTCCTTGGGTGCGACATTTCTCAAGATAGACTATCAGGCCGCCAATCTGGCTGGCTAATTCTTCCGATTCTTTATTGATTTTATTAAATTGCTCCTGGGTAATATAATTAATAACTAAAGCAATATAAAGTTGATTTCTTACCTCGCCAATTGAGCCCTTGGCGATTTTAAGAAATCTAATAAACTCATTATTGTTGTTTTTCTCAAAACCTTCAACTATATTTGAGCTGGTTGATATTATAGCTCTCCTAATTTGATCTCTTAAAGAAAAATCTTTACTGAATTTGGGTTGTGAAGTCAAATCATAAATAGTCTTTGTTATTTTCAAAGAATTTTTCCAGATTGGTAAATCCTCAAATTTAGTAATCTTCATAATCCGTTAATTCATAATTTGTTAATTATTTAATTCTTTTAATATTGACGAGATAGCTAGATATCGCCGTGGTGGCCATTTTACCTAGAGAACAGATGGTGGTTTTTTGCATGGTATTGATAATATCCCAGAAAGCTTCAGTCCCGAGAGCACCGGATTTGGACATTTCCCAAAGACGAAAAGCGCCTTCGCGACAAGGCACACACTTGCCGCAGGACTCGCGGGCAAAAAAAGATAACCAGGAGTCTAATAATTTTTTCTCGTCAGTGTCCAGACGGTGAATAATCAAGCCGGAGTAATGATGGATAGGGATATCCAATTGATTTTCACGTAGACATTGCCCGGCCATAGCGCCGCCGAGCTGAATGAAAAAGGGGAACCGGGGATAGTGGCCGCTTTTCAAAAGCGTTTGCTTGGCCGTCAGATTTTCGGGAAAGGAATAAATATTTCTGGGAAAATCAGCGCCAGAGATACAGAAAAAGCGTTCGCCATGATATTTATTTTCATTAAGCAAAGAAATATTGTAAAAAGTTTCACAGTTATTGACCAAGGTCGGGTGGCCATGAAAGCCGACAGCGGTGATATAGGGTGGGCGCAGGCGCGACTCCTCGCGTTTGCCCTCCATCAGATTCAGAGCCGCGGTTTCTTCACCGCCGATATAGTCGACATGTGGTTTGGCGAATAACTCAATTTTGGCTGAACCAATGAGTAGCGAGAGTTTATTTTTGTATTTGCGATAATAGCTGGGATTCAAATAAATAATACCATGCTTGGCGCCGACGGTTTTCATAGCCAGAAGAATGCCATCAATAACGCGCTCAGGATAACGATCAATAATAAATTCATCTTTAAAAATGCCAGGCTCGGATTCGGAGCAATTGGCCACGACGTATTTTTCCCGATCTTTGGCTGACAAAACCGCCTGCCATTTTTTGGCGACTGGGAAAGTGCCACAACCGCGACCCAAGAGTCCAGCGGATTCTATTTTTTTGATAAGAGGAGGAATTCTCATGTGGGTAATTATATCACGGGGGGAAAAAGATTGTTGGTTCAACCCTCTGGGTTGAACCTAAAAATTGGTTATTGCTATTTTGGTAGGAATTTTACTGGCCGATGACCAGCGCCAATCTTCCGGATGATAAACATATTCTTTTCTGACTGGATTATAGTGAATATAATTATATTTCTGTTCTAAAAATTCTTCAGAGGTAATCAACTCTGGAAAATTATTATCGTGCCAGAAATGGTAACTTTCTTTTTCTTTAAATAAGTTTATCACCTCTGGCTCGGTGGCAAGAATATTTTTCTGTAATTCGTGTGATAAGTAGCTCTTGAGACTATTTATAACCCTGATCATATCCGGGGCTTGACCAATAAAATGCAAATGGTTGAGCATAAAAACAAAAGCATATATTTTTAGACCTTTGTGTTTTTGGCAGTAGACAAAGCCACTTTCTAGAATCTCAAAACGACGATGGCGGTCAAAGATATAATAAAGATTTTTAACTGAAAAAGTAATAAAATAAAGTTGATCTTTTTGCTCTTTAAATATTCTAATGGAAGGCATAGCGGGTGCGTAAAACCAAATTTCTGCCATTGAATAAATCCCTGGTTCAACCCAGAGGGTTGAACCAACACCGGATGTGGATAATTATATCACGAGGAGAAAAAACGGGGAAATAAAAAAGTTGACAAAGATAAAAAAGGTGCTTGCATAGAACAGCTCTACACAATTTGATATTTTTTAATGATTTTCC
>DAOOPA010000047.1:0-6513 GCA_035388025.1 bacterium
CATTGGGCACATTGCTGTCGATGCCATTTATACCCCGATCAATCATGTCAGTTTCCGCACTGAAAATGTCCGCGTTGGTGAGATGACCAACTGGGACAAATTGATTTTAACGCTGGAAACAAACGGCACGATTAACTGTCTTGACGCTTTTCGTTTGGCTGTTAATATTCTCAGAGAGCAGTTCGCCTCACTGGCTCCAGAAATGTCTCCAGAAAATAACGAGGCAAGAGAACCGGTTGAGGATGAGTCATCAGAGCCGTCAACAGAAATAGACGGAGAAGATATGGAAGAATCAGGCGCTGATGATAAAGCCAAAAAGAAGCGCGGTCGCCCTAAAAAAGAAAATAAATAATCATTGTTTATCTCCGATAATTTATGCGTCACCAAAAGAAACAAAACAAATTAAGTCGCAATTTGGGTTCCAGAAAAGCTTTGTTGAAGAGTCTGGCCTGTTCCTTGATTATTCATGAAAAAATCAGGACCACTTTGCCCAAGGCCAAAGCGCTGAAACCTAGCGTGGAAAAAATAATTACTCGCGCCAAAGTTAACACTTTGGCCAATCGCCGTTTATTGATAAAGTCCCTTGGCAAAGAAAAAGTTGTAAAAAAGCTCCTAGAGGTTGTCGGCCCGAGGTATCAAGAAAGACAGGGCGGTTATCTGCGTATTATAAAATTGGAGCCGCGTCGCGGTGATGCGGCCAAGATGGCTATTATTGAATTTGTCTAATTAATTTTATGACCAAAGAAATCACAAGACAGGAACATGTTATTGATGCCGCCGGGAAGTCTTTGGGGCGTCTCGCTAGCCATATTGCTATTATTTTGCGTGGTAAAGATCAGGCGAGCTTTGCCAGGAATGTTGATCTGGGCGGCTCGGTTATTGTCACCAATATTGATCAAATTAAAGTAACCGGCAACAAATTTAATGACAAAATTTATTATAAAGCTTCCAACCGTCCCAGTGGTCTGAAAAAGACCAAGATGAAAGCCCTGGTCGCCGACAAGGGCTGGGCCGAGGTTTTGCGTCGCGCTGTTTATCAGATGTTGCCAGACAATAAATTACGGCCCGAAATGATGAAAAGACTGACTATTAAATAATTTATGCCTATCAAAAAGACCGACAAACAAGAAATCAAAAAAGAGGTTGCCAAGACCGGTAAATATTATTATGGTCTTGGACGCCGCAAGACTTCAGTGGCTCGAGTCAAGCTTTTTGAAAATGGCTCCGGCCAGATGACCGTCAATGGCCGCGATTATAAAAATTTCTATAGCTATCCGCTCTACGCGCAAAATCTGGAATTACCTTTTGAAGCAGTTGGTTTGACTGGCAAGATTGATGCCGAGATAAAAGTTATCGGTGGCGGACTTAAATCCGGCTCCGAGGCTTGCCGCTTGGGTATTGCCAGAGCCCTGATTAAGATGACCGAAGCCTACAAACCGGCTTTGCGCGCCGCCGGTTATGTCACTCGCGACCCCAGAGCCAAAGAAAGAAAGAAACCAGGCCTGAAGAAAGCCAGAAGAGCGCCCCAGTGGGCTAAACGTTAATTCTCCCATCTTCCAAGCACCCGCCGATTCGGTGGGTGTTTTGATTTGACAATCATCTCTCTCTCTTAAGATGATGACAAAAGAATATCAAGCCCCAGGAGGGAGTATGTCAAAAGAATTTCGTGTTGTATTCAATGACGAGAGTTGTATAACAGTGCGGGCAAATGGTCGGAAAAAGGCCATTGCTGAGGCTTGCGTGCAGGCAGACAAACGGCCGGAAGAAGTCAAAAGGTGGATGTCTGGCCAAGGTCGTCGTCATCAGGGCCGGGGTTCTGGAGTTAGAGCCACAACCACTAGTTGTAGTCGTAGCACTTCTACCGGCTGGAGTTTCTGGGACAATTCCTAATTCTGCCCCGTCACCTCTTTCATTAAGCTAAATTAAAAAAAAGATGGCTTATTTTTATTCTTAAATTCCTAAACCATTCCCTTGCCTAATCTGCTGAATTCCGCCATAATTAAAATATGCTAAGTTGGCTCAAAAAATATCAAACAGCCATATTTTTAGGCATATTTTGCTTTGCCTTTTTTGGTATTTACGCCCATTTTAACTTGATGGTTATCAACCCAGAAGGGGTAGGGGACAATCCAAAATTTCCTTCACCCGATGAGACTGCCAATTATTTTTGGGTCAAGCAATTTGCCACGGGTCAGCCGCTTTACTATTTTGAAGGGCTGAATTTGCCAGGCAACGGTTTGATTCATCCGCGCAGCGTCAATGTTGTCGACGGGAAAAATGTGCCCGGCTCTTTTCTGGGCTTGATCTTGATTTATGGGGGACTAGCCAAAATTTTTGGGCTGGGAGTTATTCCTTATCTTGCGCCGTTATTTGCCGCGCTCGGTATTTTCTTTTTTTATTT
Organism: bacterium; assembly: GCA_035388025.1. GTDB lineage: Bacteria > Patescibacteriota > Patescibacteriia > UBA2196 > GWA2-42-15 > JAAZMX01. Next base: position 2,402 of record DAOOPA010000047.1, read on the forward strand.
ATTACTAAAAAAGATTTTTGAGTCCACACCTGTCGCCCTTATTTCGGCCATCCTTTTGGCTTTTACTCCGGCTTGGTTTTATTATGTCTGCCGGGGTATGTACCACAACGTGCCGTTCGTCAGTCTGTTAATAGCCGGGCTATATTTTTTGTGGAAAGCCTTACTGGATAAAAATAATGGGAATTTCCAAACCACAAATCCAAAATCCAAAATCCCAAAATCAATAATCAGCCACCAAAAATATAATAGTTTATCAGTTGCTAGTTACAAGTTATTAGTTAATTATTTTTTTTCTGGTCTCCTACTCGGCCTCTCTATTCTTACTCGCACTTCGGAATTTGCCTGGGTGGCGCTGACCGTTCTTTTGATTCTTATTATTAATTTCAAAAAAATTTATTGGCCGGGATTTGTTATGTTTGTTGCCGCCGGCATTATTTCGTTGGTTATTTTATTTTATTACAACCAGATCCTTTATGGCTCTTTCCTATCTGCTGGCTATCGCGCGGTTGGTGAGGCTATTGAAAAAGGCGGTTTGGCTAGCGCTAGTATCTTGTTTCAGATTTTAATCACACCTTTTGGCGTTGACGTCAGATCTATCTTTATCAATGGTTCTAACTATCTTTATCGGCTTTTTCCCATCTGGGGTTCGCTTGGTTTTTTGGGTGCGTTTTTATTTGTTATTTTGCCAACGCACTGGATTAAAATTAGCTATCCAAAAAGAATTATCTATTTTATTTACTGTTTATTAATTGCTGCTTACTTATTAGTTTTTTACGGCTCCTGGGCCATTACTGACCGCATCGACAAAGGAACATTATCACTTGGCACTTCTTATTTGCGTTATTGGTTGCCGATTTATATAGTCGCGCTACCTTTTATTGCCACGATTATTTGGCAGCTATCAAATTTTTTGACACCCCTCAAAAAAAGAAAAGTACTTTATCAATCTTTTTTTTCTTTTTTTGTTATTGGTTTTATATTTTTGCCGACCATGAATGTTCTCTTGCGACAAAGTGACGAAAGTTTATTTTTATTAAAAAATTTGAATGAGGCTCGTACCAAATCAGGCATTGTTAACAAGCTAGTTAACTCCGATGACATCATCTTAATATATAAGCAGGCCGATAAAATATTTTTTCCCGAACGTCAAAAAATTATTACCGAATTGGCTGTGCCAATTGATTATGAATCCGTGGCTCGCTTGGCCAAATTACGTCCGCTTTATTATTATACCTTTGCGAAACCGGCCGACGTCGCTTCGATTTCGCGCCGCTATTTTCAACCATATGGATTGGAAATTATCAATGGCCAAAGAGTTTTAGGCACGGATTGGCTATACCAGGTTCAATTAACAGTCAACAATAAACAATAAAAATTATTTTTTAATCTTATGGTTTTCAATGAAAGGATAAAACCGCTTCTTGTTAACCGAAAAGAAACAGAGTCGCCAGACTTTAATAGAGAAAGTTGGATGTATCGTGCTAATAATGAATTACATAGTGAATTTGAACCACTAGAACCTGACGTTAATACATTGCCGGCCGAGCACCGACAGCTACTTAAAGCGGCTGAAAAATATTATACTAATACCAATGACCAATTTAATCTGTTTAAACTTAAATTAAAATTTGGTGACATTGCTGGCGCTCAGGCGATACTAGAAAATTACTCCGGTGATAATGATAATGTTGATTTTCATTATTATAATCCTGATAATCCGGACGACATTAACAGCGTCAATTTAGCGCAATTAAAAAAAGCCTATATGCTCAAAGATCTTTATTCAGCCACCAAAAATATTGAAGACAAAAAAAGAGCCTATAGCGGATTTATTGAATTCGCCGAAAATCAGCAAGCTGTTAAGCCGCTTACCGCCACTGAAGCTTCGGCCGTTGGCTATTGGCAAGCGCGCTCGGTCGCCGGTGATAATAATGAAAAAGAAATTGCGACGCAATTTTCCATCGGTTTTTATCGCCAGATGGCAAAAAACAGAAGTAATGTGGGCGATATTTGGTGGGAAGGCATAGCTTTAAGACAAATAGCCAAAATATCAAAAGATCCTCAAAATAAGGAAGCTGGATTGGCGATAGCTAGAGATCTAGTCGCGAAATATCAAAAAGAAGGTGATTGGAAAAAAGCCGCTCTTTGGGCCAGGGACCTTAATGATCTGGATCCTAGCGAAGAAAATATCCACCAAATGCAAGACTATTGGCAAAAATATATTGAGGAGGCGGAATCAGTTGGAGACGTGCGCGCGATCGGCAAGGCTCATTGGCAACTTTATAAAAGACTCAAAAAAATTGAAGGCTCCGCCGATGAAGCGGAAACACACCGCTTGGCCGCTATAGAAAATTATCAAAAATTATTAATCCAAGTCAAAGATACTGATAATCTGGAAAAAATTCGCGAATGTTATTGGGTTTTTAGTGAGTTAATCAAATGAAATTTTATAAATACATTCGTCTTGTTTTAATTCTAGCCCCCATCATCTTCCTGGGTATTTTATTATATAAAGATCTTATTCTGAGCGGCCGACTGTTTGTTGCTTATGATTTTTGTCATTCTTCTCCATTTATTTCGGAATTTTCTCCCCACGGCCGAGTCTTGGACATTGAGTGGGTTAAAAACAACAACGAGAAATATTGTCAGCAAAAAATGGTCATTGACCCGGTTTATTTTGATGTCCGCCTGCCCCAAAGATTTAATGAAGCCAGATTGACCGTCTGGTATCAAAAAAATCCTGAAACAAAACTAAAAATCGGTCCGGCCGTTAACTTATCCGCTTGGCAGTGGCAGTTGAAAGATATAAATTATATCCGCACTGAAAACAATTGGCAGGTCGGCGTAGTTGATTATAATATTCAATCTTCCAAATTAGATAACAATCGCCTGCGCTTTCTCGTTTCTTCGCCCGGGCTAGATACTTCTGGCCAATCAATTATTTTTAAAAAAATCACCATTGAATTTATTAAAACGCCAATTGCCAGCTGGTCGGATTTTGTGGGGAGATTGAAAGAATTTATTTTATTTTCTAGGTTAAAAATTATTTTTCAGTAACTCGTAAAGGGCAAAGGCGTCAATCAAGTTATTATTTTTTCTAGTTACTAATTACGAGTTACTAGTTACTAAACGCATGAAAGAATTTTTAAAAAAATTGACCAACGATCTATTTTATATCTCCCTCCTTACCTGGCTCATCTATTTTGTGGTAGAATTACTCAAAGAGGGTCTGGTTTCCAATTATTTTGATTTGAATCTATTGCTGATTTTTGTGGTTATCTTAGGAGCTGTCAATATATTCGTTAACTGCCGCCAAAATGATAGGAGAGAGTAGCGGATTCACACCATCTGCAGAAAAAGAAAAAACCATTATCTATAGCCAGATTCGTCCCGATGACCATAACGCCATTTTGGCTTATATTAAGTTTGAGGGTGCCAATAAATTTGAGCGCATCGATTCCGATACACCGGTGGATACAAGAGCTAAAAAACTAACAGGAGAAATAAGTAGTGGGAGTACTGCGGTTATCTTGGCTCGTGACGGAAACAAAATTATTGGCAGTTCATCATTGACGGATCTTGGGCCCGATAGCCAAGAGGCTTGGGCTGATGGTACCTTGGTGGATCCTAATTATCGTGGTCGGGGGATAGGTTTACAGTTGGCTTTGGCACAAGAAAAAATAGCCAGATCTGCCAGTCGTGAGTCAATAGTCACCATAGTTGCTGTTAATAATATACCCAGTATCGCTTTGAGATTAAAAGCCGGTTATGCATTAGTTGAAATTAATCACTGGAAAAGCGAGATCGGTTATAAATTTAAAAAAGACTTGACGGCCCAAGCTGACGAGGCGGCGGTTAACTGGGCAAACAAAGTTTTAGCTGGTGAGCTTGGTATAACCGAGAAAATAGATCAACAAGGTACCACAAAAGAAATATTGGTCCCAGCTGACGACCCTGATGTTGTTAATAAAATTATAGCCAATGGCTATTGTGGGGTTTCTTTGCTAACACCAGAAGATTTTCGCGAGGCGGAAGAGAAACCAATTAATAAAAATTATAGGTGCTTGCATAGAACAGCTCTACACAATTTGATATTTTTTAATGATTTTCCT
>DAOOPA010000048.1:0-6501 GCA_035388025.1 bacterium
GCCTCCACCCCTGTAGAACCCGATTTGTTCACCGTTCAGGATTCCTCGCTGAATCCGGCCAATGAACTGGAACCCCTGCCCGGCGGTTGGTTGCAGTGCCTCATGGGCGGCCGCGCTGACCTCTTCTTCGGTCGCCGTCCAGAAGTCCGGGGGCTGACTGATGAAGGGCTTGCGGGCAAGCCGGAATGCGCCGTACAGAATGGCACAAACCAAGGCCAGAGCAGCCAAGCCGAGGAGCAACTTGCCCCAAGGGAAGACTGTGCCATCAGTGCGATCGGATGATTTCGGGATCGATGGTGCAGGCGGACCGACAGGGTTGTCGATAAAATAATAGGCCACAGGACCTTGAACGAAAAACCTCGCCGCGCGCCACATGTGGTCTTTTCCGCCCTCATTCCTCACTTGATAATAGCCGTCAAGCGGAAGTGCGAGGTAATCATCCGGCGCAATGACGTTACTGTCCGGGTACTGCTTGTTATTTAGATTACAAATATCGAGCCAGACCTTGGCAACTTGCCGGTCGGGAGTCAGGCCCCGGAGACGCTCCAGATATACCACCTCGTCTTGACTGTAACCCTGCGCCTGCGCTACGGAAGCCACTGCAAACAGGGCAACCAGTACCACCACCGCAACTGCTAAGAGTCTCATAAGACCCTCCTTAAAAAGTTTTGACCCGATTGGTTGCAATAAGCCCCAGATTGGACAATTTAGCTTTATGCAGAGCCAAAGGTCTTTTTTGGAAAGGATTTTGTGTGTTTCTGTGCCAATCTGGTTGATAGTGATAAAAGCTTATCAATATAAATCAGATCAGCTTGTATTTTGGTCATTTTTTGAGTTTATTTATAATATCATATTTATATATTTTTGTCAATGGCTGGTAAGGGGTAATAAAAAAAGCCCCCAAAGCGCAGAGCAAATTTCTGCTCGGCTTGGGGGCCTTTGTTTCTTAGGGTTCTTTGCGCGTGCCATTGCAGCGCGCGCAAGTGATCACCTGGGATTACCACCCTGTACCATTGCAAGCGGGACAGGTCTTGTAGGTCAATCCGGTACCCTTGCAGTCTGGGCACTCTATTATGTCTTTCTTTTTTTTGTCCTTCCACAAAACCCCGGCCTTTTTACAGGTGGGACAGATGCCATCTGCCACCCGGCCCGTGCCCTCACACGCCGGGCAACAGGAAAGAGCGAGGAGACAAGTAGTAATGACCAAAACAAGAACGATGACCTTTTTCATAAACCCTCCATTTTCGCTTTTTTCACTAACATCGGATCGTTGATTAGGTAAAAAGCCTCCCAGATTAGCACGCCGGATTTGTTTTGTCAATACACATTAAAAAGCGTTACCTAAAAATAGATAATGCTTTTGATTAATTATTAGACGAAGACATTAGTCAAAATAGCTCTTGCCTACTGGGCACTCATGACTGGTGATTTGTTCTTGATAGGCTGGGTCGTAGAGAGCAATAATTTTATATTTGCCAGAAGTAGTCTGTGCCTCGCCATTGATGGTTTGTTCCAACATTAAAATCTTTCCCCAGTAGAGCCACTTGCCTTCGATATTTTGAACCAGAAAACAACGATTGGGAGGCAGATGATAAAGACGAGAACCTGATTTATTATAAAAAGAAAATATTTTATCTTTGACTTCGTCCAGAGTGATTGGGTTGGCTTTGTGTTTTTTAAAATCCAAAATATCCGCCGGGAAACCTTGCTCGGTAGTGATCTGGAGAGTGTCGTTGAGTTCGATGAAACTGCCCATAAGTAGAATTTTAATGACTAAATTTTCAATTTTCAAACAATTTTATAATGATTCAATCTTAAAATTGAGAAATTGAAGCATTATTTGGAAATTGTAAATTGAAAATTTTAAAATTAAATGTTGAGGTATTTCTGCCAATAGTCATAAAGTTCGGCGGTGGCGAAAAGATCATCCACGTTGTAGCGGGCGATATCTTCATACTGTCCGGCTTTAAACATATCTTTGACATGGGCGCCGGAAACGCCCTTACTTTTGGGACTTTTGATATTGAAGGCCTGACAAAACATATGTAAATTGTAGCCGCGCTTGCCATAGGTGGCGCCGTAAAATTGGAGCTGATCCAAAAGATCAATATGCTTGGCGCCGTTGAATTGGCTGTTGACATAGCGGTTGGAAAGCAGATTTTTGGTGGGACGGATCTGGTGAATAGCGGAACGAATCATGAGAAATGGCACGTCAAAACTACGGCCGTTGAAGGTGATAAATTCTTCATAAAATTTGACCTGCTCCCAAAAATTTTTGAGCATTTCCGCTTCGGTCAAGGGAGAAAATTTGAGACCACTCTCTTCAAATTCTTTCTGGCCGGCGCCGGGTGCTTGGTAATAAACCAATCCTTTTTTGGTTTCTGGATTCAACATGCCAATACAGACAACCTCAGCGGTCAGGGGCGAAATACTGAAACCCTCTTCAATTTTCTTGACTTCATTTTCAATTTCTGTCGGGTTGTCAGCGGAATTTTCCGCCCAATGATTGATGTAGTCCAGAGAAACCTCGTCTAGATCAGAAAGATTTTTACCAGCGGTTTCAATGTCGATGATTAATTTAGGCATATAAAAAAATTTTAAGTTGTTACCGGCCTCCCCTATTTAGGGGAGGTGGCGAACCCCGCTTTGGGCTCGCGGGGTGAGTCAGAGGAGTATGGTGAAAGCTACTATTGAATTATTTATTTTCTGTTTGGGAAAGCCACGATACCCCCTCCCGCCCCGCAGGGCTACTATGCGGGGCAGACTCCCCCTAAGTAGGGGGAGATTATCTTTATATCATCTCTGTCAACTCCACCAACCTATTTGAATACCCCCACTCATTGTCATACCAAGCCACGACTTTGATCAGATTACCACCAAGAGACTCGGTCAATTTCAGATCAACAATGGCCGAATACGGATTGCCAATAAAATCAGAGGAAACCAATTCTTCGTTGGTAACCATCAAGATGTCTAATAATTCTTTTTTGGCGGCGGAAACAAAAGCGGTATTAATTTGTTCAACGGTCGCGGGCTGACTCAATTCAGCCACGAACTCAATGAGAGAAACGCAAGGCGTGGGCACGCGATAAGCCACAGAAGTCAGCTTGCCTGCCAAAGCTGGGATAACTTTGGCTACGGCAATAGCCGAACCGGTAGAAGTTGGGACAATATTCTCGGCGGCGGAACGCGCCCGGCGCAGATCTTTGTGCGGGCCATCAACCAGATTTTGGTCAGCGGTGTAGGAGTGAATGGTATTGGCCATGGCTCTAATAATGCCAAATTTATCGTGTAAGACCTTGGCCACCGGGGCCATACAATTGGTGGTGCAGGAGGCGTTGGAAATAATCTTGTCTGTTTTGGGATTATAATCATTAAAATTGACGCCGAGGACAATATTTTTGACTTCATCGTCGTTTTTGGGCGGAGCGGAAATAATCACCCGTTTAGCACCAGCCTGAAGGTGTAAGCCAGCCGAAGCCGGATCGCGAAAAATTCCAGTACATTCTAAAACCACATCCACGCCCAGTTTTTTCCAAGGCAGTTTGCTCGGATCTTTTTCGGCGAAGGATAATATTTTTTGTTTATCAATAATTAATTCTTGGTCGGTATAAGTAATTTTTTTATCATATTCTCCGTAGACGGTGTCATATTTCAAAAGATGGGCCAGAGTTTTATTATCAGTCAAATCATTAATAGCCACGACTTTGATATTTTTTTGAGCTAAAGCAACTTTTAGAGCGGCGCGGCCGATACGACCGAAGCCATTTATTGCTAATTTTTTCATACTATGTTTACTTAATTATTAATAAAATTTTTTAGAAAGAATCAGTTGCTACTCTAATTCTTAATTATACTAATTCACTAATTCCTAATAAAATGCCAAACGATTAAATTTTAATATTACATGTTGATTGAAACTTCTTCTGCTTTAAGTTTGAGCTTTGATTTATAAATTATGGTGGTGAAAATTAAATTTAATTCATGGCCTTCTTTCCAGAGTCTTCTCGTCTCTCGTATGTATTCTGGGCAAGCCTTGGCAACCATTCGTAGAAAATATTTAGTTTCCTTTATTTCTTTATTGGCGATAGACATCTTATGAATAAAGTCTTTATTACTTTCCGCACAATCGGCCTCACAGTAATTTGCTCCGGCACTAGTAGCACAAGCTATAAGCTGGGGTATGAGTCTTTGAGTAACGGGATTATTAGGCAACTTTTTAGCCAGCGTTATGACTGACTCGCTGAATTTGGCTATGCGCTCCTCAATGTCATATGGAGAATTTGATTTTGGCATTAAGAATTTTATTAGTGAATTAGAAATTGTCAATTTATCAGTGTCCCTCCCGCTTTCAACCCAACCGCTTTTGCCAATATCCCCTTGCCCCATTTGAAAACATAAATCGGTAGATGATGCTCTTCGGCCAGGGTGACAGCGGTTTTATCCAGGATGGTCGCTTCGGGAATTTTGGTATAATCAGCATAACTCAATTTGGCATACTGTTTGGCTGTAGAATTTTTTTCCGGATTGGCGTCAAAAATACCCGCCACCTTGGTGCCTTTCAAGACGACGCTGGCGCCAATCTCCAGCCCACGGATAACCGCGGCAGTGTCGGTGGTAACAAAAGGGTTGCCAGTACCGCCGGCAAAAATCAGAATTTCACCCTGCTTAAAATATTCGTCAATATCAAAATTATTGCTGACACCAATGACTTCGGAAAAATTCAGAGCGGAGATGACCCGGCTCGGCACTTTCAAGCTATCAAAAATACTTTTGAGCGCCAAGGCATTGACTAGGGTAGCGGTCATGCCGATGTAGTGAGCGGTGGCCATATTGAGTTTGACTTGGCGAATCTCTCGGCCGCGAAAAATATTACCGCCGCCAAAAACAATGCCCAAATCGTAGCTCTTGCGGATTTTGATAATTTCCTTGGCTAAATCCAAAACTTTTTCCAGATCAAGCGCTGACTCATGAGAGCGGAAAAGTTCGCCGGATAATTTGAGCAGGATGCGTTTTTTGGGCATAAAATATTTTTAATTGGTCTAATTTTATTATAGCAAATTGAGGAATAAAAAAAAGCCGGACGTAAACTGACAGTCCGGCTAGGTTGGTCCAGTTTGATTTTATTTCTTGGTCACCCTCATTATGTAAAATTTGGCGACAGAATAGGCGACCAGCACAAATATCAAAAAGCAACCAAGGAGATTCGGTAGTCCCATGATTATCCCTCCTTTCTAGTGATTATCTGCGCAAAAAGTCCAGAACAAGAGGTTTATGACAATCCCCGCAGGTATGAATAAAATAGTAATAACCACGGAGATTGGCACTAGTGGAAGCACTAGCAAAAATTTCACGGTTGTTCTCATCGGTCCTCCTTTTCACCAATTAGGTGGTGTTTTTATTTGAAAATTTAATTAAAATAATAGCTAAAAGTAACATTACCACAATCAAGATGGCCAGAGTTAACACTTTGGATTGGCTCTGCAGAAAAAGTGAAGCGGTGCCGAAAATAATTGTCAAAAAATATAAAAATAAGACCGCGCCGCGATGAGAGAAACCAGCGTCTAGTAGACGGAAGTGTAGATGTTTGCGATCGCCGGTAAAAGGACTTTTGCGCTCTTTGAAGATACGACGCAAAACCACCCAGATCAAATCTAAAAGCGGAATGCCCATAATCAGAAGCGCGGTGGCGATTTTGCCGCCGGAAATAATTGCCAAAACGCCAAGCATAAAACCAATAAAGACGGAACCGGATTCACCGAGAAATATTGAAGCTGGATGCCAATTGTAAACCAGAAAACCCAGACAACTGCCGGTGAGAATCAGGCAAAGAATTGAGGTACTGCTTTGGGGTACGTCCCAAAATAGTGAAACCACAAAAAGAATAAGAGAACCAATAGCGCCGATGCCGGAAACTAAACCGTCAAGGCCATCGAGAAATTTGGTGGTGTACATCATGATTAAAAGCCAGATAAAACTCAAAAGATAACCAATAGACCCGCCAAAATACAAAAGCGCTCGGCCATAAGGACCGGTGCCAGCGAGAAAGGGATTGGTGACGTAGCCAATAGTAATGCCCGCGCCAAGAGCGACGAGCGAGGCCAAAAATGGGCCGATGAACGATTTGGTCTGGATATTACACTTGTCGTCCCAAAAACCAACCAGACAGATAACTAGGCCGCCCAAAATGATACCTAAAATTTTGGCGACGGTGATTTTGCCGTCTGACAACCATCCGAGAGACCAAGATAAAATCAGAATTAGAGCAAAAGAAAAATAAACCGCTAAGCCGCCGAGTAGCGGCACGTGGCCTTTTTGAATTTTGCGCTCTTCGGTTGGCGCGTCAACAATATGATAACGCAAAGCCAGTTGACGGACTTTTTTAGTGAGCAGTAAGGAAGAAATGAAAGCTAGAAGTGGGGGGAGGAGGTAGCGGAGCATATAGATGTATTTGTCCTCCCCTATTTAGGGGAGGTGGCGAGCCCCGCTCTGGGTTCGCGG
>DAOOPA010000049.1:0-6420 GCA_035388025.1 bacterium
CTTGCTTGCCATATTATCAGCATAAATGTTTATGCTGTTCTAGACAAGCTCCTTATTAAATTGTTTGGGAGCGTGGTGCGTGAGCGTCCTCCCCTTGGCAAGAGGAGGTGGAGAGTCCCGTTAGGGCGAGCCAGGGGGGTATCGTGGCATAGAATAAATATTTAGTTTAATCGAAGGACGATTGAGCTAACGGGAAAACCAACGGAGTTTATTATTAATAAATTTATATGGATAAAAAGAGAATTTTTAGTGAATTAAATATGGCCGTCCCATTTTTTTGTTTTATTGGGCTATTTTAACATTATATTTTTTAATTTCTCATATTGTTCACAATGCTGATTTTTGGCAAGTTTTGATTTTTGCTTATTTTCTTGTACTGATTAATATTTTTCTTTTGATAAAAGCTGGTTGGGATTTGTATAATAAAAAACGAGTGGGGATAATTTTTTATTTAATTTTTATAGTTTTTTCTTTAATCACTCCGGTACGGCCGGTCTTTGTTGACGGATTTAGTCACGTGGCAGATGGAGTAAATATAATTATTGCTTTATATTTATTATCGCAATGGAAAGATTTTGCAACTAAAAATAGATAATATGGACAATATTATTCAGTGGCAAGCTTTAGCCTATAAATTTTCAATTTCCAAAGCCTTATCTAACTGCATAGACATCCTTATTAATCCAGGAGAAAATTTGCAGCATTATAGTAAATATGAATATTTGTATAATGAATATACTGCTATTTATAAAATATATTCTGATTGTTTGGTAATTGAGGATTTTTTAGTAAAAAGCAAGAAGAGAGAATTTAAATTTGATAAAATTGTTTTTTTCACTAGAAATATTGCCCCAGCGACGGAAGCAGCCTTTGACAAGAAGTTTGAAATATTATATTTGGCTTTTAAAAGAGGTTTTTATAAAAAGTATATTCCCATATTGGTGCCGCCAGATATAGCTGGAGATGTTATTAATAAACTTTCTGCTTCAATAAAATTTTATGATAACGATGTCGCAAAGGAAAAAATCCAATCACATTTGGTAAAAATATTTTTTTATTTGTTAATTGCTGGTTTTGTAATATGGGGGTTGGCTCTTACAATTTTTCGTTTTATTGAGATATTTAGTTAGTGAGTATCGAGCGGGGTTGGGAAGCTCGCCTAGACTCGCGTCAACGCGGGGTAGGGACGATTAAATCAACGGAAGTTTGCAAAACTGAATCAACTAAGATTGTCATCCTCGGGCGAGGAGTCCCGCCTGGTTCTCGCGGGACGACGAGACCCGGGGATCCAGCTTTTTGTTTTTTTGTCTGTATTCCCTCTTTCGCTCTGGCGAAGCGGGCGGGAATGATAGGAAAAGGCGTAAGAGGTAAAAAATTTTAAAATTCGATAATTGAAACATTATTTAAAAATTAAAAATTGGAAATTAAAAATTGGAATGTTATGTATAAGTTATCAGTTTTGAAAAACGGTATCAAAATAATTACCCACAATATGCCAGCGGCGCATGGGGTGACGACCAGTATTTTCTGGGGTGTGGGTTCGCGCTATGAAAAAGAAAAAGTGGCCGGGGTGTCGCATTATTTGGAGCATATGTTTTTCAAGGGTACCAAGAATCGCCCGGAGCCGGAAGATATTGCTAGGAGTATTGAAGGAGTGGGCGGCTATCTGAATGCGTCCACCAGCCAAGATCATACGATTTATTACAACCGCGTGCCCAAGGAACACAGCGAGCGGGCCTTGGAGGTACTCGCGGATATGATGAATAATTCTTTGTTTGACGAAGAGGCGCTGGAGCGCGAACGGGGTGTGATTTTGGAAGAATTGAATATGTATTTGGATACGCCGATCAGATACATTTATGATTTGATGATGAATTTGACTTTTGAAGGCAATACGCTCGGACGAGACATTCTTGGTACGCGGGAGAGTCTGAAAAATATGCGGCGGGCAGATTTGGTGGAGTATATCAAAAATTATTATCAACCACAGAAAACCGTGGTCAGTATTGCCGGGCGAGTAGGCCATCAGAAAACAGTCAGGATGATCGAGAAATATTTTGGCCAGATAAAAAAAGCGCCACAACCGCAGTACAAGAAAGTGGCTGGTGAGCACCGAGGGCCGAGGATATTGATCCATAATAAAAAAACCGATCAAGCGCATTTGTCTTTGTCAATGCGCTCTTTGCCGTACAACCATAAAGACACGCCGATTTTGACTTTGCTTGATACGATTCTTGGCGGTGGCATGAGCTCGCGCTTGTTTCTAAATATTCGAGAAAAATTGGGTTTGTGTTATTACATCAATTCTTCAGTGGAAGCATTTACCGACGCGGGCGTATTCGCGGTCAATGCCGGTTTGAATACCGACAAGATAGAATTGGCGATCAAGATGATCTGGCAAGAGCTCAAAAAAATGGCTGAAGTTAAAGTTACGAAGAGCGAATTGGCCGAGGCCAAAGAATATTTGCGTGGCAGCACAAGACTAGAAATAGACAATACCGATATGCTGTCTTTGTGGTATGGCACACAAGGGCTATTTTCCAAGAAAATCAAGACGCCCGAGCATAAAATAAAGGAATTGTCTCGGGTGAGCGAAAATGATATAATGAAATTAGCGCGCAAGCTTTTTGCCCCAGAGCGATTGAACTTGGCCATGATTGGGCCGTTTGAGGAGAAACAAAAAAAAGATTTTTTAAAAATTTTAAAATAAAAATATATGCTTAGTAAAAGCAATGCGAGCGCAGCAGTGATCCCTTACAAATCAATTATGAGAATAGTTTGGGTTTTGTTCCTGCTGTTTTTTGTTTATCTAATCAGGGACATATTGGCGCTACTATTTGTCTCAATAATTTTTGCGGCGGCGATTGATCCTTGGGTTGATTGGTTGCAGAAATACAAGGTGCCGAGGTCGGTGTCTATTCTGGTTATTTACATAGTATTATTGGCAATTTTTAGCTTGGTGGTGATCATGTTGGTGCCGGCCATGACCGAGCAGATTATCCAGATGATCAATAATGTTCCTGATTATTACGAAAAGATATCTCTCGGTATTCATACCCTCCAACAGAGAACGGGCGAGGGATTGACAACGGTTAGCAGTGATTCAGTCGTTTCCACTTTACAAACCTTGAGTTCTACTCTGGCGCAGGCGACCAAAAGTATTTTCGTGACAGTGACTAGTATTTTTGGCGGTATTTTGTCTTTGTTCGTGGTCTTGGTAATAACTTTTTATATCACGGTGGAAGAAAGCGGGATGAAGAGGTTTTTAAAACATCTGATACCGGTCAAGCATAGGGATTATACAATGGATTTAGTAGGTAGGATGGAAATGAAGGTGGGTTTGTGGTTGAGGGGGCAATTGCTTTTGTGTTTTATTGTCGGGGTGATGGTTTATTTCGGACTTTTGTTCTTAGGCGTGGAATATGCTTTGTTATTGGCTCTGGTGGCTGGTATTTTGGAAATTATTCCTTATTTTGGTCCATGGTTGTCCGGGGCGATAGCTGTTTTGGTGGTATCATCTGATTCCTGGACCAAGATTGTGTTTGTGGCGGCCTGGTATTTTATTGTTCAACAACTGGAAAACCAGATTATTGTACCCAAATTGATGCAGAAAGTAGTGGGATTGAATCCGATTGTTGTGATCATGGTGATCTTGATCGGCGCGAGAATCGGCGGTGTGGTAGGGGGGCTTTTAGGTGTACCAGTGGCGGCGGCCATCGCGGTATATTTTGAGGATATGATAAAGGAGAAACAGAAAACGGAGAAAGCTAATTGATAAAATTATACTAAGGGCAAGATGTAACAAAACAATTTAAAGATAATTTTATGACGATAGAAAATAAACCAACAATAGAACCCCTGAATCCAGCCAGTGAAAGGATTAAGGCAGAATTTAGAGGCCAACAACCACCAAAGGAAACCAATCCCACTGTTGATGTGGGGACGGAAGTCATAAAAAGTAATCCTCCGGCGATGGAAGTTTATAATACTCTTCGGCCAGAAAGTAAAGGTTTATGGTCAGGCCTGTGTGAAAAAGTAAGGGCTGGGCTTCAAAAGACAGATATAGGCCAATGGGCGGTTGATAAATTTGATGTTTGGAACAGCAATAGGTTGGAAGAAAAAGCAGATAAAAAGGTTGCCAGCTATGAAGAAGAAGTAAAAAGGATGGAACAAAAACTGAAAGGCAAAGAGATGGAAATTGAAGAGACAAAATCAGGAAGAATAAAGGTGGAAGCGCTAATGACTGAGTTGGGTAGTAAGATATCACCCGAAGACCAGAAGAAACATGATATGCTTATGGGAAGTCTGGAAGAGCAAAAAAAACAAACCGAGACAGATGTTGATATTAAGAAAAAGGCACTGGAGATAAAAAAGGACAAAGCCAATGAATATGCCCAATCTGTTGAAGCAGTAAAAAAAGGAATTGATGGGCGTTTGGCGGAAAAAATGAGTATAAATGATAAGGCGATTGAAGGGGCGAGTAAATTAGTCGATACAAATAAGGCAAACAGAAACGTTTTGAGTGGTGAGCTGGAAAAGAATAGTAGCGCGATCACCAGGGTAGAAGGATATATTAATCAAGAGAAACCCAAGGGTTTAGATTTGGAGGTGTTGCGAAAAGAGTTGGCAAAATTAGAGAAAGCTAGAAAAGACTTGTCTGGCCAGATTCGAGAATTAGAAATAATCGGAGATAGATTGACGGCAGAAGTCGAGAAACTTCAGGGCAAGAATGCCAGTCTTAAGGTGCAAAGAGATAAATTATTTCCGCCGCCCGAGGCAGTCCAAAAGGGAGAAATCGCTAAATCAAATCAACCAGGCGAGGAATCAGAATTATCAAAAGGAATAGATGAAGGAGATATTGTTGTTGGCAGGCCAGATGGGGGGAGTATGACCTTAATTGGTGATAAGTTGATAATAGTAGGAGCAGATGGTAAAGAAGTAATAAAAAGTGGGGAGCAGATTACAGATGATGAACTGGGAGAGATTGTGCGAAGTGGCGGGCTAGACAAGCTGGAGGCGGAGGAGACAGTCATGAGCATTAAACTCTATAATAGAATGAAATTAATAGAGCAGAATCAAAAAAGTGAATCAGCAGGAGGAGAATACGCAAGAGAATCTGGCAAAGAAAGTGAAGCAAAAAAAATGACCTTGGAGAAGTTGATAGCACTCTGGAATAGTTACCACATAAAAAAATTGGGTCGAGAAAAAGTGGACCAGGATAATCTTTTACTTGACAGGGAAGATAGTGAGGATCCTAAATTAGAATTAGCCACAGAAGATTTGAAGTTGGTTCTGCAGAAGAAGTTGGCAAAGAAAGGAGAAGTGAATAAATTTAGTAAATTGAATGGTAGTGTTAGGGGTAGGGCGGGGACTTTTTTAAGGGAACTTGCCGAGGGTGAATTACAAACTGAATAAAATATATGCCTCAAGACCAGAATTTGCAAAATATTTTGAATCAGGCACAAAAGGCGATCGCGGACGCGGACGCGGCGATTGTGTCTTCGAACAAATTAATTCAAGATCAAGAGAAAGAATTGGTAAAGAGCAGAGAAAAATATGAGAAAGAGCAGGCCAAGGTTGATGCGGAGATAAAACAAATAGTCGATGATATGGATGTGAAAACATTGCAGTTTTTGAAGGATATGGAATAGTTTTGTTGACAAAGGGCAAGAAATTGCTATAATAGAAATACTATGAAAAAGCTGACCAACAATTTGAATAATAATAATCGCCGGCGGGTTGGTTAGTTTTTCTCATTAGGAAACTTTCAAACCCGCTTCAAGAAAGCGGGTTTTAAAATTCACTTTTTGGCTCTGGGGTAATTTGGCTACCTTGTGCCAAATCTCTGGGATAGTTCAGTGGTAGAACGCCGCGCTGTTAACGCGGATGTCGCAGGTCCGAATCCTGCTCCCAGAGATTTGATGCGGGGTAAATGCCACGTTGCGCTGTTAACGTAGTTGCTGGAGGTTCAATTCCTCCCCCCAGAGTTGAAGGGTGAATTTTTATTTGTTAAGGACTGGTTCAATCGTCCTTCGATTGAACCTAGGGCTTGGCTAAGCAGAAAGAAGTTTGGTCGGCCGCTGGCTTGGTCTCTGGAGTGTTACTACTCATTTACCCGTATGTTTTCTTTGCCACTTTTTTAAAAAAAGTGGCGCAAAAATCGCCGCTGTACAAAAATTCAGTAAAATTCTACGCTTTGCCAAGTTGGCCGCCCAAAACTCGCCCCGCCGAACTCAAGGCGGGGCTCAAACAGTTGGGCAGCAAAACCTAACTTGGCTCCGCTTGAATTTTAATCTGAATTTTTATGATGCGGCCTTATTTTATTTTTAAATGCTCGTGAAAACGCCGACTTGGAAAAGATTAATTTTTAAGGAGCTTGTCTAGAACAGCATAAACATTTATGCTGATAATATGGCAAGC
>DAOOPA010000050.1:0-6375 GCA_035388025.1 bacterium
GCCACTCGTTCCCGGCGTGGTGCCCAAAAGCTCCTGATACGGCGCCACATAGCTTTTCAAAAGCGGCGGCAGATAAACAGCCGCGAAAATCAAAGGCGCGACAATCAGAATCAGATAGATAAAACTGATTACCCGGCCGGCTCGGATATATTTTTTGGTTTTTTCTGTTTGTTCCCGTATTTCTGCGAGCAACACCTGGTTTTCCAAGAGTAAATTTTTTATTTCTTCATTGCCAACCGTTGCCAGAGTCTCGTTCGCCATTTTTTCCTGGGTATTTTCCATAAAATTATTTTTAATTTGTAATTTTTATCTATTTTCATTATATACCAACCGCTATTATCTGGCTATTCATAGCTTTCTTTTGCTAAAATAGAAAAAAAGGCAAAAATTAACCCCCAAGTGGATAAATAAGCCTTTCAGTATTTTCGGAAATGATATATAATAAAAACCAAGAAACACCAGTCGATTTTTTTAAATTATTTTCTCTATTCATTAGTTGACAAAACTATATATTGTGCTATAATTAGTAATAGGAATACAATATATAGTTTTTATTTTTCTTTGCTCTTGCCAGGCCTTGCTCATTTTTTCTTGTTATTTAAATTTTCAAAGACACTCTAGACCAGTGTTTTTATTTGTCCCCAATAAATTAATCCGCTCGGTTTTTAATAGCCAACAATTATCATGTTTTGTCCAGTCTGTAACCACAAAGACACTAGCGTTGTTGACTCCCGCCTTTCGGGCAATGGTCTTTGCGTCCGCCGCCGCCGCTGTTGCAGTAAATGTGGCTTCAAATTCTCTACCTTGGAAGAATTGCAGATTTTGGAGCTGACCGTAGTGAAGCGCGATGGTCGCCGAGAGGCCTATAGTCAGGAAAAGATGGAGCGCGGAATTCTGCATTCTTTGGAAAAACGTTCTTATACCAAAGACGAATTCAAACTTCTTATCAATAAAATAGAAAGAGATATTCAAAAAAAAGCCCTCCGCAGTGAAATTACCACCAAAGATATTGGTGAAATTGTTATGAAACATTTGGAAAAATTTGACAAGGTTGCTTATATTCGTTTCGCTTCTGTTTACCGTCAATTCGCTGACGTAGCCAGTTTTCAAAAAGAACTTAAGCGCATTAAGGGTACCTCCCCAAAGCGTTCAAAAAAATAACCATTGATTTTTCAAACCATGCTCAACAAAAATCAAGTCAAACAGGTCAAAAAAAGAGATGGCCGCGTTATGGCCTTTGATAAAAAGAAAATAGTCAGCGCTATTTTTAAAGCCCTTCGCTCTGTCGGCCAGGAGAATGAAAAATTGTCTGATAAATTGGCCAAAGATGTTGCTCGCCAGCTCAACAAAGAGTACGATGGCCAAATTATTCCCACCGTCGAACAGGTTCAAGATATGGTGGAAAAGGTTTTAATCAAAGAAAATTTAGCCGAAGCCGCCAAATCATATATCCTTTATCGGGAGCAACATGCCAAAATTCGTGATCTCAACAAATTTATCAACTCAGACGATTTAGTTGACCAATATTTGAGCAAATTAGACTGGCGCGTCAAAGAAAATAGCAACATGGCCTACTCCCTTCAGGGTTTGAATAATCACGTGGCCTCCACCATTTCCGCTCACTATTGGCTCAATTCCATTTATTCTCCGGAAGTCCGCCAGGCTCACATGGATGCCGATCTTCACCTGCACGACCTTCAACTTCTGGCCGCCTATTGTTGCGGTTGGGATTTGCGCGACATTTTGATTTATGGTTTTACTGGCGTTGAAGGCAAAGTCCAGAGCAAACCGCCCAAGCACTTTAGAAGCGCGCTCGGAATAATTATTAATTTTCTTTATACCCTCCAGGGCGAAGCCAATGGTGCTCAAGCCCTTTCCAGCTTTGATACCTATCTCGCCCCTTTTGTTCGTCATGACAGGCTGGATTACGGCACTGTCAAGCAGGCTATGCAGGAATTCATGTTCGGCATGAATATCCCGACGCGGGTCGGTTTCCAGACACCCTTTACCAATATTACCATGGATCTAAAACCCACCGGTTCATTGGCCGAAGACTTTGTAATTATCGGCGGCGAGGTCACCGAGGATAAATATAAAGATTTTCAGCCGGAGATGGATATGATTAACAAAGCCTTTGCCGAAGTTTGTCTCGCTGGCGATGCCAAGGGCCGAGTTTTCACTTTCCCTATTCCTACCTACAATATTACCAAAGATCTTGATTGGGACAGTCCAGTTCTAGAAAAAGTCTGGGAGATGACCGCCAAGTATGGCATTCCATATTTTTCCAACTTTGTGAATTCCGATATGAACCCGGATGACGCTCGCTCTATGTGTTGTCGTTTGCGCCTTGACAATCGTGAACTAAAAAAACGCGGTGGCGGACTTTTTGGCGCCAACCCCTTGACTGGCAGTATCGGGGTGGTCACTTTGAATCTCCCGCGCATCGGCTATCTGTCCAAAATCAAAGAAGAATATTTTGATCGCCTTGATCGCCTGATGGAAATCGCCCGAGAATCTCTGGAAACCAAGCGTGAAGTGATTGAGCGTTTTACCGCTATGGGCTTGTATCCTTATTCGCGTTTTTATCTCAAGAAAATCAAAGAACAATTTGGTGAATATTGGAAGAATCATTTCAATACCATCGGTATTCTCGGCATGAATGAGTCGCTCCTCAATTTTATGGGTAAAAATATCGTCAGCCCCGAAGGTCACGCTTTCGCTCTGGAAATTATGGATCATATGCGTGAAAAATTAATGACCTATCAGACGGAAACCGGCCATCTTTATAATCTGGAAGCCACGCCGGGTGAGGGTACTACCTATCGTTTTGCCAAGGCTGATAAAAAGAGGTATGCTGATATCGTTGTGGCCAACGAAAAAGCCTATCAGGAAAAAAACGCCGCTCCTTATTACACCAACTCTACCCAGTTGCCGGTCAACTTTAGTGATGATATCTTTGAGGCCCTTGATCTCCAAGACGATCTCCAGACCCGCTACACTGGCGGTACCGTATTGCATGGTTTTGTCGGCGAACGTCTGCCTTCCGCCAAAGCTACTCGCGACTTGGTCAAAAAAATTGCCGAAAATTATCGTTTGCCTTATTATACCATTACCCCCACTTTCAGCATCTGCCCCATCCACGGCTATCTGGCTGGCGAACACCAGTTTTGTCCGCGTTGCGACGAGGAAATTGGTTATACGGACAATCAACCGGTTGAAAGTATTCCCGTTGAGCAAGCGCAACTTTTTAATTCCTAAATTTAATAGTTATTAACAAAGTTATAAACTAAAACAAAAAATATGGAGGCCAACACCAGCCAAAGAACCCCGTGCGAAATTTATTCTCGCGTGGTGGGTTATCTCCGGCCAGTCAAGCAATGGAACGAAGGTAAGCAATCGGAATTCGCCGATCGTCAGACCTTTGACCAACAAGTTTGTGACACCTGCGGAGAATAATCCTTTTTCTTAATAAAAAATTCTTCTCCGCTTTTGGTTCGTCGTGCGGAGAAGAATTTTTTAACTCATTAATTTTGCCTTTTGAATTTATTATTTTATGCTTATCGGCGGCCTGCAAAAAACATCCCTTCTTGATTATCCGGATAAAATTTCTGCCGTTATTTTTACCGTGGGCTGTAATTTTCGCTGTGGTTTTTGCTATAATTCCGATTTGGTTACTCATGCCAAACAGGCCAAAATCATTCCCGAAGAAGAAGTTTTGGCTTTTTTGTCTGTCAGAAAAAAGAAACTTGATGCCGTGGTTATTACCGGCGGCGAACCGACCCTTCAGGCTGATCTGCTTAAATTTATCCAAAAAATCAAAGCCTTGGGCTATCTTGTCAAGTTGGATACCAACGGAACCAATCCGGACAGACTGACCCAATTAATCAAACGCCGTCTAATTGATTATTTGGCCATGGACGTCAAGGCATCTTTGCCAAATTATACCAAAGTTGTTAATGTAAAAGTATCTCCCGCCGACATAAAAAAGAGCATTAAAACAATTATGGACTCTGGCTTGCCCTATGAATTTCGTTCCACGCTTCTGCCGGCCCTGCACTCCCGCGAGGAAGTATTGGCTATGAGTGAATTAATTTCCGGCGCCAGTCGTTATTTTCTTCAAAAATTTTTTCCGACTGATAGTCTCAATGATCAGAATTTTCGTTCTCTGAAAAGCTTTACTGACCGGGAAATGGCCGAGCTGGCCAAAATCTGCCTTGTTAATGTCAAAGAGTGTTTTGTCCGTTGATCAAAAAAATTAAAAATTAATTTCATGCTTATGGTTTCTTTCATTTATGCCTACAAAAATCTGCCGGAAAATGACAAAGTTTTTCTGGGTAATTATCTAAACAAAAAAATTGATCGCTTGGAAAATCTACTCAAAGGCTTTACCGGTGATTATCGTTTATCCGTACGAGCGGAAAAATTTGCCACCAAATCAGCCTACAAAATAGAAATGCAATTGATTCTCGATGGCCAAAAATTTTTAGCCGCCGAAGATGATCATACTGTGGTTGAGGCCGCTGACCTGGCTCTAGACAAATTAATTATTCAATTGCGCAAATTTGTAGAGAAGAAAAATTCCAAATAACGCCCAAATATTCATTGATTCATTAACTAACCAAAGTTATATGTCTGCCATTAAAGTTGATAAACAAAAATGTATCGGTTGTGGTTCTTGCGTTGCTATGTATCCGGAATTATTCAAACTGGGTAGTGACGGCAAAAGTGAGGTGCTCTCAAGCGACTATGAATCGCACCATCATACCAAAGAAGAAATCATCGCCGTCTGTCCCGTTAATGCCATCTCTATTAAAGATTAAATATTTTTATCAAGTTTATCCCGATCCCGTTTTGATTTTACGGGTAGGGATCCCAGATTACAAGGGAATTATTAGAATTTATGTTTTAGACGGGTTCCCTCGTTTAAACGGGCTAAATATTTTTTAGGTATTCTTGGTAGTTTCTTAAAAACAAGAGCTTAATCAATTAGACCCATTTGGGGCAAGTTTTATACCATTTATGATTTATCTTGATCACGCCTCTGGTACCCCTCTTGCTGAAGAAGTGGTCAAAGCCATGGCTCCTTTGGGTACGAAAAATTTTGGCAACCCCTCATCTTTATATCAATTGGGTCGCCAAGCCGCCGAAGCGCTTCTTTCCTCTCGGTTGTCGGTAGCCAAAGTATTGGGTGCTCTGCCGGAGGAGATTATCTTTACTGCCGGCGGAACTGAATCTGACAATTTGGCGATTTTTGGAGTAGCCAATCAATTTCTTGATCGGGCCAAAAGCTATCACCTGATCACTACCAGCATTGAACACTCGGCTGTTTTGAATAGTTTCCGCGCTTTGGAAAAAATTGGCTTTGCCGTTACTTATTTGCCTGTTGATAAATATGGACTCATTTCCGCCCAAGAGGTGATGAAAGCCTTGCGCCCCAACACCTTGCTGGTGAGCATTATTTACGCCAACAACGAGATTGGCGTTATTCAACCAGTGGCGGAAATTGCCCGGGTGATAAAAAATTATCGCCACATTCAAAGAGTTGATACTATATCGAAAGAGCCTCGTTATCCCATTTTTCATACGGATGCTTGTCAGGCTGGCGGCTATCTGGATTTAAAGGTAATGAACTTAGGGGTTGATTTAATGACTCTAAATGGTTCCAAAATCTATGGCCCCAAGCAAACAGGCATTTTGTATAAAAATAAAGCAATAAAGTTACTGCCCATTATCTATGGCGGCGATCAGGAATTTGGTTTGCGGCCAGGTACGGAAAACGTTCCCGCCATTGTTGGCTTTGCCAAAGCCTTGGAATTAGCCGCGAAAAGAAAAAAGAAAGAAGCTATCCGCCTGACCAAATTGCGCGATTACTTTATTTTGGAACTTCTAAAAATAAATAATACCAGTCTGAACGGACATCCCTCTTGTCGTCTGCCAAATAACGTCAATGTTTCTTTTCTGGGAGTAGAAGGCGAGGCGGTCATGCTAAAATTAGATCGTTTGGGTATTTGTGTTTCTACCGGTTCGGCTTGTCATAGTTTGAGTTTGGAACCATCTCACGTTATCACCGCTCTGGGCCAGCCGATCGAATATGCCCATGGCTCCATTCGCTTCACCCTGGGCCAAAGCACTACCAAAAAAGACCTGGATCAGGTGCTGAGAGTACTGCCAAAAATTATTGATGACCTGAGAAAGATGTCGGCGTTAAGAAATAGCCGCTAAGCTCTAAATCTCAATTTCCAATGTCAAACAAAGTTCAAAATTCAAAGCTCAAATTTTTTGTCATTTGGATTTAGGATTTGATTGGAAATTAGGATTTTGTTAGGTGCTTGCATAGAACAGCTCTACACAATTTGATATTTTTTAATGATTTTC
>DAOOPA010000051.1:0-5828 GCA_035388025.1 bacterium
GCTTGCCATATTATCAGCATAAATGTTTATGCTGTTCTAGACAAGCTCCAAAAATAATTTTAAAATTGTAATTTGTAATTTATTTTGTGCTTTGAATTTGGAGCTTGGAATTTAACACTTAACCCATGAAAAAAGTATTTATCATTATTGCAACTTGGAACTCGGAAAAATTTCTTTCCGAACTTTTTTGGTCGCTCAAAAATATGGATTATCCCAAGGAAGATTGGCAGTTAGTGGTGGTGGAAAACGGCTCGCAGGACAAGAGTTTGGAGATTCTGAATGATTGGCAGAAAAAAATGTTCAACTTTCCGGCCATTATTCGCAATGAAAAAAATCTCGGCTTTGCCCCGGGCTACAATCAAGGCATTGCTTACGCGCTCAAGCACAATCCGGATTATGTGGTTTTATTGAACGACGATATTGTCGTTGAACCAGACTGGCTGAATGTTATTATCCAAAAAATGGAGCATCACCCCGAAGTCGGCTTGGCCCAGCCCCTGATTACTCGTTATCCAGAGAAGAATTTGGTCAATAGTTTTGGCAATGCTTTTCATTATCTCGGCTTTGGTTATTCTTTTGGTGACAATTGGCCCATCGGTCAGGTGTTTCAAAAATATGGCCAAAGCGATTACGAACCAGCTTATTTATCCTTTACTGCCGTAGCCATCCGCCGCTCGGTTTTTGAGACTATTGGTCTTTTGGATGAAAAATATTTTGCCTATCACGAGGACTCGGATTTTTGCTTCCGCGCCCGACTGGCCGACTGGCGTCTTCTAGCTGTCAGTAATGCTGTTGTCCACCACCATTACAAATTTCCCTCCAAGAAAAATAAAGAACGCTATTTCTGGCTAGAAAAAAATCGTCTTTATTTTACCTTGAAATTTTACAAATTGCGCACCCTGATTTTGGCTTTTCCAGCTTGGCTCGCTATGGAATTTGGCCTGATTCTTTTTTCTATCGCGCGCGGTTTCTTCTGTCAACGGCTCAAGGCCTATGGCTGGCTTTTAATTAATTTGCCGGCTATTATTAAAGCTCGGAACACTATTCAAAAAAATAGAAAATTTACTGACTATCAACTTTTTGATTTTATGACTGGCAAAATCGAATTTCAAGAAATCCAAAATCCGCTATTGAAATATCTGGGCAATCCACTATTAAATTTATATTTTAAAATTATCAAAAGATTTGTATGAGCGAAAAAGGTAAACTCATCATCATTGAAGGTATTGATGGCTCGGGCAAGGCCACCCAAACCAAAAAATTAGTCGAACGTCTCCGCCAAGAAGGCGAAAACGTGGAAACCTTTTCTTTTCCGCGCCATGGCCAAAAATTTTTTGGTGTTTTGGTTGATCAATATTTAAATAACGAGTTTGGCGATGCGGCCACATTAGACCCACGCGTTTCCTCGCTCTTTTTTGCCTGTGACCGATGGGAAGCCAAGGCCATGCTGGACAAATGGCTGGAAAGTGGTAAAATAGTAGTATTGGATCGTTATGCCACTTCCAATATGGGCCACCAGATCAGCAAGATCAGCGACCCAAAGAAAAGAGACGAAATGCTGGATTGGCTAGTAGAACTGGAGTTCAAAACTTTCAAAATACCCGAACCGGACATTGTTATATTCCTAGACGTAAACGTGGACACTGTTACACGCCTGATAGAACAAAGAAGTCTGGCTGGAAAAGAATATATTAAGGGGAAAAAGGATGGTTTGGAAAACAATTTAGAACACCTGCAAAGAGCGCGTGACACTTACCGTTATTTGGCCAAGCAATTTGATTATTGGCATATAGTAGATTGCGTCGAAGCTGGTCAACTTCTTCCCATAGAAAAAATTCACGAAAGAATTTGGACAATTATCAAAAAATAGCACTATCATTACTAATAAATGGAGGACTTAAAGATGGGCAAGCAATTGTCTCTTTTCCCAAATTTGGGGTTGTCAGCAGTGGCAAAGAGAGGCCCCAAAGAGACCAATGTTGTTCTTGTTATTCATTATTCTTGCGGCCACTCTGTGAGACTGAATTACACTCTTACCAGAACAAATGTAGCAAACAAGGTAAAGTCTTGTAGGTGGATAAAAACAGAAAAGGGGCATTTTTGGTTGAAATCTGAGGCGCCGTGCCTGAAATGTGCATCAGAAAGTGTAGAGGAGATCTAGGCTCGGGAAAATGGGCCCGACCAATCATCAATACGATGGTCGGGCTTTTATTTTTGGCCCAAATATGTTAAAGTAAATTTACCGTTTAACCATCAAAATGGTCAATTTTTTGATAAATAATTATGGAAAACAAATATACTCCCACCATTGGCTTAGAAATCCACGTTCAGCTCAAAACCAGAAGCAAGATGTTTTGTTCCTGTGCCAATACCTCCTGGAAAATCGGTGTGGAAGAACTTTTACCCAATAGCCACATTTGCCCCGTCTGCACCGGCCAACCGGGTGCTTTGCCGGCCATCAATGCTGAAGCGGTCAAAATGGTGGTCAAGGCCGGCTTGGCCATGGATTGTGTCATTGCCAAAAACTCCAAATTTGACCGCAAGAATTATTTTTATCCCGACCTGCCCAAAGGCTATCAAATTTCCCAATATGACCAGCCGCTATGTGCCAATGGCCTTTTGGTCTTTGGCCATAGTCGCGCTGGGATTGAACGAATTCATCTTGAGGAAGACACCGGCCGTCTGATACATGATCAAAGCGAAACAGAATCATTGATTGACTTGAACCGCGCCGGCATTCCTCTTATGGAACTAGTAACCAGACCAGAAATTCACTCGGCGGCTGAAGCCAAAGAATTTTGTCAGGCACTGCAAAAAATTCTCCGCCAATTGGATATTTCCGACGCCGATATGGAAAAAAGCCAGATGCGTTGCGAGGTCAATATTTCTTTGAGCGACACGCAAAAACTGGGCACCAAAGTAGAAATCAAAAATCTCAATTCTTTCAAGGCTGTAGAGCGTTCTATCGAATATGAAATAATGCGCCAGACAAAATTATTATCTAGCAATGAAAAAATAATTCAGGAAACCCGAGGTTGGAACGATCGCGAGCAGATCACCTACAGCCAGAGAAGTAAAGAAGACGCTCACGACTATCGTTATTTCCCCGAACCCGACCTGCCGCCGCTCACCCTGACTGACAAAGAAATACAAACATTGAAAAATGAGTTGCCCGAATTGCCCCAAGCCAAAGCTCAGCGCTTCGTTGAACAATACTCTTTTTCCGTATCTGACGCCAACCTGCTTGTCAATGATAAAAAACTCGCTCATTTTACGGAACAAACTATGAGCGAGCTCCAGAGTTGGTTGGCCGACCTAGACGAAGTGGGTCTGGAAGACGCTGACCCTTGGGAAAAATATAAAGACAAATTGAGCAAATTAGTAGCCAATTGGCTAATTAATAAACTGCCACCCTTCCTAAGCGAAAACGAACAATCCCTGGATGGTGCCCCCTTAACCCCGGAAAATTTTGCTGAGCTTATCACCTTGATCTATAAAAACAAAATCAATTCTAAAAGCGCCAATGATATTTTGGGTCTGATGGTCAAGAACGGGGGAGACCCCAGTAGTATTTTGGCCGATCAAGGCTTACGCCTCTTGGAAAACATCGGCGATATCTCTCCCTTGGTTGATAAAATTATTGCCGACAACCCCAGTCAGGTGGAACAATTCAAAAAAGGCAAGACCACCCTGATTCAATTTTTTATCGGCCAGCTCATGAGAGAGACCAAGGGCCAGGCCAACCCCCGGATGGCTGAAGACTTATTTTTACAAAAATTATCCTAAAACAATTTAAATAAAATCAATCCGTATGAAGAAAAAAATAGTTATTCCAGTTTCTGTCGTCGTTGTTCTAGCTCTTGGTTATTTTTTATTCCGGCCCAAAACTCCGGTTATTCAATATACCACTGCTCAAGCAGAAATTGGTTCAATTACGCAAACAGTTGATGCGACCGGTTCGGTTTCTTCGGCTGAAGATATCGGCCTTAATTTTAAGTCAAATGGCAAGTTGGCCAGTCTGAAAATTAAAATCGGCGATCAAGTCAAGTCCGGGGAAATTTTGGCCGCGCTTGATACCACTGCCCTGAATAGCCAAGTCAAAAACGCCCAAAGCGCTCTCGCTGAAGCCGAAGCAAATCTGGAAAAATTATTAGCTGGCGCCACGGCCGAAGATGTCCGCATTTCTGAATTAAACGTAGAACAAAAAAAACAAGAGTTATCCACGGCTGAAAATAATTTGGCCAACCTCAAGCTTAATCGCGATACGGAAGTCAATAATCTAAAAAATACCACTTTGGTTACCCTCAATAACCAACTAATCGTAGCTGAACACGCGCTCAAGACAGGAGAAGATACCCTAGAGAACGATGACGCCAGTGAGACCTTGGGTATTCTGAACATTGTTACTATTAATAATTCAGCAGTCAGTAAAGCCGCGTCCAAAGCCAGCTTGCTCGCCGCCCAAAGTCAATCCCAAACACTCACTGTTGGCTCAACCGATGCCGAAATTTCTGCCGCCATCAGCGCTGGCTATAACTGCCTTGATGATCTGCGTCAATACCTCTCCGACTGTTTTTCCGTTTTAAAAGCCACCATTTCCAGCTCTAAACTTACTCAAGCCGAGTTAGACGCGTTGATTAATACCATCCAAACGCAACAAAATTATATTTCTACTGCCAAAACATCGCTTCAGAGCGCCCAGTCAAACTGGACAAACAAAGATGTTTATTACGCCGATCAATTAAGCCGAGCTGAAAACTCCATTGTTTCCGCCCAAAACAATCTAAAATTGGCCGAGGCGCAATTGGCGCTCAAAAAAGCCAAACCTCAATCCTACGATCTAAAATCAGCCGAAGCGGCTGTTTCCCGGGCTAAGGCCGGTTTGCTTCTGGCCGAGGCCAATCTCAGCGATGTTGTCATTAAAGCGCCTGTCGATGGATTAGTTACCGAAATCAACAATAAAATCGGCGAACAAAATTCTTTAACTGAACCGGTTATCAAAATGATTGGTGACTCCAAATTAGAAATCGAAGCTGATATCCCCGAATCGGATGTCGTCAAAATAAAAATAGGCCAAACGGCTGAAATCACTCTGGATTCCTTTGGCGATGAAACTATTTTTCAGGGCGTCATCACTTTTATCAATCCTGCGGAAAAAACCATTCAAGATGTCGTTTATTACCAAGTCAAAATTCAATTTAATGAAAACATTGAGGCCGTCAAACCAGGCATGACCGCTAATTTAAATATTAAAACCAATCAAGTTGACAATGCCATTCGGGTGCCGATTAGGGCCGTCAAACAAAAAAACGGTGAAAAATATGTGGAAGTTTTGGCCAATGGCCAGCCGCAAGAAAAAACCGTTGTCACCGGTATTCGCGGTGATGAGTATATTGAAATTATCTCCGGCCTTACTGCTGGCGAAGAAGTAATTACTTTTACTAAGACAAAATAATTATGCTCGAAAAAACTCGGCTCATTGAATTAAAAGATATTTGCAAAGAATTTGTTACCGATGAGGTCATTACCAAGGTTCTGCATCATCTAAATTGCTTTATCGGTAAGGGAGAATTCGTAGCCATTATGGGTCCGTCCGGCTCCGGTAAATCCACCCTGATGCATATTTTAAGTTTTTTGGATCGTCCTACTTGCGGTCAATATTTCTTTGAGGGCCAAGACACCAGCGATTTTGACGATGCCAAGCTGGCCGCTTTGCGCAACAAAAAAATTGGTTTTGTTTTCCAATCGTTCAATCTTTTACCGCGTACCACCGTCTTGGATAATGTTATTTTACCCTTGGAGTACAATGGCACAAAAATAAAAAAAAT
>DAOOPA010000052.1:0-5606 GCA_035388025.1 bacterium
CCTGGTTTCGACTCGGATTGCCCTTATAAGGATTTTCTTCTCTTGGAGTAATTAGCGATTTCAACCCCGCCCCGATTTTCATCGGGGCGGGATTTTATTTTGCCAATATCAACCTACCATTTTCCTTTAAATTTTGTTAAGATTAACCCATAATGGCAATGGGCATTGTTCACATAATATACAGTTTTTTAGCCATTATAAACAACAAGTTCGAATAATAACGAGTTATGCGGAAATCGCTCCGCTCATCCGCACAATGCGCGGCGATAGCCGCCACGCATTATACGCAATTGAAAAATGGGGGCTTATCGATAAATTTATATTGTCTCAAATTTTTTAATTATAATATGAAAACAGACTTAGTAATTGCAGGTTATATAATTCATCAAAATAAAGTTTTGCTGATTCATCATAGAAAGCTGAATTTATGGCTTCCTGTTGGTGGTCACATTGATGAAAATGAAACACCTGATCAAGCTTTGCTTCGCGAGATTAAGGAAGAAATAAGCATTGATGTAGAAATACTTAATCAAAGCGATATGCCCATAGATGGTAACATTAAATCAAATCTCGCTACGCCATTCTGCGTTAATGTTCATTCAGTTGGTGACCATGACCATTGTTGTTTTTTCTATGTTTGTAAAGCCATAAATCCAGAGCAATTACAAATCAATAAGGAATTAAAAAATTTTAAGTGGTTCACGAAAGATGATTTGAATAAAAAGCATGTTCCTGTTGATGTAAAAAATCAAGCTCTAAAAGCATTTGAATTATACAATCATCTTTCAAAGTAGATCCCCCCATTTTTCAACTTTCTCACTATCGCTCGAACCACGCTGCGCTCTCCTCACCACTTTTTCATTTATATTTTAATAAGGTAGTGGCTCGTCGGGTCACTTAACACCGAATATCGGGAAAATTGCCTCCGCTACGCTACGAAAACTTCTTTTACCCCTAACATTATCTGTAATTTAATTTTCAAATCCTATTTATGGTAAATAATATAAAGAACTCCGCCTTAATCAATAGCATGGATGATGAAAACTTTATGAAGCTAGCTATTGAAGAAGCCAAGAACGCACCTTTTCCATTTGGCTGTGTTTTGGTTAAAGATAATCAAGTTATTGCAACCGGCAAATCTGGCGAAACAAATAATTTTGACCCAACAGCACACGCAGAAATTAATGCGATTAGAAGTGCGTGCGAAAAACTACATTCCAAAGACTTATCATGTGTAACTTTATACTCAACTTGTGAACCTTGCCCTATGTGTTTTTCTGCTTCTTGGTGGGCAAATATCAGTAGAATCGTCTTTGGAATTTCGCTCGAAGAATCGTCAAAATTATTTAGCAATCAAGAAATTCTTGTTAGTGCCGATTATCTTAATAGAAAAGGTGCTAATAAAATTGAAATAAAAGGCGGAGTTCTAAAAGAGGAAATTATTAAACTACCTCCGCCTTCTAGGCGGAGGTAGTTTAATTAGGTGGCGAGCTGAGACATTAGATATACTGGAACGTTCTGCAAAATTGCCCATCAACAACCCCACACCAAAAACACCCGCCGAGTCGACAGGTGTTTTAATATTTGATATTCAATATCCCGATATCTCTTTATTCTTAAATCTTAAATCCTACCTCCCTACCCACCTACTCACCTACCACCTCTTCTGTACTCGTCGCCGTCTCCATCAATTCTTTTCCCACCAGGCACACCGCCTGCCATGGTACATAATGTGAACGAAAAGTTTCTTCCACTTTTTCTCTGACCATTTCTTCAGGCCAAATAATTGTCCGCTTGAAATAAGCATCAGCCCCATTATGCGCGATCTCGGTGCATTTTTTCTCTCCTGACTTCAAGTCTTCCGTCTCGACCATTTTTGTCTCGCCCGCTGGTACAATATTATAAATCGTGGGCGTCGTGGTCGCCACCTCTCTGCCGTCTTTCGTCCCCCAAAAATCAAAATAAGCCTTGGTTCCTTCTATGCGTGTCTGTAATAATAAATAATTGCCTGTGTCGTTGATAAATTTCAAATCCGGCCACGGGCCGTAAATTGTCGCGTCTGTTCCCGCTGGTTCATAGTAACTCACGCGATAAGAATGGTTCCTCCTCTCTGTAATCGGCAAACCGGCATTTATTGCTAAGCGAAATAAAGTCGTTCCGACCTGACACAATCCGCCGCCGTATTCAGGAATCGTTTTATCCCCCTTGATCACCATCTCCGGTTTATAACCGGTGCTCGCATCTATTTCTCCGAGTGCATTATTGATAGAAAATTCTTCTCCCGGTTTTATCAAAAGTCCGTTCAATGCCGCCGCTCCAACTCCAATATTGTGAATTCTGCTTTTTGATGAACCGACAAAATTTGATTCTCCGCTTGCCACCAACTCTTTTATACCAAGATCATTTACATTCTCATTATTCAATTTTGTTTTTTCTACCATCATCACCAAGTCTGCCTCCCTCTCTCCTTCTCTCAAAATTATTTCCTCCAATCTTTTAATTGTTTCTTCTGTGTTTAACACATAACCGTCCTGGGCTGATTGGAATTCACTCACCCGGCCATCCTGAATTACAAAGCGCGCGTCCTTAACCGGCCAATCCACAATCTCGGCTATTTCCCCAAGCCACTTGCCAGCCAACTCTTCATTCACCCCCAAATAAACCTCTCCCTCGCCATTATCCTTGACTTCCAACCACTCTCGCCATTCTTGTTCTTTTATCTTCCAGCTTTCCTTGTTTTGATTGTTCCCATCATCTCCCGCGAAATTAATCGTTACTGGAGCCAAAGCCAGAGACTCTTTCGCCTTGGTCAGCAAGCTTCGCACTTCCGCCCCGGTAACTTTTGGTATTTTCTCCTTTAAAACCAACTCAATTGGCTGATTATCCAATAGTCTCAAGTTTTCTTCCATCAAATTCATAACTCGCGTGTAATCAAAAACTTTTCCGAATTTTTCATCCTCGCTCTCCGGCGTATCTCCCTCCCAAATAAGTTTTGCTTCAGCGCCTGGATCTTCAAATTTTTTAAATCTCTCTTCCAATAGCCTCTCTACTTCTTGGCTTTTGAGCTGATATCTTGCCGGTATTTTTGTTTGACCAAATAAAACCTGTATTTTTTGCCTCCAGCCGCTTAACCCTCGGCCTCCGCGTCCCACTTCATAAGCTTCTTCAACCATCGCCTCCAAATCATAAGTCCAAAACTCGTAACTGCTCCCGCCCTCACTATAGCCGATTGGCGACAATGTCATTTTTTCTTGGCCATAATAAAAATCTATGCCCGCTCGAATCAATTCATCGCTTTTTGCCAAAATCAATGCTCGCGCCTGCTCTTTACTCTTACCCCCCAACCCCAAATCGCCAATCGCCACCCCAGGATAAATCTTATTCTTAAAACAAAAAGCATAAACCTCTATTGTTCCCAAGATTATCACCAACGCAATTAAAAAAATAGCTACCGCCAGTAGCCATTTATAAATTGTATCCGTCATTACCGCGCTACTCTTCTCTTTAATCATAACTATTCCGTTTTTAATAATTCATTCAAAATTTTTCTAGCCGTTCTTTCCCTCTCCTCCTCCTCGCTCTTGGCTGTACTCAAAAAAATATTTACGCTCGCGCCTTCGACCACCCCGCCGGGCAATTTATCTATTGGCCAATTCAACGTTTGGCCGTCTTCCAACTTCAAAACCGCCCGATCGCCTTCCAATCTATCAACCGTGCAGTTGATCAAATTTTTATAAACCAAATCTAATGTTTCCATAGCCTGCTAAACTAAACCGATATTTTTATAATGTTTTATCTCCGCCGTTGCTTTCAATCGATCCCTCTCAATCGCTAGACAATCAAAACGATAATCTTCTCCTGATCCCAATTTTTCCAAATACCCTTCAGCCACCTCATTCATTTTCTCTAATTTATTTTCATCCACTGCTTCCTCTGGATAACCGCAAGTCTTTGACTGGCGCATTTTTACTTCCACAAAAACCAATTCTTGACTTGCTCTGTCTCTGGCCACGATATCTATCTCGCCCCGAGACGTGTAATAATTTTTTACCAAAATATCATAATTATTTACCCTTAAATATTTCTCTGCAATCATTTCGCCAATTTTTCCTTTGGCTCTCGTGTTCATAAATTATAGATATTTTTGTTTCTCCTCTTTTCTGCGCTTCTCCTCGCGCCTAGCCGGCACAATCTTTACCGCGTAACGAAAAATCTTATAAGCCCAGATCAAAGCCCAGGCCAACAAAAGTAAAAACAAAAATGGCATACTGAGAAAACCTATTCTTTCCTGGCGACAAAAAACCAAAACAAGCCCCAAAAAACCGATTAATAAAAATAAGCTTTGTATTTTATCCCAAAACTTTCTCTTTAGATTGTCTCCGCTGTTCTTCTTTATAAACAAACTCGCCAAAAAACCGACAATTACCATTATCCCAAAAACAAAAATCAAAAATCGGTAAACATTTTCCAGCCACGGTTCTGGATTTATATTAAACCAATAACTCAAAGTTAATAAATTATTCATATCTTTTCAAAAATTAAACCATAATGGAATCTGCCGGCCGTTATTTCTTTCACTTCTTTTAATCCCGCCCCCAAGGCCAGCTCGCGCACCTTTTCTGCCGTCACCTTGACCTCCGCTGGCGGACCAAAAGGAAATCTCCCTTGTTTCCACTCTACGACCAATATTCTCCCCCCGCGCCGCATCATCCGCGCCGCCTCGCGCAATATTGTTTCCGGCTTTTTATTTTGGAACAATACATTAATTAGAACCGCGTAATCAACCGCGGCATCATTTATAGCCGCCGCCCCATAATCCTCCAAATTGGACCAAATCGCCTTTACGTTGTTGAGTCCCAACATCTTGGCCCTATTTTCTATATTTTTCAAAATCAACTTTTGAATATCAACCACATAAACTATTCCCGTATCGCCCACCGCCTCCGCCGCCTGAAAAGCAAAATAACCAGTTGTTCCGCAACCCAAATCAGCCACTTTGGCGCCATAATTTATGCCCAGCTGATCAATGAGCAAGACATGGGCATCCAAGAGCTCCCTCCCGCCAGGAAACCTTTTTTCTTCCATATATTTAAATTTATTTTACTACTCCCAGTATACAAAAAAAATCCTAAAAAATCAAATAAACTCTTCTCTGTCAAAACACCTATCTCGCCTGTCTGCCATTGGCCGAAAACTCTTACGATGAATATCGCACCACCCATGAGTTGTCAAAACCTTTAGGTGCTCCTCTGTTCCATATCCTTTATGCCTCTCAAAACCGTACATTGGATATTGCCGCTGGTAACCTTTCATAATGTGATCCCTTGTCACCTTAGCCACCACTGAAGCGGCCGCCACGGAAACAATTCTGCGATCACCCTTGATATGCCAATCAATCGGCAATTTATGCTCAAACATCTTTATACCATCCACCAAAAGATAATCTACCTTTTCTTTTATTTTTTCCACCGCCTCAAGAAACGCCGTTCTCGTCGCCGCGATTATTCCTTCACTATCAATTATTTTCTCCGAAACAATCCCCACTCCTACGGCCATAGCATTTTTATTTATCACCACAAAAAGCTCTTCTCTTCTTGCGGGGCTCA
>DAOOPA010000053.1:0-5341 GCA_035388025.1 bacterium
GTTTTTTGAGTCAAGTTCCTATAAGCCCTTGTGGAGCAACCTGTTCGTCTCCCAGTGGTGGGTATGCCTATTATAATTATGGACCAGCTGGTTTAGGAGCGATGATTATTACCTATTTAGAAACCGCGCCTAATACAACAACTGGCATACCGCCTTCAAGTAGACAGACTACAGGCCCTTCTAATTTTTGTTATGCATCTAATAGCAGACAGTATTGTATAATATTCCATTAATAATAAAATGGTTTTTAAAATTATAAAAAAGAAGTAAAACAAAAATAAGTTATGTGTAGGTTTTCTTATACTAATAAAAAAGGTTTTACTCTGATTGAACTCTTGGTGGTTATTGCCATCATCGGTCTTTTGGCGACCATGGCCGTAGCCGCGTTAAACAGCGCCAGGATAAAAGCCAGAAACGCGAAACGTATGTCTGATATTGAGCAAATATACAAAGCGCTTAGTTTGTTTTTTGACCAGTATGGTTGTTTGCCTAGAACTAGCGGCTCAACCTGTGGTGGCACTGGTTATAGTGACAGTAATGCTGGCAGCTGGGACTATAGTTCTCAGGGGGGCTTTATGGGTTTTCTTAAAATTAGCGGGTTTATGGCTGATGTCCCTGTTGATCCGATAAATAATATGACCGGTGATGGAACGCCAGCCGGAACATATGCTTACAGATATTATTGCTATCCCGGCTCCGGACTTCATTTGGGGTATTGGAGAGAATCTGATCACGCGTATATAAATAAAAATTCAGCTTCTTGGGCGAACCCTGATTTTATTTGCCAATAAGCTCAAATGATTGACCAAATCAACTTTTTTACCTAGAATTAAGAGTATAAGTGATACTCTTTTTTATTTAGCAAATATTTTGACGATGCCCAAAGAATTTGAAAAATTTTGGATTACCCAAGCCGGGGTTATTATTAAAGACAACAGATGTATAGTTTTAGAATTGGCTGGTAAGCCTGGTTTTTGGGACATTCCCGGCGGCCGGATTGACATTGGCGAAGGGGATAAGAGCGAAAGTGCGTTCCGCCGTGAAATGAAAGAGGAATTAAATATTGACGATTTTAAAATTATTGATTTAGTCGCTTATGATATTTGGTATGCTGGCAGTAACAAAAATCCAGTCTGCGCCCTAGTCTTTCTGATTGAAGATTTAAATACTTATGATTTCCAATTGAGCGACGAACACCTTAATTATAAATGGGTCAAAGAAAATGAAATCAAAGATGAGTTTCTCTGGCCTGGTGCAGTTAAGATACTTAAAAAAGCCTTCGCTCGGCACAAAGCATTAAAAAAATAATTTTTATGAAATTTTATCTCACCACCACCCTGCCTTATGTCAATGCCGAGCCGCATATCGGCTTTGCTTTGGAAATAGTTCAGGCCGATACTCTCGCTCGCTGGCGCGCCCAAAATGGCGATGAGGTGTTTTTTAATACCGGCACGGACGAACACGGTCTTAAAATTTATAGGAAGGCCCAGGAGCTCGGGGTTGATCCGCAAAAATATTGCGACGAATATGCGGCCAAATTTGACAATCTCAAATCCGCGCTCAACTTGAGCTACAATAATTTTATCCGCACAACCGACAAGCATCACATAAAAGCCGCTCAATATTTTTGGCGCCTCTGCGAAAAAAATGGTGATATTTACAAAAAAAATTACCAAATCAAATATTGTGTGGGCTGTGAATTAGAAAAAACAGAGTCTGAATTGATTGATGGTAAATGTCCGATTCATCCCAATCTTGATCTGGAGTTGATTGACGAAGAAAATTATTTTTTCCGTTTTTCCAAATACCAAAAACCACTTTTGGATTTATATGAGAAAAATTCTGATTTTGTTGTGCCTGTTCATCGCCTTAAAGAAATAAAAAGTTTTATTGAATCCGGTCCGGAGGATTTTAGTGTTTCCCGCCTCAAAGAAAAAATGCCCTGGGGTGTTCCCGTGCCGGGCGATGATACTCAAGTGATGTATGTCTGGTTTGAGGCTTTGGTCAATTATATTTCCTGTCTTGGCTGGCCATCCTACACTAAAGCTTCGGATGGCAGGCCCGAAGATAACAAAAAGTTTGAAGAATTTTGGGGGACAAAAGAATTGCCCAATGCCATTCAGATAGCTGGCAAAGACAATTTGCGCCAGCAGTCAGCCATGTGGCAAGCTATGCTCTTGTCTGCCGGTTTGCCGCCTTCCAAACAAATTTTGATTCATGGTTTTATTACTGCCAATGGCGAGAAGATGAGTAAATCTCTTGGCAATGTCGTTAACCCTTTTGAACTGGTAGAAAAATATGGGACTGACGCCGTGCGCTATTATCTCCTCGCCAAACTCCCGCCCTTTGAAGACGGCGATTATACTGAAGCCAAATTCAAAGAAAGCTACACCGCTGATCTGTGTAATGGTCTCGGCAACCTTGTTTCCCGCGTTTCCAATTTACTAGAAAAAAACAATTTATCGCTCAAATTGGATATCAACGCAGACAATAGACTGAAAGAAAATTTTGATCTTAAATTATCAGAATATAAATTTAATGAAGCCTTGGAAATTCTCTGGGTCAAACTTCGCGCTTGTGATGAAACTATTACCAAAACCGAGCCCTGGAAAATCAAAGAGCCAGAAAAGTTAAAAGAAATTCTAGAGCCGGTGGCCCAAGATATTCTCAACGTGGCTTTTTTGCTTCAGTCGTTTATGCCGACAACGGCAGAGAAGATTATAGAAACTTTTACCGCCGAAAAAATCACCAAAAGTAAAATCTTGTTCCCCAGGATAACTTAATTAATTCATAAAAACAACTTATTTTGGGAACCTAGCCTTCAGGCTGTTAATTAAAAATTTTATGCTAGACAAAGAAAAATCCCTTCAAGAAGAATCTCTAAGCCCCATGAGAATATTAGGAATGTTTGATATTCCTGAAGGAACTGATTTTTCTGGAGAAGTAGACGGAACGTTAATGCATTCTTTTAAAACAAAAGTCGAAGAAAAATATGGCCCCCAAAAATTTTATGAATTATTAAAATCTTATGGAGAAGAACAACTTCTGCGAATTGCTATTTACTGTCTCAACCTTAATGAAGCCCAGCGGGAATACATACTGGAAAAGAAAGAAGACAGACTTATTCATAATATTGTCGGCATCATTAAAGTAGTACAGACACAACTCCCCGAATTTTTTGATCAATCTTCAGGCTGTTAATTATATCTTGAAAATTTTATGTTTCCAGACCGCTTCAAAATCACCCCAGCTTCCTATGTTCTCTTATTTAATGACAAAAATGAGGTGCTTTTGGGTCTGCGTCAAAATACCGGATATCGCGACGGGCAACACGTTGTCCCTTCTGGCCATATGGAAGAAGGGGAGTCGTTTAGTGCCTGCGCTGTTCGCGAGGCCAAAGAAGAGGCTAATGTGGAAATAAATACTGAAGATTTGAAATTGGCTCACGTTCTACACCGGCTTGAAAGTGATAGTGAAGAACCAGACGCCAAAAGTCGCCAGCGGCTAGATGTCTTTTTTGTCGCCCGAAAGTGGACTGGCGAAATAAACAATAATGAACCGGAAAAATGCGTTGAATTACGCTGGTTCCCTTTAAATGATTTACCAGACAAATTATTCCCTTACGTCAAATTTGTCCTAGGACAATATCAGAAGGGGATTATGTTTAGCGAGATCGGGTTCGAAAATTAAAAATTATTTTAAAATTTGATTTTTAAAATTTAAAATTGAAACATATGTTACTCGTAGATATTATTTTACTCATCATCCTCATAGGTTTTATTA
This sequence comes from bacterium, assembly GCA_035388025.1. Lineage (GTDB taxonomy): Bacteria > Patescibacteriota > Patescibacteriia > UBA2196 > GWA2-42-15 > JAAZMX01. Next base: position 3,784 of record DAOOPA010000053.1, read on the forward strand.
TCAATGGTTGGCAAATGGGTCTGATCAAAACCCTCGGCGCCTTGGTGGGCATTTTGGTTGGTATTGTTTTGGCTAGTCATTTTTTTACCGAGCTCGCCTATTTATTTACTCCAATTTTTGGCGGCCGCGAAAACCTAGCCAAGATTATCAGTTTTATTGCCATCTTTTTAATCACCAATGGCGTGATTGCCATGGGCATCTGGCTTTTGAAAGGCACGCTCAAGTTGCTTTCCTTCGTTCCTTTCGTCAAGCTTATTGACCATCTCGGCGGGGGAGTGATTGGTCTTGTTTGCGGCGTATTCGTTCTCGGTATCATCATTATCGTCGCGGATAAATATCCAATCGCCAACTTTTTGACCGTTTATTTTGAACAATCCAAGATCGTGCCCTATCTGGCCAAAGGCTCTTCTGTTCTAATGCCGCTTTTGCCCGAAGCCGTCAAACAAGTCAAGGGAGTGCTGGAGATATAATATCAATTTTAAAATCCAAATTTTAAATTTTAAAATAAATTTCAATTTTAAAATTCAAAACAGCTACCTGATACTTTTATTATAAACCTAACTACTCCCTGTTTTGGGTATTGGAATTTTAGATTTTAAAATTTGAGTTTTAAAATTTAAAATTGTAAAAATGAAACCATTTTTAATTGATTCTCATGCCCATGTAAATTTCAACGCCTATAAAGACGACGGAGACGCAGTTATCCGCCGTTCTTTGGATCAAGACATTTGGCTGATCAATGTCGGCTCACAATATGACACTTCCAAACACGCCTTGGAAATCGCCAATCAATATGACGAGGGTGTTTACGCGGCCATTGGCTTGCACCCGATTCATCTCTCGCACACCGAAGTGGACGAGGAAGAAATTCATTTTCAGACCCGCGAGGAACAATTTGATGAGAATAAATATCAAGCTCTAATTGACGCTGACAAAAATCACAAAATCGTGGCCGTCGGCGAGATCGGGCTGGATTATTATCATATTCCAGAAGATTTGACTCTAAAAGAAGTAAAAAATCGTCAGGCGCCTGATTTTATCAAACAACTTCATTTTGCCGCCAAAAACAATTTGCCCGTGATTATTCATTGTCGTGATTCCGAGCGTGGCAAATTTGACGCCTATCAAGACACTTTGGATATTTTAAAATTAGAAACGCAAAATGGCTTGCCCTTGCGCGGTATCAAACATAGTTTTGACGGCAACCTGGAAATTGCTGAAGAATTTTTCCAGCTCGGTTTTTTCGTCGGTTTTACCGGTGTGATCACTTTTGGCAAAAATGCTGAAGATCTGCGCCAGGTCGCGCGCCAATTGCCCTTGGAAAAAATTTTAGTAGAAACAGATTGTCCTTATCTCTCGCCAGATCCACACCGAGGTGAGCGCAACGAACCATCTTTTGTTCGTTTTACCGCGGCCAAAATCGCGGAGTTAAAAAAATATTACTTTAGATAAGGTTTCCGCCGCTACCGTTGAGAATACTCAAAAACTATTTGGAATTTAACGTCCCCGCCTATCTAGGAGGGGTGGCCCGATTACTATCGGGCCGGGGAGGTATCGT
>DAOOPA010000054.1:0-5257 GCA_035388025.1 bacterium
AAAAATTATCAAAAAATATTACTAATTATTTGTCTGTTCTAGACAAGCACCTTATAATTTATACTTCCTACAATGCCTTTCTCGGTAGAACTAAAACAAAAAGTCCGCAACAAAACGAAATGCCGGCCATTATCATAAACATCGCCCCAAAGCCAAAATTTTCCACTACTGATCCGCCAGCCACCGCCGCCACCGCCGGTAAAAGATATGATAAGCCATCATAGAAACTCCACTGCCAAGGCGCTTCCTTTTTGGTGGTATGCTTGCCATAAGAAGAATGGAAAGCCGGCCAAAAAAAAGCCATACCCGCCCCCAAGCACGCCTGCGCCAAATAAAGCATCAAAACATCATCTGCTATCAGAAAAAAAACATAAGCCACCCCCAAAATAAATTGCGAAAAAACAATACCCAACTCTGTTTCTTTAATTTTGTTTTCCCACTTACCAGCCACAAAAGTCAAAAGTCCGGCAGTCAAAGAAAATATCGCCCAAGCATTCGCCGCCTCCCGCACTCCGCCGCCAATTGACTCTATAAAAATCGCGTATATGGGAGTGAACATACCAAAAGCAAAAGTAAAAAGACCGCTCACGATAAGCAAAATGCCAAGCGGGCCGTTTAATTTTTTTTCATATTGCAGTTGATAACGTCTGGCACTGTGATTCATATTTTTATTTTAGCAAATTTTCAAACATTCCCCAAATCACTTATCCCCGTTTGACATTCCATATTAATAATTTATAATTAAACTACCAAACAAAAACAACCCAGCTTGTCTGACTGAAAGCTGTTTTTTAATTTTTCAAAAAAATAAAAGCGAGGAATTGAAATGGGCGAAAAAATTATCGTCTGTCGAGCCGTTATACCAATACTAATAAACGGCGCAGTGAAAATCTGTCTCGGCCAAAATCCACCCGACAAAAAATACGGTCCGAATCTCTGGACCCTTCCCGGTGGGAAACAAGAACCAGGAGAAGCCCTCCACTTGACAACCGTTAGAGAGATTGAAGGGGAAACAACTCTGGTTACCACTCCGCATGACCTGCTCTTTCTCGTTAAAACCAAACGGCCCGATGGCACAATCATCTATAATTTTATTTATTTGAGCCAAGCCACCGGTAACTCTGTGTTGGAAGGCCAACAACATGACGATCAAGCTCAAAAAGTAGCTTTTTACACGCTTGATGAAATTATAAGGTTGGGGCTCCGGCTAACCGAGTCAACAAAAAAGGCTGTAGTAATATTAAAAAAATTCGACCTCAAACAATGGGCCGAACTTCTCTAACATTAAACCCCAGCCAATGCGTTGGGGGTTATTTTTATAAATCAAAATGTTCGCTCAAATACAGGCGCTAGTAGACATTGACCCTCTAACTTTCGCCCCCAGAGCCACCGCCAATCCAACCTACTTATTCAATAATAATTCTCCGGCCTTATAAGCCTCACCCGCTCCCATAGTCATCAGAATCTCGCCCTTCTTCAAATTCTCACGCAAATACTCGGCCGCCTCTCTCCAGTCGGACGCATAAACCGCCGGACTCTTTCTCCGGTATTTTTTATTGATCAAATCAACAATATCTTGACTGGAAATCTTGTGTTTATTGGCTTCTCTGGCCGCATAAATATCCACTACGATCAGACCTTCGGCCCGATGCAAAACTTCTGCGAACTCTTTCAAAAAATCATGTGTTCTAGAATACAAATGAGGCTGAAAAACCAACCACAATTTTTTCTGCCCAAATTTTTTTCTAGCCGCCTCCAAGGTCGCCCGAATTTCTGTCGGGTGATGTCCATAATCGTCATAAACATCTACCCCGCCTTTGGTCCTGCCCTTATATTCAAATCTGCGCCACACGCCCGGAAATTCCGCTAGCGCTTTTTGAGCCACTGTCGACTTCACTCCCAAAACAGCCGCGCCAGCTATCGCCCCGAGCGCATTATAAATATTGAAAATACCCGGCACCTTCAACCTGTACACCCGCTGATTATAATCCCCGAAAGGTACTGCCTTGGCCAGCAGTTTAAATTCCGTCGTACCGTCTTTCTTTGTTTTTATCTCTCTGGCTACAAAATCCGCTCGATTTTCAATTCCCCAAGTTACTGCGTTTCCCCTACTCCGCGCCAACTCCCTCGTATTTTTATTGTCCATATTTGTCACCAAAAATCCACCTTTTTTGATCTGCCCCGCGAATTTTTTGAAACTCTTCTTTACCCCGGACAAATTTTTAAAATAATCCAAATGCTCCGCCTCCAAATTATTTATTATGGCCACGTCCGGCTGATAATTCAAAAAATTATCCCTGTACTCGCATGCCTCTGATAATAAATATCTTGACTGTCCCAACCGAAAATTACTCTGCCATTTTTTGACTTTCGTACCGACAAAAATAGTCGGATCCATTCCCGCCCTCTCCATTATGAGTCCGAGCATCGCCGTGGTCGTACTCTTGCCATGCATGCCAGCCACGGCCACGGTAAATTTGTCTTGAGATAATAATCCGAGCCATTGATAAATGGTTAATTTTTTGAGCTTCAAAGCCTTGGCCTTCATTAATTCCGGATTACCCGGCTCAATCGCCTGAGTATAAACCACCAAATCAAAATCCGCGGTTATATTCTCCGGTTTGTGCTCCGGATAAATTATCGCCCCGCGTCTCTTTAACTCTTCTATCAAAGAATTGCTCTCGCGGTCAGAACCGCAAACCCGCTTGCCCTGATCCAAAAAATATCGCGCCGCCGCCGACATCATTATTCCGCCAATGCCGATAAAATACACCTTCTTTATTTTTTTCAAATCAATTGTCATAAAAGTATAAACTAAATCAAATTAACCAGACTTAAAAACTGTCTGCCCTTGATCAAAAATTATTTGCCAATTTCTTCAATTATCGCCGCCAGCCTCTCTTCCGCTCCCCATTTCATAATACCCTTTATTTTATTGCCCAACTCTTTCATTCTGGACTTGTGCCCTATTAATTCTTTTATTTTTTTGATCAGATCGTCGCTGTCCAAATCTCTGCCCGCCAAAATCTCCGCCGCCCCCCGCTCATAAAAATAATTGGCGTTTTGCTCCTGGTGCGAGTTGGGAATAGGCATAATAATCACCGGCTTTGACAAATAACTCACCTCTGTCAGGGTCCCCATTCCCGCTCTAGTCACTACCGCGTCAGCCACGGCGATTAAAGGATCGATATTAACCAAAAATTCATATTGGATATAATTTTCATGCTCAAAGATGCCGCCTGTTTTATGCCGGCCGGTTATGTGAATAACCTGACAAAACTTTGTCAATTCTTTTAACGCTCCCATAATCAGCTCGTTCACGCCCAAAGCGCCAGTCCCGCCGGTTGTCACCACTATCACTGGTAAATCAGCTTTGAGCTCGAGCCTGGCGAGCCATTTTGCCCGATTCGAGTCCTTGGCCATCCGCAAATTATTACCGACTGGATTGCCAATAATTTCTGTTTTTTGAGCAGGAAATTTTTCTGCCGTCTCCGGGAAACAAACCGTAATTTTTTTAGCCGCCCAAACACACAGTCTGTTGGCCAAACCGACTTTTACATCCTGCTGATGAATTACGCTTGGAATATTCAATAACCAACCTGCCCACACAACCGGCACAGCCACAAAACCTCCGGCTGACACGATTACGCCCGGCCTGATCTTCATCAAAATCACCAACGACTCAAAAAAACCGATTATCACCCTAAAAAAATCAAAAAAATTTTGCCAGCAAAAATAACGCCTCAAACGCCCAGTGGCAATGCTTCTAAAATTAATATTATAATGTCGCACCACTTTTCCCTCCGGTCCTCCCTTGGTTCCCAACCAATACAAATCCGCGCCCGGGTTTTTGGATTTCAAAGCCTCGGCTACGGCGATCAAAGGCGTAACCGAACCCATGGTTCCTCCGCCAGTAAATAAAACTTTCATAAATAATCTAATGAAAACTTTTTAAAGCTCTGACTGTTGACCGCTCCTGCGTGTGGCAAGAGATATTGACCACTATGCCCACCGCCGCCATCAAGGTCATCATTGCTGTCCCCCCATAACTCACAAATGGCAAAGGTAAACCGGTCAGAGGCATCAGTCCAAGCATTGCCCCTATATTAACAAAAAACTGTCCCAAAATCCAAACCCCCACTCCCACCACCACCAACTGGCCAAAGGTATCAGGCGAGCGCCTAGCGATCTTTATCATCCGATAAAAAATGAGTAAAAACAAAATAATAAACAGTGTCGTCATAATAAAACCAAGCTCCTCCGCCATCACGGCAAAAATAGAATCACCGGCCACCTCTGGCAAATACTGATATTTTTGTTTTGATTGGCCCAGACCCAAACCCAGCCACCCGCCAGAACCAACAGCCAAAAGCGCCTGCCTAATATGATAACCAATGCCCAAAGGATCGGCTTCTGGATTCATAAATGCCGTTAAACGTTTCAAACGATACGGCGCCGCTATGGCCAAGGCTCCCAATCCCAAACCAGCCGCGCCCATTACAGCGATCACATGCCCCAATCTGGCCCCGCCAGCGTAAAAAACAACCACACTGGTCAGAACCAAGATAGACACCGTGCCCACATCTGGTTGCATGACCACCAAGCCGGCGACCAAACCCAAATAAACCAGAAACTGCAAAAAACCATAAGCGAAATCAGGCACTTTTTCTTTTCTTTTTTCCAACCAAGCGGCCAAATACAAAAGAAAAATCAATTTTACTATTTCCGAGGGCTGTAAGGAAAAACCAAAAATATTTATCCATGATTTGGCCGTGCCGTAATTGGCCGCCAAGCCGGGAATAAAAACCAACACCAAAAGTCCGATAGAAAACCATAACAACCAAGGCGCTATTTTTTTCCAATATCGGTAATCTGTCCGGCTAAAAAACAAAAACAAGACCAAGCCCGGCAAAAATCCCAGCAAAAACTGGTGCTTTACATACCAATAACTATCATGAAATTTGGTATACCCCAAAACAGACGTGGCCGAAGACAGCATCACCAGGCCCAAAACTATTACCAAACCAACAAGAATAATTAAAACATAATCTGGTTTGTGAGCCAATTTTTGCATAATCAAAATCGTTTAATTGTTCTCAATCGCGACCTTCTAAATTATTCTTAATTATAGCGGACTTTTAATATTTTTTAAACTCGGATTGGTAACTTTGGTATAAATTTGAGTTGTCCTAATATTGGCGTGCCCCAAAAGCTCTTGTACATAGCGTACATCCACCCCGTTTTCCAATAAATGCGT
>DAOOPA010000055.1:0-5237 GCA_035388025.1 bacterium
AAATTATCAAAAAATATTACTAATTATTTGTCTGTTCTAGACAAGCACCAAAATTTTTATCCCTTCTCGGTAAGGTGGAGGTAAATATCCCTCTCTGTGTTTTTCCTCCTCACCAACCAACAAAGCAATTTTATCGCATATATAATCCTTAAAATCAAGTTTAGTGACTGATAGATTATGAACGAAAACAGGATCAAGATTATAAATCTCTTCCAATAGCGCTCTCGAGTAAGAGCGTACCTGTTGCGCGACACCCTGGTCTAGGATGTCTTTTTGGGGAATTATTTTTTTTTCTATCCTTTGTTCCCTCCCGTCTCCCATTGGATAATCATCAATAGACGCTCCATCGCCTGCGTCTAATTCAGACATTGGTTTCATATCAAAACCAGACCAGTCAGCCGGCTTCTCTTTTCTATGTTTTTCTATAATTTGGTCTAAATTTTTTCCTTCCATATATTCCTATCTTACCCTTTTCCGCCAAAAATTTCAACTTCATCAAGCACTAATTTTCTGATTAACTATATTTATTTAATCTCGTTGATTTTTAATTATTCTACTTTTTACAATATTGTTACTGTCATTCTTAAAAGGCTTTGCCTTGTCAGAAAATTAGTGCTGGATAAAAAAACCGCCCCGACATATCGTCGGGACGGGGTCATTCATCCTGGTTTTTATGCCCTCTCCACATATTCTCCGGTCTCCGTATTGACCCGGACCAGATCACCTTCGTTCACAAACAATGGCGCGTTGACCACTGCTCCGGTTTCCAAGGTGACTGGTTTACCCGAGCCCGAGACTGTATCACCCTTAATGCCTGGCGGCGCGGAAATGACTTTCAGGACTACCTTGGGTGGCAACTGCACTCCGATGATATTGTCTTCATAAAAAATCAAATCCACCTCCTGCGACTCTTTCAAAAATTGTGCCGCTTCACCCACCATATCTTTATCAATTTCATATTGTTCATAGTTTTCCTGTTCCATAAAAGCATAGCGCCCTTTTTCCTCATACAAATAATTGGCTTTGTGACGAGTGACATCAGCCGGCTCCGCTGCTTCACCTTGTTTGAAACTGTATTCCACCACTTTACCAGTTTTGATATTTTTGAGCTTAGTCTGCATCACCGGTTTTCTTTGCTGCATACGCAAAAACTTGGCTTCCATCACCACATAGGGATCGCCATTGTATTTGATCAAGAGTCCCTTCTTGATGTCGGTTAATTCGGACATAACGTCTTAATTTTCAATTAATAAATTTTCAATTTTCAATCAATGAAACAATGAAGCAATTTCCCAAACAATTGAGAAATTGTAACATTGAAAATTTATTGAAAATTGAAAATTGGAAATTGTTATCGTCACGATATCACTTCCTAGCTATTTTTTCAAGGGCTCACCACTTCTATTGTCGCACCATTGCCAATAGTCTCAATGTCGCCCTGCTCATCTGTCCGCCAAATATTCACCCCAGCACGCTTCAGCCGATTGATTATCCGGAGCGATGGGTGGCCATAATCATTATCTGCTCCGACCGAGATGATGGCATCAGTGGGGGAGACTAACTTCAAAAATTCTTCACTGGTGGCGCTGCTCGAGCCGTGATGGGCCACTTTCAAAATATCCGCTTTTAATTGTTCTGGGCTGTTAGCTGCCAGTTCACTCTCCGCTGCACTATCCAGATCACCCGGCAAAATCCATGAATTGTCTCCATAAACCAATTTAAAAACCAAAGAAGAATTATTCAAATCGTCAACTTTTTTCCCAGCTAGATTTTCCCTTGGCCACAAAACCTGAAAATCTACGCCATCTTCAAAAGTTATTTTGTCGCTACAGCCGGTTGCCTTTATTTCTGTACAAGCGAAAATATTTTTGACCGGGATATTTTTGTCTTTGAGTAAATTCAAAAATTCCAAATAGCCGCTCGAAGTATGTACCACTCCGGTCAGCCACACTTCTTTGACGCTATATCTTTTTAAAACCTCAATCAGCCCATCCAAGTGATCACCATGCGGATGAGACAAAATCATGAGTTCAATAGTCCGGTCTGTGATTGGCAAATATTGGCCGAGCTTTTCGAGCACTTCTTGTCCTTCGCCACCGTCCAAAATAATTTGCGCTCCTTCTGGTGTTTCTATCAAAATCGCGTCACCCTGTCCCACATCTAGAAAAATTACTTTTAGTCTTTGGTCGCTGGTTAGTTCTTGACCGTCAGAAATACCCCGAACGTTCTTCTCTTCAAAGAAAGTAAAATGCCAGCGGCTGGTGATCAGTAGCGCCGTGGCAATCAAAGCAATAATAATGAGGGTCTTTTTATTGAGCATATTTGTATATTTTAAATCCTAAATCCCAATTTCCAATCAAGCTCAAAATCCAGAGCTCTAACAAATTATCTTTTGGATTTTAGACTTTGGGTTTTGTTTGACATTAGGATTTTGGATTTCATTATAAAAACCAACCACCCCATTACCATATATATTATCACAACATAGATAAAATCAAACTTTGCTACCCCGATACCCGCTCCAGGCAGCCGGGCAAAATATTTGGCCACCAAAATAATCCAGCCCAGAATTATAGTCGCCACATAGCCAAGGATCACTGCTATGGGCATAAATATTAGCCCAGTCAAAATCATAATAAATCCGAGGATGGTGATAAAGGGCAAAAGAGGCACGATCAAAATATTAGCCAGAGGCGAAACCAAAGATAAATTACCAAACTGATAAATCAAAATCGGTAAAACCAAAATTTGCGCCGCCAAAGTCATTTTTAATGATGAGCGTATTTCCAAAAACTCTGGTATTTTCAACCTGCTCAAAAATTTTTCCATCGGCTGGTCAAAGTAGATGATACCGAGTACCGCGAGGAATGATAACTGAAACCCCACGTCGCCCATGAGTGCTTGCGGGTTGATGAGTAAAATTATCACGGCTGAAATCAATAAGGCTCTGGTAGCTTTGGCTAGCCGTCCGGTTTTTTCTGCGAGAAGTATTATGAAACCCATGAGTCCAGCGCGTACAGCCGAGGCTTGCCAGCCGATCATTAGTAAAAATAAAATCAAACCGCCTACCGCCGCATAAAATGCCCGTCCGCGTTTGAGCCCTAGAGCGATAAACAGATTCATCATCAGTCCCGCAATAATCGTGATATTCATGCCTGATATCGCGATGATGTGCGTCAGACCCACGTCTTGAAAATTCTGCATGATATTGGCCGGGATACCCTTACGCAATCCGAGTGTTAGGCCATTCAGCAACTCCGAATGCGGATAAATCACCGCTCGGTTCAAAATATCACGGTAATGTTTTTTGGCGTCTAGAATTGTCCGATAAAATTTTTGTCCGCCAGACAAATCACTACTGACCAAAGTTAAATCATTTGGCTGGTAGCAGACACTGTAAACTCCTTTAACCCCCAGATATTTACCATAATCAAATTCCTCAATTTTCCCCGGTGTTTGCAATTCACAGTCAAATTTTAGCCAGTCGCCGTATTGCCGCGCCGGATAATTTTCGGCGGATAATAATATTTTACCCCGTAGGGGTGTATGGCTATACGCCCCTACAATCTGAATATTTCCCATTGTCAATTTCGTACCATTTTCTCTTTCGTCTGGTTCAGCCACGATTTGGCCCACCAGAGATATTGCTTGGTTATCGTTATAAAATGCCGCATGACCTTCATTGACTGCCGGTTCGGCCATGGCCATGCGCCACGCCCCCAAAACAAAAAACGCCGCCAAGATTATGGCGGTGCGCAGTTTTTTCTTCGCGGGGCAAATTATAGCCAAGATTATTAATGATAAAAATATGAGGAAGCTATAAAAGGTATCGGTTGGTGATATTTTCCCCAAACCAATACCCACAATAAACACGAGACAGGTTAAAGGTAAAATTTTATTAGTCATTAAAAAAATTCTAAAGGTCGCTTAGCGCATTGTTAGTTCGAAATTATACTTGGAGCTTGATGATCAATTCCAATCCGCGTGATATTGGCAACTTTACAACATACTCACAACTCGGCTCCCAAGTGAGCCAACTTCCACGGTATATCTCAATACATCTCTACCATACCCCTACTGTCCTACCTTCCTGCCGCTCTATTTCCCAGCTCCGCCTCGATCAATTCCTGCAGATCGCCATCCAATACTTTCTCCACCTCTTGCGTCTCATACTCGCTCCGGTGATCTTTGACCATTTTGTACGGATGGATCACATACGAGCGCGCTTGGTTGCCCCAGGCCGCCTCGTTGAATTCCCCGCGGATGCGCTGACGCTCTTCCTCCAGCTCAGTTTGATAATATTGATACAACTTGGACCGCAAAATTTTCATAGCTGTTTCTTTGTTTTGCAACTGTGATCGTTCATTCTGGCAAGTGACCGTTATTCCTGTTGGCAGATGTTTTATTCTGACCGCCGAGTCGGTGGTGTTCACGCTTTGGCCGCCATGTCCTGACGAGCGAAAAACATCAATCCGAAGATCCTCGGCCTTGATCGGCATTTCTTGATCACTGAGTTCCTCAATCTCCGGCAAGACTTCCACTAAAGCAAAAGAGGTATGGCGCATTTTTTCCGCGTCAAAAGGAGAAATCCTGACCAGCCGATGTACGCCCGCTTCCGCTTTCAAATAACCATAAGCATATTCGCCTTTAAATTCCAGCGTCGCTGATTTGATCCCAGCCTCAGCCCCTTCTGACTTGTCCAAAATCCCCGCCTTAAAACCTCTTTTTTCCGCGTAGCGCAGATACATTCTCATCAACATTTCGGCCCAATCCTGCGCGTCCGTACCGCCAGCACCAGCGTGAATAGATAAAATAGCATTATGTCGATCATATATCCCATCCATCATGGCCACAAATTTTAATTCCGACAATTTGGCTTCTGCCTTGGCTAATTGTTCCGTGAGTTCTTGGGTCATTGATTCATCGCCTTCTTTTTTGCCAGCTTCAGCCAAAGTTAAAACTTCCTGAGTTTGCTGCTCCAGATTTTGCCATTCATTTATTTCTTTTTCCAGGCCAGCCGCTTCTTTGGCCGCCCCACTAGCTTTTTTATTGTCTGCCCAAAAATCCGGCGCCCCCATCAAGGCCCGGAGTTCCGCCAACCTAGCTTGTTTTTTCTCGAGCTGGGCCATGGGGCTGGTCGTTTGGATTTGAGCCAGCAGGTTTTTGGCGTTTTGTATGATTTCTTTCATAATAATTATTGTTGCAGGTCTTTGATATATTGATTTATCTCATCAACT
>DAOOPA010000056.1:0-5209 GCA_035388025.1 bacterium
CTGGACGGGAACTTTTGCTCCAACAGTGGGAAGGCATAAAAAAGGGCCGACATGTAATCAACGTCTGGCTGAAAGAGACCGACCCGAACAAGAGGGGGGCTTTTGGTGGGGAGGAAATTATGTTGCTCGACACTGAGGCCACTGCGTTAGTCAATGGCCAGCTGATGCCGGTTGAGACGGCCCAAGATGGTCGGATGAAATTCCATTTTGGGGCTGGTGATCGGTGGATTCCTCTGAATGATTATCAATGGAATATAATTCGTTGCGAACTCAAACAAGAGTTGTTCCCCGAACATCCATTACCCCATGAGGATGAGACTGGCAGCACGCCGATACGTGTCCCGTACCGCTTTGCTAAAAAAGAGCCCTTTGCGCAAAAGCGTAAAGGGCTCAAATTTTTTAGTGAGGCATTTGAGTGAGTAGGACATCGAGTCCTAGATTGACCGCGGTGAGTATTTTTGACATGGCCGCGATCAGCTGCTCAAACACCCCTGGAAGGAGCCAATTCAGCACTAGTAGAGTTAGTGCCAAAGACAGGGCTCCGCTAAAAGCCTTGAACATATTGGTGGCTTTTAATTTTTACGGAAGCGCAAGTCACTTTGGGGGACTAATCCCTAGTGCTGTGACGCTGGTTCTCCTTTTTCCAGCGTGCCCTTCCAACCACTGGTTTGGTTCCCAAAACAGGTGTCGGAAGGTATTGAAATTTATTTTTTAAGGGGCGAGCCTTTAAACAAAAATCCCGCAAAACAGGAAGCGTTTGCGGGGTTGTCAATGTTCAGTATGGAAAATAGTTTTAAAGTCTAGAGCTATTTTCTAAACTGGACATTCAATATTTTGTTGTTTAGGCCAGTATAGCATTGGAGCGGTTTTTTGTCAAGGCTTGTCAAGTTGGCGATAAAATGGGACAATAAAAGTGGGTAATAAAATTATTTTTTTGAGATTGATGTCTCGGATTATAATAACAATTTTATTAGCCGGATATTTTTTCTTTACCCTCTTTGGAATATTTAAAACCAAGGTGATGTTGCCGCGGCCAAAGGAATTTTATGATGAGCACACCAACGGTTTTTTGGGCTATAAGGCGGAATTACAAACCGACCAGGATGCTCTAAATTTTTTTAGAATAGTTTTTACTTTATTGTTTTTCGCGGGCGTCGTTGGCGCCTGTTTTTATTTTAGAAGCTGGTGAGTTTTTGATTTTGAGGCGGCGGTTGACAGAATTTGCCTTTTGCCTTAAAATATGGAAATAAAGAAAAAAGAAAACATTAGGGAGAGTTAATCTTTTTTTGGTTTTGACTCTCTTTATTTTCAAACCCGGCGAGATTAATTGTTTATAAGAAGATGCTGACCCATTCCAATCTTTTTATATTATCCCACAATTAATTGCCGGGTTTTTTATTAGCGCTAGCGCGTTGAGATGTGCAATAAGTTTGCCAAAAAGTTAAGACTTATTATTCTACTTTCCTACCTTCCTATTTTCACTACCTGATTTTTTCTCGCCGCGATGAGGCCCAGTTGCAAGCGGCCGTCATTTTCCGCATAAAGCGTAAAGAGTTTTTGTCCCCTTGCCACCTGGTCGCCAATCCTCACATGCATATGGATACCAGCCAGCTTTTCTCTCGGTGCCCCCAGATTGACGCAGATTTCTTCAATCGCTTTATTATCTATGGCGATTATTTTTCCAGATTGCTTGGAGTGCATTTCATAGTTTAGAGCGCCGAGCGCCACTTCATCGGCTTTGATTTTGCAATTACCACCTTGGGCTTTGATAATCTGGCGCATTTTTTCCCAAGCGGCCAGGCTCTTTAGTTGTTTTTCGGCGATTTTTTCTCCCTTGCCTTTAGGGCAGAAGCCTTTTAGTTCCAAGAGTTTGCCAGCCAGATAGAGGCTTTTTTTCTCCAGATCCAGCGGGCGCCGTTTGTGCTGTTGCAAGACTCGGAGCACGTCTCTGGCTTCAAGCGCCGGCCCGATGCCTGCCCCGACCGGCTCTTGAGCCTCGATTGTTTCAACAGCCACTTTTATTTTAAATCTTTTGCCGACCGCTACAAATTTTTTGGCGATGGCTCTGGCGGTTTTCAGACTGTGCACTTTGGCGGTGGGGCCATAGGGCAGATCAATTACCAGAAAATCAACGCCCATGGCGACTTTCTTGGCGAGAATAGAAATAATCATTTTGTCATATGGCTCCAAGGATAATGGTTTGGAAACTTTAATAATAATATCATCGGCCGGGGCCATACTAACAGCGCCGCCCCAGACGAGACAAGCGCCCGTTTGGGTGATGACTTTTTTGATTTTTTCTAAGGGCAATTCAACTGGCGCCAAGACTTCCATGGTGTCGGCCGTGCCCGAGGGCGAAGTGATGGCGCGCGAAGATGTTTTGGGAATAGAGAGTCCGAGCGAAGCGATGATGGGTACCACGATCATGGTGGTGCGATTACCGGGAATTCCGCCGATAGAGTGTTTGTCAACCACCCTTTCTTTAAGATTTAGTTTTTCTCCGCACTCCGCCATGGCTTTGGTTACATAATAAAGTTCATCTAGGGTGTAAGGTTTTATGAAACTGGAGGCAACATAATAAGTGGTTTCTACCATGCCCAATTTACCAGAGGAGATATCGCAAATAATAGAATATATTTCTTCATAATTGAGGTTTTGGCCCAGCATTTTTTTATTAATCGCCTTGACTGATTCCGGCCGCGAATAAAACATTATTTCCACTATGTCTTCCGAGTCGATTTCTTTTTTTTGCCAGACCTCTTCAAAGAGTCCGACTTCGCCATAATCAACCTTATTGTCGGTGACATTAACTGAGGCGATGACTGATTTATTTTTGCTCCACTTCAAAATTACCCGATCACCGGGCCGGATGCCTTGATTTTCAGCTTCTTGTTCCCGAAGGACAACGACGGCGTCGCCGCCAGAGGCGATATCAAGTTTTTTACATTTACAAAAGAGACGCATAGGGGGAGAGTATTAAGTATAATGTATCAAGTATTATGAATTTTAAAGATAATTTATGTCTTTATTTTACCCCACCTGGCCCAAAAAATCAAAAGCCCGGTAAGCCATAATTTTCTTTATGGTCTATTGACGCGCTAGAAAAAATGTCTTATTATTGTTTTAATGTTTTTTAAAATTCAAAGAAAATTATCAAAAGAAACGGAAAACAATTGCTCCAAATTCATTTATAATCCACGGAGAGAAAAAATAAGGAGAACGCCATGCAATTTAATGTGAGTATCCCATTGATCCCAGCCAGAGTTTTCTTCACTAGCGTTTTGGTATCGGGAATAGTGAGTCTATTTCGCTTCTCTTGGCTCTTCGCAATGCCGGTATCGGGACATGCAATATCGCGGAGGTCAATGGTATTTTGCCCCCAGAGTGCAAGGCTATCCGGCGTGTTAAGGGGTTAGCTGAATTAAAACCTGGCCAGGTCATCCACGGCGTTCTCGCCGCAATGTCTGACCATGAACCAAATCGCCTCGTGTCAGCGGCTATTGGTTGGGCTTGGACTCCGGACAGAATACAACATGGTTATATATCCAAGTATCTTTCTGCTGGCCAAACCGGTAAAAAAGCTGGTGACTGTGCAGAAGATTCCGCCGCCACTATGCTTGCCAGCACTTTGGGTATAAAATTTAATCCAGAAACAGCCTGGCAAGCAAGAGAAGAAATCTATAAAGCGGCTGGCCAGAATATCCGCACTTCACGGGTTTTCCGATCCCAGAAGTGTGATAAGAACGGCCTATGGACGACTGTCGTTGCCGCGGCAGTTTTTATGTCATAAACTCTTGGCAACCAAAAAGCTCCACCTTACTCAAGGCGGAGCTTGCTATTTTTTTATTCCCAATATCCCAACGATCGTTTTAATTCCGGATGCGTCTTGGCATAAACTTTAGCTGGGATTTTTTTTACCACCGCTTCCACTGCTTGTCGACAAGCTCTGGCTCCGGCGATGGAACCGTCCGGATGACCATGCAGTCCGCCGCCAAAATTTATCACAATATCTGTACCGAGTATTTTGGTTAATTTTTCCACCAGCCCCGGATGCAAGCCGCCTGAAGCGATCGGCAAAACCGGTTTGATATTTTGCCAATTGGTGATTTCTTTATTTACTCCAAACCAATCTTCTGCCATTTCCAGATTTATTGTCGCCACTTCCTCGGCCGCGCCTTCCATTTTGCCAACCACCGTACCGGTGTGTAGCTGATCAATGCCCGCCAATCTGGCCAACTTGGCCAAAAGAAACATGCTCATGCCATGGCGTGGATTTTTGGTGAACATTGAGTGCCCGGCGCGGTGTCCATGCAAGATTAATCCCAAATTTTGTTGGCGCAAAAATTGGACATTATCCAAGCCGGACACCACCAGATCAATCATCACTGCCTTGCCCTCATATTTTTTTACCAGCTTTGCCCGCTGGAGCATCACATCAGCTGGCCCAGTCACATTGAAAACATATATTTTTTTCCCCCCGGTTTCTTTTTCTACTTGCTTTTTGAGTTTCATCACTTCACGCACTCGATCTTCGAAACGATTGAATTCCATATCCGTCAGATTCTCATCATCTTTCACCAAGTCCACGCCATTTTTCCAAATCTGGTAAGTTAATTCAGCCTGCTCTTTGGCTGATAGCCCCACCTTGGGTTTGATAATCGAGCCGACAATCGGCCGATTGTAAATTTTCAAATATTTCCTCACGCCTTCAATGCCAAAGGCTGGGCCTGAAAATGAATCAAGATATTTTTTTGGCAGTTGAATATCCAACAGGCGCAGATTCTTTACTACTTTCATACTAAAAACATTGCCGGCCAGAGCGGAGAGTATTTGGGTGATATTACCCAATTCAAACAAGGGCAGGGGATAGGCGATTTTGACGATTTTATTTTTGTTGTCCAAGTGAAAAATTTTTGGTCCGAGTTTGGCCATGGTTTTATCTTCCAGAGTACTTAATTTTGTCCAGGTGCCTATAGAAGATTCGGCCGCGATATGCCCGGCCGCTTCCGCCAGAGGTAAAGCACTTTCCAAATAATACGTGGCGACCACTTCTTTGGCTAGATCCGGCTTGTATCCCGGACGAAGATAGGGGGAGTTGTTCATAAAATAAATGTAAAATTGATTTAAGATTTATGAATTAAGATTTATGAATATTTTAGGAGCTTGCATAGAACAGCATAAACATTTATGCTGAAAATATGGCAGGCAA
>DAOOPA010000057.1:0-5182 GCA_035388025.1 bacterium
CATTAAAAAATATCAAATTGTGTAGAGCTGTTCTATGCAAGCACCTAAAATTATTCATTCCTGTCATCTTCCGTTCTTGGAACCAAAAAATCTTTTTTGGTCGGCTCCACCATCTTAAATTCCCCCTCCTTATTAACCACCAACCCCTCTTTTAATAGCTCCACATCCAAACACAATCCTTTCAATTCTCTGATTAAAACATTAAATGTTTCTGGAATATTCAATTTATTAATGGCCTCACCCTTGATAATTGATTCATATGCCTTGGAACGACCAGGTACGTCGTCGGATTTAATTGTCAAAATCTCTTGCAAAGTATAAGCCGCCCCATAAGCCTCAAGCGCCCAAACTTCCATTTCTCCAAATCTCTGTCCACCGAATTGCGCCTTGCCGCCCAAAGGTTGTTGAGTCACCAAAGAATAGGGGCCGATAGACCGTTGATGAATCTTATCTTCCACCATATGCACCAACTTCATAACATAAATATAACCAACAGTACTTGGATTTTGAAATGGTTCGCCTGTCCGGCCGTCAGTCAAAATCATCTTGCCGGTTCGGCTATAACCCAATTTTTCCAGTTCTTCTTTTATAACTTCTTCTGGTACTCCATCCAAGGGCGGAGTCACTACTTTTATTCCACGATCATGGGCCACCAAACCCAAATGGGTTTCCAAAATCTGCCCCAAATTCATTCTGGAAGCCACGCCCAAAGGATTTAGAATAACATCCACTGGGGTACCATCTGGCAAACAGGGCATATCTTCTAGTGCCACCACTCTGGAAACCACGCCCTTGTTGCCATGCCGGCCAGCCATCTTGTCTCCCACTTGGATCTTTCTCATGTGCGCGATTGATATCTGTATCTGTTTTATTACTCCCGCTGGCAATTTATCGCCAGCCGCCCTTGTGAATGTTTTGATATCTACCACCTTGCCATGTTCTCCATGTTCCAAATACAAAGAAGTGTCTCTAACCTCTTTGGCTTTTTCGCCAAAAATAGCCCTCAAAAGTCTCTCTTCGGCCGTCAGCTCTGTTTCTCCCTTGGGTGTGATCTTGCCTACCAAAATATCACCGGAAGATACCTCCGCTCCAATTCTGACCACTCCGTCTTCATCAAGATTTTTTAATTTTTCTTCTCCAATGTTGGGAATGTCTCGAGTCACGACTTCTGGTCCGAGCTTTGTCTCGCGTACGTCAATAATATAATCTTCTATATGAATGGAGGAATATTTATCATTATGAACCAACTTTTCTGAAATTAAAATAGCGTCTTCGTAATTGCCGCCCTCCCAGGGAATAAAAGCGACTAATAAATTCTGCCCCAAAGCCAACTCGCCTTGGTCGCAAGCCGATGAATCGGCCAAGACCGTCCCCTTTTCCACCCTTTGTCCTTTTTCTACTATCACTCGCTGATTCAAACAAGTAGAAGCATTGGAACGAACAAACTTTACCAGATTATATGTCTTTACATCACCGTCATCACCCAAAACTTCAATTTTATCGGCCTGCACATTGAGTATCTTGCCATCTCCATCAGCCACCAACACCTGGCCTGAATCCGTCGCCGCCCGTCTCTCAATACCTGTTGCCACCAATGGCGCCGCCGGCCGGACAATTGGTACCGCTTGTCTTTGCATGTTTGTACCCATCAAGGCTCTAACTGCGTCATTGTGCTCCAAAAAAGGAATTAATGATGTGCCAATAGACACAATCTGATTCGGGGCTACATCCATATAATCAATATCGTTTACCTCTCCGAGGATTGGTTCCCCTTCCTTTCTAACAGCCGCTTTATCTTCTTTAAAATAGCCATCATTATCAATAGCTGTTGTCGCCGCCGTCGTTGTTGATTTTTCTTCCGCAAAAGCGTCCAGGTAGACAATTTCCTTGCTGACCCTCGGCTTGCCATTTGTATCTTTCTCCACCTTGCGAT
The DNA here is from genome assembly GCA_035388025.1 of bacterium. GTDB lineage: Bacteria > Patescibacteriota > Patescibacteriia > UBA2196 > GWA2-42-15 > JAAZMX01. The sequence goes on from DAOOPA010000057.1 coordinate 1,934, forward strand.
AAGGCGTTTCAATAAAACCATAATTATTTACACGAGCATAAGACGCCAGATGCCCGACCAAGCCAATATTTGGTCCTTCTGGCGTGGCAATCGGACAAATCCGACCATAATGGGTTCGGTGAACGTCTCTCACCTCAAAACCAGCCCGCTCTCTCGACAACCCGCCTGGACCCATGGCGGAAATCCTGCGCTTGTGTTCTAGCTCCGCCAAAAGATTTGTCTGATCCATAAACTGAGATAACTGTGAAGACATAAAAAATTCCTTCACCGCTCCCATAATCGGTCTCGCGTTTATTAATTGTGCCGGATTGATGTTGCTAATATCAACCGTGCTCATTTTGTCAACTATTGCTCTTTCCATTCTGGCCATGCCCAAACGAAATCGATTTTGAATCAATTCGCCGACCGCCCTGATCCGTCTATTGCCCAAATGATCAATATCATCAGCTTCTTTCTGATTTATATTCAATTTAATAATTTCTTTCAAAATGTTAATCAAGTCCTCTTTTTTAAATATCCTATTCTCTCTGTCCAGAGGATAATTGTCCCCAAAACGCTGATTGAGTTTATAACGCCCCACCTTGCCGAAATCATAACGATCAAAATTAAAAAACATAGAATGAATCAGAGAACGAGCGTTTTCCGCTGTCGCCAAATCTCCCGGCCGAATTCTCTTATAAACCTCCTTCAATCCATCGGCCTCGGTTTTAGCGGCATCTTTCTCCAAGGTAGTATCAATATATTTAAAATCTGGTAAAATATCTACTTCGCGGAACAATTCCTTTATTTCCAAATCAGTGATAAAACCAAAAGCCCGTAAGAGTGAAGTAATTGGCACTTTTCTCTTACGGTCTATTTTTACGGTAATTACACCACTAGTATTTGTTTCTATCTCCAACCAAGCCCCGCGATTCGGAATAATTTTAGCCCCATAATACCGCTTGCCCATTACGTATTCTGAAGTAAAAAATACCCCGGCTGAACGAATCAATTGAGAAACAATAACCCTTTCTATTCCATTTATAATAAAAGTCCCCCTATCAGTCATCAGAGGAAAATCAGCCAAATAAACCTCCTGCTCTTTAATCTCGCCTGTCCGTTTGTTGACCAATTTGGTCCTCACCCTTAGAGCCGCTTCATAAGTTGTATTTCTCTTGCGCGCCATCACTTCGTCAAATCTTGGTTCGTCCAAAAAATAATCAGAAAAATACAATTCCAAATCACGGCCGATATAATCGCGGATTGGACTCACCTCTTCAAAAAGCTCTTTCAAACCCTCTTCCAAAAACCACTGGTAAGAACTCTTCTGACTCTCAATCAAATCCGGTAAATCATAAACATCGTGCTTTTTCCCAAAATAAAACCTCTCGTTTTTTAAAACCGCTGTAGCCATGAATTTTTATAGATAATTTATGAACAACAAAAAATGTACGCAAAAAATACTTCGGCTATCATATTGCCATGAGCCGATTTTTGTGTATTAGAGAATATTTATATGTAATTTTATATTCTGCCTTAAAAACATTGATATTTTGGGTAAGCCCATCACTCAAGGCAGGTGTGGATAAATAAAATATTTCTTTATTTAACAATATCACTATCCCCTTTTTCTGTCAAATCTTTACCCAGGATTTGAAAAAAAAACAGTTTTAGTGTATGTTTATCTCTAGAAGTTGATAATTTCGCCTATTTTGCCATTTTTTCATCTAAAGGCCCCAATTTAACTGTATTCCTTTAAAAATTGTGACATTGGATCATTTTTGAAAATTAAAAATTTTGAAATTATTTGCGCTCTCGTAGTTCAATGGATACCTGCCCGCCATAGCCTGAGCCCCTGTAGTTCAACGGATAGAACACCAGCCTTCTAAGCTGGTTATAGAGGTTCGATTCCTCTCGGGGGTATAGGCGATGGCAGGCGGGGAACACCAGCCTTCTAAGCTGGTTATGTAGGTTCGATTCCTACCGAGGGCACCAGAAACCTCAATAAAATAGAGCAGTTTACCGGAAATGAGCAATCTAAGACATTTTGTTTTAAAATTGAAATTTGAGATTTATTTGGATTTTGGATTTGGAATTTGGTATTTAATCAAAGGGTATTCAGGGGTGGCTATAGTTTAGCGGTAGAACAGCGGGTTGTGGTCCCGCTAGTCTGGGTTCAACTCCCAGTAGCCACCCCCGAGTATCTTTACGATCAAAACACCGGATACTCCTGGTGTTTTAACTCTTAAAATCAATATAATCTTCCTCCCAACAACGCTTTTTTGTCAGGCGCCACCAAATAACAATTTCCCTTTCCGTCAGGTACGCCCAATGTTAAAACCTCGGAAACAAATGGCCCTATTTGCCGCGGCGGGAAATTCACCACGCATAAAACCTGTCTCCCAATTAGTTCTTCCTTAGAATAATTAGCTGGTAACTGCACGCTGGATTTCTTTATCCCGATCTCATCACCCAAATCAACGGTCAGCTTATAGGCTGGCTTTTTTACTTCCGGAAAATCTTCGGCTTTAATAATTTTACCAACTCTAATATCAATTTTTTGAAAATCTTCAAACGTAGCCATAATCAATAAATTAATTTATAAAAAACCGGACAAGATTAATTGCGTATCTTGCCCGGGTTAAATACCCCAATTTTTTGTGCTATCGGCGATGTTTATACAATCATCGCCATTAATCTCTCTCATCCAATTAATCCTCAACTCCGTCAGTTGTTCTGCGGTCAAACCACCAACAGAGAGTCCAGCTCGTTCATGACTAGTATATCCACGAGTATATGACTTGAGCGATGGATATACGGCCGTGCCTGGTAATGCCGTGTAAATAAACAGCATCACGTAGGCTAACCCGGCGCCTTTAAGACGCTTGGCATACTCCACCGTGTGTCTCATATTCTCAAAGGTTTCTTCATGGCCGTCGGATTTGAATCCAATCATAAATCCACCAACAGCCTGAAGGCCTTTTGAGGTAATATAACGAACAATTTCCTCGGCCTTATCCGCCTGTGCGTTGATTGTGGGCTTATGAGACTCACCAAGTGACCGCGGATTAGCTGACTCAATGGCCAGATAAAATCTATAACACCCGCTCTCTGTCATCTTGTCAACCAAATCCTTGTATGTCAGTCCATGCCCAGGTTTCATGAGTTTAAACATACTCACCCCGCCCTCCTCGAACCACCTCATATTATGTTTTTTAAAGGTGCTTGTCTAGAACAGACAAATAATTAGTAATATTTTTTGATAATTTT
>DAOOPA010000058.1:0-5110 GCA_035388025.1 bacterium
ATCGACAACTCTCCAGAAGAAAGAGAGCGCGGTATTACTATCGCCACCACTCACGTGGAATATGAAACCGCCAAACGTCACTATGCCCACATCGACTGCCCCGGTCACGCTGATTATATCAAAAATATGATCACCGGTGCCGCTCAAATGGACGGTTCTATTCTTGTCGTTTCCGCGGCTGACGGTCCCATGCCCCAAACCAGAGAGCACATTCTCTTGGCCCATCAAGTCGGTGTGCCTTATATCGTTGTTTTCTTGAACAAGGTTGATCAAGTTGACGACAAAGAATTAATTGACTTAGTAGAAGAAGAAATCCGAGATTTGCTTAAAAAATATGAATTTCCTGGGGATACTACCCCGATTATCAGAGGCTCTGCCTTGAAAGCTTTAGAAGCCGCCCAAGCCGGCAACAAAGATGACGAAAACTTCAAAGCCATCGGCCAACTTTTGGACAAGCTGGATGAATATATTCCTGACCCAGTCAGAACCACCGATAAACCTTTCTTGATGCCGGTTGAAGATATCTTCACTATTGAAGGCCGCGGCACCGTAGTCACTGGCAGAATTGAGAGAGGCATTGTCAAGCTGAATGAAGAAATGGAAATTATTGGTTTGAAAGACACTCAAAAAACAGTTGTCACCGGTATTGAAATGTTTAACAAGCAATTGGACGAGGGCCAAGCTGGCGACAATGCCGGCCTCTTGCTCCGCGGCACCAGAAAAGAAGATGTTATGCGCGGTCAAGTCTTGGCCAAACCAGGTACTGTCACTCCGCACACTGAATTTGAATGCCAAGTTTACATCTTGAGCAAAGAAGAAGGTGGTCGCCATACCCCATTCTTCAAGGGCTACAAACCGCAATTCTACATCCGCACCACTGATGTCACTGGCGAAGTTATTTTGCCAGAGGGCACAGAAATGGTTATGCCTGGAGACACTATTACCCTAAAAGTCGTCTTGATTCACCCAATCGCCCTGGAAGAACAACAGCGTTTTGCTATCCGCGAAGGTGGCAAAACCGTTGGCGCCGGCGCCATCACCAAGATTCTTAAATAATCTTCTCCCCGCTCTTTTCAAAAGGGCGGGGTTTGATTGTTTAAAAATTTTATTATCAATTATCACTCTAAGTCTTTTGTTGCTATGGCCGAAATTACTAAAAAAAACAATATCAAAATCGCCTCGGCTGAAGATGAGGTTAAGCCAAAAATCAGAATCAAGGTTAAGGCTTTTGATCATAAAATCATTGATCGTGCCACCAAAACTATCATTGACACTGCCAAAAGAAGCCAAGCCCAGATCAAGGGGCCGGTACCCCTGCCCACCGAAAAGACCAAATACACTGTCAATCGTTCCACTTTTGTGCACAAAGATTCCCGCGAACAGTTTGAGATGCGCGTCCATAAAAGATTGATTGATATTTATGACCCCAAAGGCACCACCATCAATGACTTAACCAATCTGGCCCTGCCAAGCGGCGTTGATATTGAAATAAAAATGTAACCCTTGCCCCAGTTGACAAAAATCGCTATTTCCGTTAATCTATCTTAACAAACCAATAATTCGCTTGAGAAACCAAATAAGATCCCGCAAGGGAAACCATTTGTCTCTTCTTAATTCGAGTATAAAGTTGCCAACAAATTAGATAAAAGACTACAAAAAATATTATATTTTTAGGTTTTTATCTGGTTTGTTATAACCGGATTTTTCTTTTATATTAGCCGAAATTATGAAATTCATCCTAGGGCTCAAAAAAGGTATGACCCAAATATTCTCCGAGGACGGCGATGTCACCCCGGTAACAATTATTGAAGCCAAACCTTGCCCGATTATCAAAATCAAAACAGCCAACAGCCAAGATGGCTACAATGCCGCTCTCTTGGGTTTGCCTGGCAACAAAAAACTCAAAAAAAGAGAATTAGGCCAGACCGGCGGTTTTGGCAACCTCCAATATCTGAAAGAATTCCGAACCGAGGAACTCGCTGACTTGCACGCAGGCGATAATATTTCCGTGGAAGCTTTTTCCGTTGGCGATAAAGTAAAAATTACTGGTTTTTCCAAAGGCAAAGGTTTTCAGGGCGTTGTTAAAAGACACGGCTTTCATGGTCATAATAAAACCCATGGCACCAAAGACCAGGTCAGGACTTCCGGCTCCGTTGGCCCTTGCGAACCTGCCCGTGTTTTTCCAGGTGTCCGCATGCCTGGTCATATGGGCGCTGATCAAATTTCTGTAAAAAATTTAGTGATCGCCAAAATTGACCCCACCGCCAATCTGCTTTATGTGAAAGGTGCTGTACCTGGAGCCAAAAACGGACTCTTAATGATTTCTTGCCCGGGCCAATTGAATCTCAGAACAACTGTCTCGGCCAGCCTTGAACAACCAGCCGAAACCGGGGCTATTCATACTGAGCCGTCCGCCTCAGACGATATTCAAAACACTTAATCTTTATGTCATACCCAGTCTACAATCAATCTGGCTCTGTCGTTAAGGAAATCAACCTTAATCCGAATATTTTTGACGTAAAAATCAATCCTGATCTTGTCCACCAAGCCGCTATCGCCCAGATGGCCAATGCTCGCCAAGTTTTGGCCCACACCAAAACCAAGGGCGAAGTGCGCGGCGGGGGCAAAAAGCCTTGGCGGCAAAAAGGTACTGGGCGCGCTCGCCATGGTTCTTCCCGTTCCCCTCTCTGGGTTGGTGGCGGTATTACTTTTGGCCCAAGAAATACCCATAATTTTTCTCAAAAAATAAATAAAAAGATGAAGCGTCAGGCCCTTTTCTGCTGTTTGACTGATCGGACAAAAGATCAAGACCTCGTTTTAATCGATGAGCTCAATCTCTCTGAATGGAAAACTAAAAACTTTGCTAGTTTGATTTTAAACTTAAAAGATGTTTTAAAATTATCACCAGCCAAGAATAAAACCAACGCTGACGAAGAGACTGGCAAAAAAACCAAAAAATCAAACACTGCCAAAAAAGAAAACCTAAAAAATTATCAGCTTTCTCTCTTGGTTGTCACTGGCGCCAATACGAATTCCATCTCCAGGGCGGCTCGCAATATCCCAGGCGTCAAAGTACTCGGTGCCAATTCTCTCAATGTTGTTGATATTCTCAATGCCAAAAACCTTCTCCTGTCTGATGACAGCTTGCCAGTCATTGAAAAAACCTACCTTCACTAAATTATATTTATATGGCTTTATTCGGCTTAGGTAAAAATGAAAAAAACGACAAACTAACGGTTTCTCCAAAAACTGCTGATTCTGAAATTGCCTCCAATGCTACCAAATCAAATCGTCCAACCGAAATCAAATCCAAAAAAACTTCTTCAGCGCGCGTTCATACTCTCGCCTACCGTCAATTGGTCCATCCGCTCATTACTGAAAAATCATCACTGCTTGGCGCCTATAATCAATATGTTTTCGCCGTTTACAAATCTGCGACCAAAAATTCCATCAAGCAAGCGATTAGCGATGTCTATGGAGTCAAGCCGACAAAAGTAACTGTTTCCAACCAACGCGGCAAACAGGTGCGCACCGGCAAAAATACCACTGGCTACTTGAAAAACTGGAAAAAGGCGGTTGTCACCCTGCCCGCTGGCCAAAAAATTGATGTTTACGAAAGTTAATTTATCTTATGGCTATTAAGCTTTATAAACCAACCACCCCCTCTCGACGCCACACCTCCGTGGTCTCGTCTTCTGATTTGACCAAAAAAAAACCGGAGAAAAAGTTAACCTTGCCCAAAAAACAGCTTGGCGGCCGCAACCATAGCGGACAAATAACTGTTCGTCATCGCGGCGGCGGTGCCAAAAGACGCATCCGTATTATTGACTTCAAAAGAAATAATTTTGACCAGCCGGCTATTGTCTCCGCCATTGAATACGATCCCAATCGCTCTGCTCGCTTGGCCCTATTAACCTACCCCCATGGTCAGAAATCATACATTATTGCCGTCAATGGACTCAAAGTTGGCGATCAGGTTATGTCTTCGCAAAAAAAAATAGATATCAAGGTAGGCAACCGCATGCCCTTGGAATTTATCCCTCTTGGTATTATGATTCATAATATTGAGTTGGAACCAGGCGTTGGCGGTATTATCGCCCGCTCCGCCGGCAACAGTGTTTTGGTCCAAGCCGTCGAAGGTAAATTTGCTCAACTCAAAATGCCTTCTGGCGAAATCCGCTTAATCAAAAAAGAGTGTTCCGCCACTATTGGCCAAGTCTCTAATCCCGACCATGGCTTGGTCAGATATGGCAAAGCTGGCCGCTCTCGGCACCGGGGCATCAAGCCGACTGTCAGGGGTAAAGCCATGAATCCTTGTGATCACCCTCACGGTGGAGGCGAAGGCCGCCATCCGATTGGTATGCCTTATGCCAAAACCCTCTGGGGCAAACACGCCCTTGGAGTGAAAACCAGAAAACCCAAAAAATGGTCAAACAAAATGATTATCAGCCGCCGACGCACTAGCCGCAAACAAGCTAAATAACTTTTATAAACTCCTATGAGCCGTTCACTTAAAAAAGGTCCTTACGTGGATCACAAATTATTAGCCAAAATCGCCGGCAAAAAACCGACTGATATTGGTGTGCTCAAAACATGGTCTCGTGATTGCACCATCACTCCGGAAATGGTTGGTTTTACTTTTGGCGTTCACAACGGCAAACAGCATCTTTCTGTCTTTGTGGTGGAAAACATGGTCGGCCATAAATTAGGAGAATTTTCACCAACCCGCAAATTTATGAAGCATGGTGGCAAAAAACAACGCGAGGAAGAACAAGCCGCCGCCGCCAAAACCACTATCGCCCCTCCAGCTAAAAATGAATCTAAAAAATAATCCTTATGGAAGCCTTTGCTAAATTAAGATATCTGAGACAATCACCAAGAAAAGTCCGCCTCGTCGCGGATGCCATTCGCGGTTTGGCTGTTTTAAAAGCTGAATCCAAGCTTAAATTTGCTCCGCAATCTGCCGCGGTTCCGCTTTTAAAGCTCCTGAATTCCGCGATTGCCAATGCTGAACACAATTTTCAAATGAAAAAAGACAATCTCTTTATTAAAGAAATCCGGGTTGATCAAGGACCAGCCCTTAAGCGTTGGAAACCCAGAGCTTTTGGTC
>DAOOPA010000059.1:0-5069 GCA_035388025.1 bacterium
TGGAGTCTGGGTTTGATGGGATTTGGGGGGTGGACTCTTTAGGCATAAGATAATTTAATTAAATTAATTTTCAAAAGCAAAAAACAAATATCAAATGGCAAGATGGGGACAAAAAATCAAAAACCAAAGTTCAAAACAATAAAGTTATCGCTCGAGGAGGACAACCCGATAGTTGGAGTCCCAATCATAGGCGAGCCAACCCGCATTCCGGTACCAACCCGAACTTACCCAGACCACAGACGGCACGCACCAGCGGCCATCCAGGCCACGAAGGGTGGAGCCAAAAAAGAAATGATAATTACCGTCCCTTAAGCTAGCTGGCGACTTACCTGGATTAGCCAAGAGCCATTGCCAGTATTCAATACCGGGAATATGATACTTACCACTATAGGTTTTCATAATATATTGAACCACTTCATAAAGGGGTTGGCCGTTAAATTTATCAGGCAGTGTTTCCACCTTAACTTTTCCCTCTTTAGTTAACTGTTCAAAATCAGTTTCAGACAAAATAGTCATTTCCGGATTTAAGGTATATTCACCCAATTTATCAGGGTCAATATCATCTTTCATTTTTTCCCATTCCTTTGATTTAACTTTTTTGAGATCCTTAAGCTCTGGCTTCAACTTGACTTCTGATATCTGCTCATCGCTTGCGCCCCACTTTTTAAAAGTGTCTTTCAAAAAGTCTTCTTGCCCCATCGCCATTTTTTCTTCTATTTTTCCGGATGATGTCTTGCTTTTGTATGGTTTAAATACAGGCAAGCCATCCTCTTTAGATACCCCAACAAAGACACTAATTTCACCTCCAGGTCTTTTGACCAATTGACCCGGAGCAAATTTTTCCTTCCCAGTATCAAGAGATTTTATCAAATAATCAATCTCCTTTTCCGATTCTAGCTCGGCAGGTTCTACCTCGGGCTCGGGCAAAGTCTGACGACGGCTGTCTTGTGGTGGCTCGTATTTAATAGAGGCAATTATTTCTTCAACTCTAGCCCGATCAGAAGAACTTTCCAGCCGTTTAGCAAAATAATAATTTAAAGCTTTATGAAAAGTTTCATTAAGATCGCCCCGATAAAAAGTTAGGACGAAACTAATTACCCGGTCATAGTCCCTTTGAAAAGAAAAGTAGGGTGGCTGGGATTGTTCAGCTCCTAGTTCTCCTTTTTCAACCATTGCCTCTATTGCTTCAGTAAACTCTATATATTTATCAAACAAATTTTCAATCCCGGGCACTTCTTTTAGCATTTCAAGGGAAATCCCGCCCGGCAACAAATACTCATCCTGACCAACCGTAATCTCGTTATCTTTGCCCAAAAATCCCAATGCCCTTGCTCGTTTGACTTCTCGTGGCAAATCTTCTGGCAATTTTATATGGCTAAATCTTGTGTATTGTGCCGGATCAAGCACCTCGCGATCACCATGTTTGCCACCAGGCGGATTTTGGGCGGCGATAATTCTAAAATCAGGATGCACCGGCACTCGCTCACCATGATTATCAACTAAGGTAATCTCGTCTTTGCCCTGCAAAATGGCATCAATGATTTCATGCAAAGCGGCCCTTGTCTCGCCTTTCATAAAATTATACTCATCCAAAAACAAAACGCCGCCATTTCGAACAGCGCTTACAACAAGCCCATCACGCCAGCCAAACCCACTCTGGGTTCCTTCAACGGTTGTCATCTTGCCAATCAAAACATCAGCATCAAAATCATGACAATTAGCATAATAGGATTCACGATTCAATAACGCGCACATTCGGTCAATAGTACGAGATTTTCCAATTCCCGAACCACCCTCAACCAAAACCCCCTGATTTAGCTTTAGGGCAACAGCAATATCCCTCATAAAGCGATAATCAAAGTCAGTTAGAACATCTTTAGAAAAACGATCCAGATTAGGCACTCTTTCTCCCCCTCCGCCCTTCGGAACATCAACCCCGAGAAAAGAGACTGATTCTTCCTGGTTTTCCAAGGGCTGCAATTTATCATCAATCGGCAACTCTAAATTATCGGGCGGTGGCACAATTTTAGCTCCCCTTTTTTTCTTTTGGTCTCCTTCTTGGGGAGGCGTCATATTAAATTGTTGTTCAAAGCTTGGCATTTTATTCTATTATCTCAATTAAACCGACTTTGTCTTTGATATTAAACTTGTTTTCAATTTCACGCAGAATATCCTTTTGCGCCAAGATTAGCAGATGACTTTCTTGTGGCTCAAATTCTACCTGTTCCAAAATCATAGTTTCCGGATTCATAATCTGAATTTCTCCCGCCCGATCAGCATACTGCGCCATAACACTATAGACCTCCGGACTCAATTTTTTAGCCAAACACAAAGCAACCGATTGGCTATTTTTAAGAGCAGTCAAGGTTTCGCGCCAATCAGATGCCACGACAAATTTGTTTGCACTTAACAAGTCTTCTGCTTCTTTCTGATCTTCGGCAAAATCAAAAATCAACAAACCCGCCTCCTTTTGGGCTTTAAAAAATGAGAGATATTCTTCAATCTGGTCACTAAATGACTTTTTCATATACTTTAATATTATCAAAATTTATCGTAATCAACAATCATCTCCTTAAGCAAGCGCCCCAAACGATTGGCCATTTCGTCAAGGCCAACATTGGCAATATTATGATGATAGTATCTGGCCACATGGTGAGTATTCGGTCCGATACCTAATCCGATAATTTTATGCTCACCCCCTTTTTCAATGTCTTGGACAACTTTGTTTAGATTGTAGTCTTTCTTATTGTGAGCAGGCGAAGGTTCAGGCTCACCATCAGATAGAACGATTAAAAACTTAGCCATTTCTCGACGCTTAACGAGACGAGCAGAAGCCTCCTTAACAGCCCAACCATCATCATTCCACAACGCGCGATCAGAATCAACTTCCAAAGACATTGAGCCCATTTTTGACCTGGCCTCAGCTGACAATCGCTCTTTGAAACTTTGATATTCATAAATTCTATCATTGAAACCGAGAATCTCAGACATAATGGATAGTTTATTTAAAACTTCAGCCAAGACTATAACAGCTTTAAAAGTTTCCGCAATTTTGTTGCCCCGCATAGAACCTGATAGGTCAACCAATAAAGAAATCGCATAATCTTTTTCACCGGGAGCTTCCCGCTTTTCCCAAGCTCGACTTTCAATCGACAAAATACCCTTGGCAATCTCACTGATTCTCTTCGTAATATTAATTTTTGGTCCGGTCTTATGACCAGCCTCATGCTTCACCTTTCGCCGTTCTCGAAAGATGTCCCTTAGTTCGTCTGTTAATCTATTTATAATCGGCATCACCTCGCGCCGTGCTTGTTCGTAAGCGCCCTGGTCGCGTTCAAAAATTTTTTCCAACTTCCCTCTTAAGTTTTGCAGGTCTTTTTCTCTCTTTAAATCTTCCGGCGATGGCTCACGAGATACTTCGGTTGGTAGAGTTTGATCTCCAGTATCGTCTCCGTTTTCTTCTTTTTCCCTTGTCGCTTTTTTTTGCGGGTCATCCGCGAGCTTGCCGGCAATTTCTTCCCCAATTTCTTCCTCAAAGTCGCCCAGGGCTTTTTTCGCCTTTTCTTCCAGTTTGTCCCTCTCTTCCTGCGGCAAAGAATCAATATACTCTCCTATTTTATTTCTAAGTTCCCGCGACAAAGAACCAAGGGGGATCGCTTTCTGTTCTGTTTCTCCACCTTGACCCTCTGATTTACCTTCCCCTATTTCGTCAACCTGGCCCCCTTCGCCTTTATCGCCTTCATCAGTTTTTTCTTTGTCACCTTCTACCTTTTCTTTATACTCACCTTCTTCAAGCGCTTGCTGGATAGCTTCTTCCAGCATTTCTGCCTCTTCGGGAGTTAGTTTATCTTTCAATTCTTGAGGCAAGGATGACACACTTTCTTTCAAAAATTCTTCCGTTCTCTGATCTTTAACATCCTGTTCAACTAACTTCTTAAATTCTGGCCAAATCAAATCACGGTTAAGTCGATAAGAAGCATCGGCATAACGCTTGATTAAATCCTCGCTTTCATCGGCTTCTTGTTTGGAGGGGTAGAGCCACCATGACCGACTGGCTATTTCCAAAGTTTTCTCAACCACTTCTTTAACTTCAGGCGGCAAATCAGCCGTCAATTCCACGGGCTGGTTTTGCCTCTGTCGATACCATTGTTTAATATATTCAAAACCAGCTTGCATAAAAAGTGGTGTAAATCCAAGTTTATCTTCTGCTTTGACCTTTGCTTGTTCCTCTAAATCAAACTCCGGTTCATAGGCCGTTTTCATCTGCTCGGCAAAAATAGGATAGTTGTCGGCCACGAAGTTATTATCGCGTGGATCTTCAATGGCGTTCATCAAAAATGAAAAACCATTTTCTCGCCACTCTTCAAGCGGAATATTCTCTACGCGAGAAATTCGACGATGACCGCCTTCATGGCAAGTAACAAATCGCAAAAAATCCATTTGCTTATCAAGTAGATCATGAGCATTCATTTGCAAAAAAACCGTTCCATCCGCTTTTTGGCCTTGACGCCAGCCAGATGGACAATCAGGAGTCGGCAACCCCAACTCAATCGGAATTTCAAAATCTTTGCCAATAAAATAAGCGAGGGATGATAAAATTCTTTGCCGAGATTTAATTATTTTCTGTTGTTCAGGAGTAAACTGGTCTAAAATTTGGTTTTCTCTTTCTTTGTCTTGGCTTCGCCAAAAAAGCGCTTCAAACGCTTCCGGTTCAGCTGATTTTTGGATATCTACATTTTTAAATTCCGAGCTTTCTTTTGACATTTTTATTTAATTAAATTCATTTTCAAAAGCAAAAAACAAATATCAAATGGCAAATGGGGACAAAAAATCAAAAACCAAAGTTCAAAACAATAAAGTTATCGCTCGAGGAGGACAACCCGATAGTAGGAGACCCAATCATCGTCGAGCCAATTCGCATACCGGTTCCAACCCGAACTTCTCCAGCCCACAGACGGCACGCACCAGTGGCCACCCAGGTAACGAAGGGTAGAACCAAAAAAGAAACAAACCCTATCTTTTAACTGTTGCTTGAGTTCTTCAAATTCCTTGCCTTCAGGCAGTGACTC
>DAOOPA010000060.1:0-4896 GCA_035388025.1 bacterium
CTCGATCAGAATGGCGTCGTCGAAGGGTTTTTCCAAAAAATCCGCCGCGCCCATGGCAATCGTCGCCGCTATTGCCAGACCGACGCCCCGCTCAAAAGCAAATTTTTTTAATCGGGAAAAATCTTCTACTGAAATCAAAATAATAGCCACCACCAAAATAGCAATCATCATATACTGGTTGCCGCTCAATACCTCGCCCAAAAGCGCGCTAGTGAACAGCATCACGATCGGTATTTCCAGGGCGAATACCGGTTCCACAATGGATATTTTGCCTATCTTTAATGCCTTAAAATCCAGTAAAGCCGCCACGAGCATGACTATCCCGACTGTCAAAAGCATGAGGATATCCCGGCCAGTCAAAAATCTAATCTCCGGCAAGACAAATGGCGTCAGAGTGATTGCCCCAAATCCGCAGATATAAAACAACACGATCCAAGTGCTATACCGATCGTCATTTTTCATCAAAAACCAGCTGGCCAATTTTTGCGACATAGTACCCAGTCGCCGAATGCTTTTTTGGATCAAAAAGTCTCCCAGTCCCCAAGTCAGCATCGCGATGAGCGCCCAAATTATTCCCATAACAAAAATTTATTTGTTCTTGTTTTATCATAACACCAAATAATGCTTCCCACAAAAAAACCGGCCATTTACTGGACGGCTCTTTCTCGCGCGACTTACTATTTATCAAAAACAAATAATTTATCAATCGTGGTCCCGAGCGCCAGAGCGACTCCATACGCCAAACGTAAAGATGGATTATATTTACCCTGCTCCAAAAAAACAATCGTCTCCCGTCGCACCCCGGCTCTTGCCGCCAATTCTTCTTGAGTCATATTCAATTTTATTCTTTCTTCCTTGATTTTATTTTCCATAAAATTATTTACATTCCACGTTCGGCGCTGGATAATCAGGCTGACCATGTTTTACCCACTCCCCATTTTGGCACAGCCAATTGTCTTCTCCGGAGAATACGCGCAAAGCGAAAGCCATAAAGACCAAAAATAATAATAGGACCAGTGCGGTATAAAGATATTTTTTATCCGCCAGACTGACCCGGTGATAATAACGGAAAAACAAAGAATACAACAATAGCAATATGCAAGTTGAAAATGCCAACACTAGGCCGATCGGCTGATAAGCTGAATTGTAATCTCTCAAGCCATAAAAAATCAACATGGCAATCGTCGCCACCCAGCCATAAATCTGGATCGTTAAAAGCGCCGCTTTGCCCCCGACCATATAGTCTCTTTCATCCGCGATCACTTCCGACACTCGGCGTCGCAAAAATATCAAGACAAGGGCACTCGCCACCATAAGAGCGATCGGAATCAAATAGTTTTTGAACACAAGCGATTGGCTGATCACTAGAGCTAAAATAATCGTAAGGGCAATTTTTACTCTCTGATAATTTTTTAACGTCATATGTTTATGTTAGAATTAATTAACATACTTCTATGTTATATCTTTCTAACATCAATGTCAAGATCTTATCCACACCAATCAAAAATAACCCCTGTTCCGGGCTATTTTCAAGAAACACCTTGGCATCAAATCGGAGGGAGTGAGATTCGAACTCACGAGGCCCGTGAAGGCCTAACAGTTTTTCCGCTCATCGCTTTTAGTGCGAAAGGACAAATTCTATTTCTTTAAATCGGAGGGAGCGAGATTCGAACTCGCGAGACCCGTGAAGGCCTAACAGTTTTCAAGACTGTCCCGTTCAACCGCTCCGGCATCCCTCCGCTCTAAAGAAATAATTATATTTAATTTTTTGTCTCTATTTTTTTTAAATTCTCTTATACCTGGAAATGAACGAACTCGCTCACCAGTTCACAACGCAGTTGATAAACTGATACAAAGCTGGCAAGGCTATCCGACCCGCCTGCCAGTATACAGGTTCAACCGCGAAGTTTATCCCGACTTCATGTCGGGAGCATCCCTTCGATTTGCGGATATATTTTTACTTTCAACGGTGGAATTTATCCCGACTTCACGTCATTTAACACCAAACCCTAGGTTCACAGATTATAACAAAAACTTTTTGGCTTGTATATCCCAATCAAAAAACGGGACTTTTAAATGATTTCGTTTCAATTCTTTTTTTAATTCCTCAATAAACACCCCTTCCCCTCTGACCGATAATCCTTTTTTACCACTCAATATATCACCTTGCGGGCGGATATGTGTCACTACAGCACCACAAGTCGGTGAGCCCTCCATACCAAAGATACCCATGATCTTATAACCACCCTTTCTAAAATCTTTTATCTGCCTTACTACCCCTTTGGCAATTCTCTTACAGATCGCTCTTGTTTTTTTATTATCATAATCCTCTTTATTCAAAGACGGACGGATCAATGCATTTGCTTCACACTCAGGACCACTATACCGTAATCTTTATGCCAACAAAAATCCACAAACTCCTTTATAACTCCTGGAGCTTTGGCTATCTTTTGTGCTCTGATATTTTGGTTCAAAAGACACGGACTAGCAAAAATTATCTTTTTGACCGATATATAATTATCTTATTGCTCTTTTGCTTTCCTTAGTACAGTATAATAATAAACATCTCCACAATTATTTTGTTTGAATCTACTATTTAAAACTGGCACCTCATAGCCCAATGCTCCTAATAAATCCTTATCATCAATCAAAAAATCTTGTGTAGTGGTATGTATAGAAAGACCACCATCATTGAGCTCCGGCAATGTTCTGGATAAAAATTGTTTTGCTTTATCTATTCCCTTACCCAAGCTACCCATTCCACACATAGGATATTCTTCCAAAACACGACTACTTAATAGTATATCAAATTTTTTACCAGGAAAAATATCCGCCAAATTACTAGCCTCACCAGTCTTAACATTATCTGATAATAACAATGGGTTACTATCATCATCCAAATTATCCTCCTCAAAAATCCATCCTTTTATCCTCCTAACCGCCTCATCATCTGGATCTATACCCCATACACGGGCACCAAACTGAGGGAGCACTAATAGATGAGCTTCTTGGGGCGATCCAAAACCCATCTCAACACAATCTTTACCCTTTAACGGCTTACTATTTAACAACGCACCAAAAGAATTTAAATTAAACTTCCGTCCTTCATAACTCTCGGTTGAAGCTAAAATAACTGAGATTAAAGGTAGAGCATTATCCCAACGTTGATCTTCTGGAAATTCATTCAATGCCGCTTTCCGCAATATACCAAAAATCTCATCCACCCTGTTGGGAATTAGTCGCCCTCTTTCCTCTGGTGATAGATGTTCAATATATCCTTCTTTGTCCATATTATTTATATCCAATCTAATATTATTAAATCATAAATCCTTATTCAAAAATCCTATCTTACCGCCCCGATCTGCATATAATAACCTTGTGGTTTTTGGCACAATGGACACTTCCCGGGTGCGCTCTTACCCTTGTGAACATAACCGCAATTCAGACACTTCCACTCCACCTCTTCTTCCTGCTCAAATAATTTGCCTTGTTCCAATCTATCGCCCAAAATCCTATAACGCTCAGCGTGTTTTTCTTCCACCTCCAATATTTCCTGAAACAAATGGGCAACCGTCGTCTCCCCTTCCTCTTCGGCCGCTTTTTTAAAATCCGGATACATTGTCCCAAATTCATATTCTTCACCCTCGGCCGCATGACGCAAATTTTCCAAAGTTGTCCCGAGCGGCTGGATATCATAAGTATTCGTCATTTCCGCCCTTTCCTCCAGCGCTTCCAACTCTTCTTGCGCGTGGGCTCGTTCATTGTCCGCGGTTTCCAAAAAAACTTGAGCAATCCATTCATATCCTTCCTTTTTGGCTATTTCCGCGAAATAGGTATATTTGTTTCTCGCCATAGACTCGCCGGCGATGGCCTTGAGCAAATTGGCTTGTGTCTCTTTCATATTATTCTTCTTTTAATTATTAATAATTTTTAAAATAATCCATGGCTATTAAAACATTGGGTATATTTTTTGTCCTGGCTCTCCAAGTGTTCTACCAGCCAGTCTTCCAAAAAATCAACCACTTCGGGCAAGATTGAATCACCCTCTGCCTTATAACGGCTTTTGTATTTTGCGACCCTAGCCGCCAGTTCGCGGTGTTCCGCCTTGTGCTCCTCGCCAAATTCATAGTCGAACTCGTCAAAATATCTTTCTTCAGTGGCAAAATGATAGGCCATATAACTTTCCAGTTGACGCATCAAATCATCCAGTTCTTCAACGCGCTCCGGCCGGCACAAAAGCTCGGTTACATTTGCCAATATTTTCAAAAAAACCTGATGTTGGGCATCTATTTCCTTAACATTAACGCTCAAATCATTATTCCATGATATGGGCATAAATTTAATGTCAATTAATAAATCAATTTTTAATTTTGAACTCCAATCATCTCAAAATTTTTCTAATATTTCAAAGTATCATTATCAAAAAATACGCCCACTAATTTATTTCTTATCCCGGGCTTAAACCTCTTCACCGCTCGACTAACCAAAAACAATTCTGAATAATGGTGTGGATAAACCAAAAAATCCCATAATTCGTGCAAAACCAACACTAAAAATAAACAAGTCGCAAAAATCCAATTTTCAGCCGAATGTTGGACATAAAATCCAGCGGCTGCCGCCATATCTATCCCATGAAAAATTTTTGGTGTATAGCCGTCGGCTCCGCGCGACATCGTCCCTCGATACTCTTTTACTTTGACTACCTTTTTTACAATCAAATTATTAAAAAAATGATCGGCATCCACCATAAAACCAGCCGCAAAACACACCGCCGCCTGGGCCAAACTCAAATTCATCAAACAACCCAAAGCAATCACTGGCAAAGACAAAAGAACGTGAATCGACTCGTCTTTTATTAAGCTGTATTTACCTAAAATTTTCTTCATAATTTATTCT
>DAOOPA010000061.1:0-4605 GCA_035388025.1 bacterium
CTGCCATATTTTCAGCATAAATGTTTATGCTGTTCTATGCAAGCTCCTAATTTTATCATAATAATAGAAGGTGGCAAGATTTTTTAAATAAAATCCCCATAAAGACGCTTGTTTTTTTGGGTTTTTATCTGGTTTGGTACAAAAATAAGCAAATAATATTTAAGGACAAAAATTTTGTTAACATTGCAGCTGCAATACAACATTTATTGACAAAATGATAAAAATATGTAATAATAAAGTGGTAAATTATAACCTTAATTTTATGAGTAAAAAAGCTATTTATGTAGTTATTTTGATGGTAATTCTGTTCAGTGGCGCCTTGCCAACCCAGGCAGAAATCAGTTTTAGCAATGTTTATGTCTACGCCATCAGAAATGGTTCGGCCAAAATAAGCTGGGATACTTTTTATGAGCCCACGAAGGCTTATATTTATTATGGCAAGAATCCTGATAAACTCGATAAAACCCTGGAATATGGAGTCTATGATTACAACCATGAATCAACCCTTTCCGGACTGGAACGGGATGTTACTTATTATTATAAAATAGTGGCGGTAACAAAAAGCGGAGAATCAAAGGAGTTGTTCTTGCAGACTTTTAGTACAAAAGATATGCCAGATACTTTGGCTCCGGAATTCATTTCCGCCCGCGTCCTTCAGGCAACCAAAGACGCAATCGCTATTGCATGGGAAACCAATGAGCAAACCCGAGCAGAAATAAAATTCGGGACTGACTATAACAACCTGGATCGCGGGGAGGGCGAGGGTGATTTGAAAAATAAACATGATAAAATTATCGGCGGACTAGATACTGACCAAAAATATTATTTCAAAATCATCGCTGAAGATAGAGATGGCAATAAAACCGATATGGTGATACAGAGCCGAACAGACAGATATCTGTCGGATAAAACAGAATTAGTCATTGAAAAAATCCAGCCAATGGCGGCAGACCCGGCGATGGTTTTCACCAACGGAGCGAATATATACTGGCAAACTAATATGGTGGCTAAGTGCAAGATCCGTTATGGCGTAAAAAGCGGGGATTACAATAAAGAACTGGAGGCCAATAGCGAAGAGAGACTAATAGACCATTCAATTTCTTTAACTGGTTTGGAGACGGCCACGATTTATTATTATAAACTGGAGTGCTATGACAGTTTTTACGGAAAAAACAAGCAGACAAGCGAATATACTTTTAGAACCTACAGTCCGGCTGAATTTTCCAGGCTAACCACGCAGAAAAAAATAAATAATCAAGTGGCGGTAAGCGCCGGACCGGCCGATCTGAAAGATTCTGATGACGATACTTTGTCTGACGACTACGAGAGAGAGATTTACACTAATCCAAAGAAAAAAGACACGGACGGCGATGGTTATAATGACGATGTGGAATTGAAATACGGCTATGACCCCCTGATTGCTGGCAGTGCCAAGCTACAAGTAGTCCTTTATTATCGACCTAAATTGAGCGCCAGCCAGGAAACAGCCAAGGGCAACGAGCTAAAAAAGCTGGTGCGCCAAAGAATGGGTGCAGTAAAAATTAGTGATAAAAATTGGCAAACCCTGATTCGCGCTTATATTTATGGACATTATCCGCTAGAAGCGATCATTGAGGCGATCAAACTAGGAGGAGTAACCGTACACCCAACAATACCTTGGGAAAGCTGGCAGAAAACGGAACAGTATAGGAGCGCCATGGGAGTATAGGATTTGAATAATGAATTATGAATAATGAATTATGGTAGGAACGCGCCACTGGCGCGTTCTTTTGATTCATAAAGTAAGGTTTTCTCGCCTACTGTTTGTTTGTATGCTATATTGATTTTATAATTTGACAGTCTTGGCGAACTGCTCCTAAAATTATTCGGGCACAAAATGATACGTCCCTAAAAAACAATTTCTATGACACTATTTTTAATTATCTTGGCCACGGTGATTGTAAGTCTGATTTCGGCCTTGGGAATTTTCTTATTCTTCCGAGCTGGCATGCATAAAAAAATCGGCGGGCTAATCAGCCTGGCAGCCGGCGTACTTTTGGCAGTGGCTTGGCTGGATATCATACCGGAGAGCTTGGAAAACGGATTAACGGCTGAGAAATTAGGCCTGACCGTACTTTTAACAATTTTGATCTTATTTTTAGTGGAAACAACTTTCCACTGGCACCATTGCCAACATGAGAACTGCGCCGAGGGAAAGCACCGGCACCTAGCTTGGTTCAATTTGTTTGGAGACGGACTGCATAATTTTGTGGATGGCGCGGTTTTGGCCTCAGCTTTTATGGTTGACACGCGGCTAGGATTTTTGACGGTAGTGGCGGTAA
Organism: bacterium; assembly: GCA_035388025.1. GTDB lineage: Bacteria > Patescibacteriota > Patescibacteriia > UBA2196 > GWA2-42-15 > JAAZMX01. Next base: position 2,322 of record DAOOPA010000061.1, read on the forward strand.
TGATTCACGAAATCCCCCAAGAGTTGTCTGATGCCGGAGTCTTGTCATACGCTGGTTTGTCAATCAAAAAAATATATTTGTACAATTTTTTATTTGCCCTGACTGCGGTAATGGGGGCCGTACTCGCCTACTTTTTTGCCGGCGAGTGGGCGATAACGTCCTATCTTTTAGCCGTAGCGGCCGGCAATTTCATTTATCTGGCCATGGCGGATCTGATCCCCATTATTCATCATGAGACGGACAGTAAGAAAATCGCCAGGCAGACAACATGGTTTGTATTAGGAATTGCGTTGATCGGGCTGGCTAGAGTGGTGATTGGAGAATAGAGAACAATAAACCCAAACGCCAATAGATGCCAGAGACCGAAAATCACGGAGAAATATCCACCAGCTGGTATAAATATATTTTCAATATTGATAAAAATAAAGGCGACATTCAGACATGTCACCTTTATTTTATTTTAAACAATTAAACCCTGGTTTTCTTGACCATGATATACACACCGGTGAGAATAATGAGTGACGGCCAGAAGAGTCCCCAGCGGAACCAGGAGAAATAAAAATGAAACAGAGGCCAGGGTAATATTTCTCTAAGCAGAAAATAAAGGCCGATCAATAAAACTATTAGCCCAAAGAAGCGACGACCAGAACCGGTGGCGGATGATTGATCTGGTTTGGGGCTCTTGAATTCACCGGCAACTTCGTGAACCTTGGTGCCGAGATCGCGGGCAAAATCTTTGACTTCCTGGCTAGAGCTGACAGCCGGGTTGTCACTCGGGATGATCAGGGCGAGCAGTAAATAGAGAATGATCGCTCCCCCACCCATGAGCGCGAAGAGCACAAACAGCGCGCGGACGATAATGGGATCAAGATCAAAATATTCAGCTAGTCCGCCGCAAACACCAAAAATGATTTTGTTGGTGGTGGAGCGGTAGAGCTTTTTGGGTTGTGAGTCCATATTTTTAGTATCAAGTATATAGTATATAGTATTTAGTATAAAACACTATTTAATACCTAAAAGCTCAACTTCAAAAACGAGCGTGGCTTTACCGGGGATAGGACCGACGCCAGCATCGCCATAGGCCAGATCGGACGGGATAGTCAATTTGCGCTTCTCCCCTACTTTCATACCGGCGACGCCTTGGTCCCAACCGGGGATGACTTGACCAGCGCCGACAACAAATTCAAACGGCTCACCACGATCAACGCTGGAATCAAATTTGGTGCCATCGGTCAACCAGCCGGTATAGTGGACGACCGCTGTTTTACCAGTGGCAATCGGCTCGCCTTTGCCCTCGGTCAAGGTTTCTGCTTTTAGTTCCATAACATTTTCGGTTAATTGATTAACTGTCTCGGGATTGGGATTGGAATCATTTATTTTGACTGCTAGATCAACGGTCTGACTCTGAACAGGAGAAGAATTGTTGGTTGCCACTGGAGCGGGATTGTTTTGACCCGGACTAGGAATAAAAATATAGGTGGCGATAACAAGAGCAAGAACTATGAGTAGGACAATAATCGTCTTTTGAGAAGACATAAATTTTTTTTTACTAATAAGTTAATACATAAATTAATTTTACCCGACAGGAACACTTTTAGCAAGTTAACAAAAACCGCCCTTCGTGCACCAAAGAGCGGTCTTCTAAGGAAAATAACTTACTGTTGTCTCGGCGAGGCTGGCGCGCCAGGACCCAGAGGCTCGGAACCTGTTCTGATTTGAATACTTTCGGCAGTCAGAGAACCATCGGACGTAGTCTTACCAGTGACCATTACTGGAGTACCAGCGATCAAATCAGCCGGGGTGCCACTGGCCATTTTGCCAATGGTGGTGGAGGCAGAATAAAAAATTGTCTTAGAGCCACCATCGTTTAATTTGACCGTGAGGCTTTGGTCGTCTTTGCCAAGAATCTCTCCGCTAATAAAACCCAGGCCAGTATTGCCGGAGCGATTCATAAAACCCTGGCCAACCATGCCTGGCGGACCGCCAGCAAATTGACCGCGAGTAGGGGTTTTACCGGCTTGATAGCGCATGCCGCCATAGAAAAAACCGGCGGCGACAAGAACGAGAACGATGGCAAAAATGATATTTTTCTTCATATACTAGACATTAATTAATTGTTAAATTAAAAGGCAAAAACCAAAAATCAAAATTTTGGTATCCCGCTGGTGCGGGATGATTATTATAATTTTAAATTTTGAATTGTCGCTTTGATTTTTTATTTTTAAATTTTTAAGGTGCTTGTCTAGAACAGACAAATAATTAGTAATATTTTTTGATAATTTTT
>DAOOPA010000062.1:0-4335 GCA_035388025.1 bacterium
TTCGTTGAACAGTCGGCGTTGGTGCACTGGGCGAATTTGAGGTCAGCGTTGGTACGATCAGAATACGCGATGCGGGCAAAGCCGTCGGTGCCCAGAGCCAGGGAAGAATAATATCCCACAATGCCGGTTGCGTCCACGGTAACTGCGGGAATCTTGCCGCCGGTTACCTGTGGCAAAAGATTGCCACTCACCGATATATTTCCCTGCACCGCCAATTTCTCCAGCGGCGCGGTCGTCCCGATGCCCACATTCCCATTACTCGCCACATACAAACTTGGTGTAGTAAATCCAGTAGAAGACGCGACCATAAACTTTGGTAAATTGTAATCATCAGAAACAACAGAAAGTTTGGCGTATGGTGTGGTGGTGGCGATACCGACGGAGCCAGTAAAGTCTGCATTCCCTGTCACAGACAAGGTGTTGTTAGCATTAACAGTGGATCCTATTCGAGTGTTAGCATAAAGAATATTATTTCCAAAATTGTTCGCTTCATAAATCGGATAGTAGGTGACATCTGTATCGCTAAAGTTAGAATATAGCCCATATTGTGTTCCCCCTGTCGAACCACCAAAACCATTTCCAACATAATAAGCATAGCCCATGTCTCCGTTATTAGTTCTCATGTTAGAATAAATACCATATAAAGTAGCTACCCCTCCTCCGTTTCCAATAAAATCATTATATACACCATAAGCGGTTGCCGTTCCAGTGGTTAGATTTTCTAAATAGATTGAATTATCTGACCCCCTAAGAGTTGCGCCCGATCCGATATTGTCTGGATTAAAATAATTCCTCATTCCTGTTAAGCTGGCATATGTTGCAACTGAATCGCCTTGGTATGCTATATTGTATATTCCGTATCCATAACCACCCTCGCCGGTAATATTGAACTTATTAAATAAACCATAACCACTAGCCCAATAATTCCAGTCATTATCTACATTGGTGGCAACAGTAATATCATTATAAACTCCAGATGACTCTCTTTCACCAGTTGCCAAAGTACCAGAGCCCGTATTAACCACATTGTAGTTTCCATACACGTAATCTCCATCAGTATCTGCGGAAACAGTAAGCTTCTCGGCAATGGCGCCATTTGTATTAACCGTGCTGATTTCCAACTTCGCCCCCGGACTCGCCGTGCCAATCCCCACATTCCCATTCTCGGCAACAAAGATAGACGATGTTGCTTCCGCATAATTTGAAGCATTACCAGTCAGAATATACCCTTCGGTCAAAGCCAAGTCCCCGGCCTGTAGTGAACCAGCCGGGAAATTAATAGCGGTATTAACGGTCAGATTATCAATAGTTGATGAGGTGGCATTCAAGACCGCAATCCGCCCATCACTGACGGCAGTTAACCCATTTAAAATGGCCGCGGTATTGACGGTGAGATTATCAAAGCTGGAAGAAGTAGCATTGAGAGTAGCGATCCTGGCTTGGAGATTGACGAACAAACCATCAACATAGAGGCCGCCAGTATAGTAGCCACTGCCAGCCACGGTTAGTTTTTCTCCGTAAGTGCCACCAGGGGTGGAAGTGGCCACGCCAGTTGAGCCAGTATTATTGTCCACGTAAACACGGACATTGCCATCAGCGTCCTGCACGCTGAAATTACCACTGACTGTGGTAGTAGAACCAGTAAACGAGCCACCTGATTGATTTAGTGTGCCAGTGACGGTCAAAGTATCAATAATGGTGGTAGAAGCATTAAGATTGGGGATGGTGGCTGAACCAGAGATTGCTAGACCACCAGAAAAGGAAGCTGTGCCAGTAACATTTAGATTGTTATTCAAAGTCGTAATCCCAGCCACGGTCAGAGTTCCACCAATATCTGCCCACTCGCCAATATCCGCTTTTTTGACGACTAGGGTTTCGCCGGAAAGATTCATGGCGGCCAGGGAAGTCACGTTGTGGGGATCAGCGGAATTTTGAGCAATAGTATTGCCATAAATATATTGGATGGAGGGAATAGAGGCATAAGAACCTGAGTTAGAAGCAGATGAGCCGGCGGAACCAACCGGGCCGGCTGGACCCATGGGGCCAGGATCGCCTTTTTCACCCTGAAGAGCGCTGAGAAAATCCGGATCAACCAATTTGTTTTCCAGCTGGGAGAGGTGCTCCCCCAATTCAGCTAGGCTTTCATCTTGATTGGAAAGAGCGGATTGATTTACTGTATTTAATTCAACTGGATTATTGACCAAATCTAAATTTGCGTCGGTGTTCGTCTCCTCTGGCAAAAAGAGTGTTTCGCCCAGGACTCTCCCCTGCTTTGTTTTTATTTGCTCAATTAGTTGATCCTGGGTGGCCAGATAGTCAGATAGATAAGAGTAAAGATGATCAGTGTCTGTCTGAAAAGCCAATCCCAAAACCGCGCTCGGCAAGAATGAGAGCGTGAGATAGAGATAGGCTATAAAATTTTTGGTTGGGTTTGGATTTTTCATATAAATAGTTTAAAATGTAAAATTAATTTAAAATCCTAAATCTAAATTTTCCCGCCCGCATCGCTATGCGAAGCATTGCGGGCAGGCAACAAAACCCCAAATTCGAAGCTCAAATTTGATATTAGGATTTTGGATTTTGTTTGACATTGGGAATTGGGATTTGGAAATTAGATTGTACATTTTGATTTTTAATTTTTAATTTATATTATTCCCCTCCTCCGGCAGACTTTGCCAGAGCGTTTCAAAAATTTGCCGGTAGCCATCGGCCAGTTTTTTGTCGATGGTGACGTAAAGAGTGATATCTTTTTCTTTTTCCCCGGTCACGATAGAGACCACATGATCGCCAAAGATACTGATACTGGTTGCTGGTATTTTGCCGGCTGAAAAAAATTTATAATCTTCTTTGTTTCTAAAAAGCTGTTCGGCTTTTTCTTTTTGCTCCAAATAAAAAATCCACTTCTCTTTCAGCCCAAGAGTCTCGGCTTCTCCCAGAAAACCATTGACGAGAGACTGCTGACTCGGTTCAAACAAAAAACCGGCCCCGCCAATCATGTAAAGATCGGAGCCGGTTTTTAAAATATCTTTAAAATAATTTTTTACACCCTCAAGCCCGCGATAGATAAAAGCTTCCTGGGTTCTGGGGCTTTGGTTGTATTGCTCTTCTAGGGCTGGCAAGATAGCCGAGAGCTTGTTTTCCCTGTCTCTGACAATTTCCAGCAGTTTTGACGGACTAGCCGCTTTATAGGTGTTTTCTCCTTTGCTCAAAACCGGAAAAATCAAGCCTTTCTCCACCAGCCGATCAATAGCATCATAAGCATTGCGCCGGTGGATACCGGAATTAAGCGAAATAGAAGACACCTTAAGCTCTCCTTTGCTTATAAGTGTTTCATATATTTTTGCCTCATTCGGGGTGAGGCCTATTTCTTGGAAAATTTGAGCGTACATTGTTTTTTGGTTGTTGTTTTTATTTTAACTTCAGTCTTTTTGTTTGTGTTTTGGCGTTGTGCCATTCGCCGATATCAAAGAGAAAAGTTTTTTGTCCGGATAAAATTTAATGTATTATTCTTGTGTTCTTTTATTTTTATATTTTTATGGATTTTTGTTTTCTTGGTTTTTATTTTTTGGCTAATTTTTGTGTTTATGCTGTGGTGGTGGATAGCACCATGTGGTGGTGGATAGCACTCAATATATATCTATTATAGCATTTTTTGGCCTTGAAATCAATTATAGTGTTTTTCTAATCCTACCTAGACATTTTCCTCATAAAATATGGCCTAAATGTTCCACGTGGAACATTTATTAACATTTTTTGGTGTTTTTACCCAACTTGTCCACATATTTCTAGACAAATAATTTTTTTAAAAAAGTCTCTTTGTATACTATTCCCAATTGCCATCTTTTTATTTGTTAATTCTTATTATTCTCTTAAATTCCAAGGTGTTTAATGAAAAAATATTTGATATACACTAAAATATTTTAAAATAGAATCCAGTGTCCAAATATTAAATTATAAATTGGTTAATAGTTGTTGTTTTTGTCTCTTTGTCGCCCGCTTGATCAGCGTTTTTACCTTCTCTCTGTTGTTTTTAATATTTTATAAAAATAATTTTTATAAAGATTTTTTTAGTTTTTTTAAATTTTATTTTATATTAGTAAATTTTTTATTTTTTTAAAAAAATATTATTTTTTTAAAAAAATATCTATTTTTTGATTTTTTTGTTTTATTTTAGCTAAAAACATTATTTTTGATAAAAAAAATAATGTTGATAAACTGTTCATTAAAATATAAAACGGTGTAAAACAAAAAACAGCCTATGTGGTTTAGGCGGTTTTTGGTGGACCCTAGGGGGATCGAACCCCTCACCTCTTCCATGCCATGGAAGCGCTCTAC
>DAOOPA010000063.1:0-4323 GCA_035388025.1 bacterium
TTGGACATCTGGCGGAGAGGGAGGGATTCGAACCCTCGAGTCCCGTGAAGGACTAACACCTTAGCAGGGTGCCCCGTTCGACCACTCCGGCACCTCTCCACGAAAAAGTCTAGCTCATATCTGGTATTTATACTTAATACCATATATTTAATACTATTTAATATTACCCAAAAAGTCAAAACTTTGTTGGTACTCTCAGCTTTTTTGTGTTAAAATTAAACTGTTGATAATTAATGTTTAAACATATGGACCAAGAAACAACTAACTTTATGGAGCCCATCTCCTGGTCTTTTCCTGAAATCGAGAAATACGATCGCGGTCGCGGTTGGTATATCACAGCTACCGTTATTGGCGCTGGCTTGCTGATTTATGCTCTTTTAATCGCCAATTGGCTCTTTGCCCTGATCATTATTATGATAGCTATGGCGATGTTTATCAACCATCATAGCCAGGTTCACGAACTGCAATTTACTATTGATCACGAGGGATTGGCGTTGGGCGCTAAAAATTATCGCTATAATGAAATCAAAAAATTTTGGCTAGTCTATGATCCGGAGGTGGCCAAAAAAATATTTTTTGTTTTCAAATCTTCCACGCGGCCGACCCTAGTGATTCCTATTCAGAATGAAAATCCCGTCAATATCCGCGCCTTTCTGCGCCAGTATCTGGAAGAAGATTTAGAAGCGGAGGCCGAACCATTTTCCGAAGCTATCGGCCGGATTTTAAAAATTTAATTTTTGGGGAACCCCCAGGAACTTTGCTTTTCAATGAAACCTCTTTCTATTGTTCTGTTCATTTTTGTTTTATGTCTTTTAATTTTTGGCAGTCATTTTTTTATTTATCATTCCTGGCTGAAATTCACTTCTCCTGTGAGCGCTCGACTTAGAAAGATGGTTGCCGTGGTTATTTCCCTTTTGCCACTGCTTTTTATCATTACCTCTTTTGCCGCCTCTCGCTATGATTACTGGCTTTTTCGCTTCACTTATTTGGTTTCTTCTCTTTGGCTGGGATTGGCTGTAAATTTGTTTTTTATTTTTTTAATTCTTTGGTTTTTATTCTTCCTGTCAAAAGCTTTTTCTTTTTATTTACCCTTGCCGCTAGCTGGGTATTTTTTTATTTTTTTGAGCTTTATTATTACCATTATTGGGACGTTTAACTCTTTTTATCCGACTGTCAGAAAATTTGATCTTCCTTTTCGGAGCCTTCCGTCCTCTTGGCAAGGCAAAAAAGTGGTGTACTTATCCGACTTGCACCTGGGTTATATTTACGGTCCGAAATTCGCCCGCTCAGTTATCTCTTTGATCAACCAGCAAGAACCGGACTTGGTTTTAATTGCTGGTGATTTTTATGATGGCACCAGAGGGCAGTTAGAAAGCTCCACTGCTGAATTCAAAAACTTACACGCCCGATTCGGCGCCTATTTGGTCAATGGCAATCATGAAAAATTTTTTGGACTGTCAACCGCTCAGAAGTTGCTGGCCGATACGCCAATCAAAACTTTATCTAATGAGCTTGTTAATCTTGAGGGACTAGATGTTGTTGGATTGGAATATTTGGGCGAAAAAAGTCAGGGCAAGCTTTTGGTCTCTCTGAACTCTGTTCCTGGTTTTTCTTCCTCTAGCCCCACTATTTTACTATATCATGAGCCTCTGGATATTGAACAAATTAAAAAGAGTGGCGTTGATTTGATGCTTGCCGGTCATACGCACCGTGGTCAGATTTTTCCCTTTAATTTCATTACAGATTTGGTTTATCGTGGTTTTGATTATGGTTTTTATCAGTTGGAAAATTTTTCTTTGTATGTTACTGCTGGCGTCGGGTCTTGGGGTCCGCCAGTCAGAACCTCGGCCCGGCCAGAGATTGTTGTTTTTAAGCTACAGGCGTTGTAAATATTATTTTTGCCTGAAAAATTTATTCTATTGGTTGCTCTTGTATTCGGTGGATAGCTTAGGTTGTAGTTTTTTAATAAAGCTTTTATTTTAGCCAAAAATTTATTTAATTAACTTATTTAGCTGAACTGGTTGACATATTTTAAAAAACCAGTATAATAAATACGTATCTTAAAAATCCTTAATTTAAGGCATTTTATTAACATTAGCTTTTCTCAAAACTAATTTAGTTGCCGAATGCTTTAGTGTAGCTCTTGCTACCTAATTTTGTTTTATTCGGTTGGTTGATAAAAGGCCGAAATTAATTTAATCAAAATATTTTTTGATGTTAAGCAATGAACCAACCAACCAGCCAGCCGTCTCTGGCCAATCGGGTGTTAATCGCCGGGGTTTTATCGAGATGGAAGGTGAGGTTGTGGAACTTTTACCAGCTGCCAGTTTTCGTATAAAATTAGATAATGGCCAAGAAATTTTGGGCCATCTTTCCGGCAAGATGCGCCTCAATAAGATTATGCTTTTGACTGGCGACAAAGTCAAAATAGAAGTTTCTCCCTATGATCTGGGCAAGGGTCGTATCGTTTATCGTTATTAAAAAATTATGAAAGTTCGAGCCTCCGTCAAAAAAATGTGTCGTGATTGTCAAATCATCAGACGCAAAAAAAGAGTGCGTGTCGTTTGTAAGAATCCCAAGCACAAACAAAGACAGGGATAATTTATTTATCTTTATTATTTTTTAATTTATGGCTAGATTAGCCGGTGTCAATTTACCCAATGAAAAGAGATTGGAAATAGGTCTGACCTATATTTTTGGCATTGGTCGGACCACTGCCAATAAGATTATTAAAAGATTGGGCTTGAGTCCTGATATAAAATGCAAAGACTTGGCCGAGTCGGAGGTTAACCAGTTGAGAAAAATTATTGAATCAGAAATCAGAACCGAAGGTGAGCTCAAGCGTGATATTCTTGCTAATATTAAACGTTTAAAAGAAATCAACTGTTACCGCGGAGCCAGACACTCTAAACGCCTACCGGTCAGGGGCCAACGCACCAAAACCAATTCCCGCACCGTGCGTGGCAATGTCAGAAAAACTGCTGGTTCAGGCAAGAAGCCAGCCGCTCAGAAGACCTAATTTTCTTAATAATCACTATTTATGGAAAACAATACTCCCAATACAAGTGAAGCAAAGGCGCCAACTAAAAAAAGCCGCAAGAAAAAAAGCCCCATTCGTCTTTTAAAAGGCCGGGGGCAGGCTCATATCCAGTCTACTTATAACAACACCATCGTTTCTTTGACAGATCAGAACGGTAATATTATTAGTTGGTCATCGGCTGGCAAATGTGGTTTTAAAAGTGCCAAGAAAGCAACTCCTTATGCCGCTGGCGTGGTAGTCAAGGAAGTGATTGAGAAATCCAAAGATACTGGTATTAAGGAAGTAGATGTTTTTGTTAAAGGTGTTGGCCCGGCCAGGGAGGGAGCCGTGCGCGCTCTGGCTACCAACGGATTACAGATTGCCAGCATCAAGGACGTGACACCGGTTCCGCACAACGGTTGCCGCCCCAAAAAACCACGTCGTGTTTAGACGATGAATTTACTCCGAACTTAGCGAAGACCCCTATGAATTTAGTTAGTGAATCTTTCACTCCGTTCGGGATAAATCAAATTAAGATAATAATTAACTTATACTATGGGCAGAGATATCGGACCAAAAGATAGACAAAGTCGTCGTATTGGAGAAAAACTTTTTCTTAAAGGCGAGCGTGATTTGAGCGCCAAGAGCGGCATTGTTAGACGCAATTATCCGCCAGGACAACATGGCCCCAAAGGCTATACTAGAAAAGGCAGTGAATACGGCCGACAGCTGACCGCCAAGCAGAAGGTCAAAAAGATGTATCGCTTGCGCGAAAAACAATTTCATAACTTGTTTCTCAGAGCCAGTCAAACCAAAGGCGATGCCAGTACCAACCTATTAATTTCTTTGGAGCGCCGTTTGGACAATATTATTTATCGCTTAGGCTTGGCCGCCTCGCGTGATCAAGCCAGACAGTTGGTTTCCCACGGTCATTTTTTAGTGAATGGCGCCAAAGTCAATATTCCTTCTTATGAAATCAAGTTGCGAGATGTGATCGCTGTTCGCGAAAAGAGCAAGGGGAACGGGTTGCTCAGCCATTTGCTCAAAGAAAGCGCTGGCAAAAATTTGCCCGCCTGGTTGTCTTTTGATGCCACCAAAGTAGAAGCTGTCATTGTAGATAATCCCTCGGCTGAAGAATTGAATCTGTTGGCTGACGCTACGTTGACTGTTGAATTTTATTCTCGTTAATTTATAATTTTTATCCCTATCTTATGCAACTCATCCCAACGCCCAGTAGTGTGGAATTTAATAAGGAAACCGATTATCGCGGTGACTTTGTCATTGAACCTCTCTATCCAGGCTAT
>DAOOPA010000064.1:0-4222 GCA_035388025.1 bacterium
AAGTGCACAATTCTCGAGTTTGATGCAAGCTGTACTTTCTGCTCCTGCAGTACTTATATCTCTCAAACTCGGGTGGCCACTATCACGGTTAGAAAGGGGAAGGGCGATAAGCTAAGGATAATTCCTTTGGCCGGCGCACAGAAAGAATCTCTCACCGACTGGCTCGCGGTCCGGGAACACTACGCCGGCAGGATTCAGTCTGATGCCGTTTTTATCACCCGGCTTGGCGGCCGACCCACTGGCGAATCAATTCGGCAGTTGGTCAAATCAAAATTAAAACAGCTGGGTATTGATGAAAAGGGGATAGCGGTCCACTCCTTAAGGCACCTTTTCGCTTCGGCTTATAACGCAGCCAACCAAAACGATCTGGTTGGCTTGCAGGCCATTACTGGCCACGCCAACCTGTCCAGCCTGGGGATTTACACGCACCCCACCCTCAAGCGCACTCAAGAGAACCTTGAGAAAATGAGAATCAATAAAAACAGGTAATGCTTGCAAAGTTTACTATGTTTTTGTATAATTAACGGAACAGGCTAAAGGTTAACTAAGAAAACTTTTAGTAAACCTTAATACTAACTGATCATAATCTATGAAACTAGACGAATTTAAACCCGGGGTTTGGCGTAAGGGCTATGAATACCAATATTTTTTGCCCGAGCCGATCAACCATGAGTTTATTATTAATGACAGCAAAACCCAAGAATTATTAGAAAGGGCCTCGATCAAACTGGGGGAGTTAAATGCTTTCGCCAGGCTTGTACCTGATATTGATTTGTTCATCCGCCCCTATGTGATGAAGGAGGCGGTTACCTCAATTCGACTTGAGGGAACGCGAACCAATATGGAGGAAGCTTTTTCGGACGAGTTGGACATAAACCCGGAGCACAGAGACGATTGGACAGAGGTGAGTCGTTATGTGGCCGCCATGAATTACGCGCGGGGAAGACTGACAAAACTGCCCTTATCAAATCGCTTGATCAAAGACACCCATAAAATTCTTTTGTCACATGTTCGGGGGCGGGCCAAGAATCCGGGCAATTTCAGGACAAGCCAGAATTGGATCGGAGGGGCCGATATAAAGACGGCGACTTTTATTCCGCCGGCCCAAGAACATGTGCTGGACTTGATGTCTGACTTGGAAAAATTCCTTCACAACAGAGAAATCAATGTACCCCCTATATCTGGTCAGTCATAACGTCCTGGAACGGCCACTTTTATATGCCTCAGGTTTCTTTGAGCGCAATAAAACGCTGTACTATGATAAATTGACTTCTGTGAGAGAAAAAAACGATCTGCTGGCCTGGGTTCAATTTTGCCTGGTCGCGGTTGAAAAGACCGCCGAAAGCGCCGTCAATACTTTGCAAGAAATTATGATTTTGAAGGCAAAAATAGTTGATAACCAACTACCGACCCTGGGCAAAAAAGTCAAAAACGCCAACTTACTCTTAAATCTGCTGTTTTCCCGTCCGGTTATCACGGTGCAAACAATTGAAAAAGAGCTTGGTTTATCCAAGCCGGCGGCCAACAATCTGGTCAAGGATTTTTTGAAATTAAAGATATTAACCGAAACCACGGGGCGAAAACGCAACAGGCAATTTGCTTTTATTCAATATCTAAAACTCTTAACCAAAGAATAGGTTATATATAATAGAGACATTATATCAACTAACAAAAACAATTTGGTTGGCTTGCAGGCCATTACCGGTCACGCCAACTTGTCCCTCTTGGGGATTTACACGCACCCAACCCTCAAACGCACTCAAGAGAATCTTGAGAAGATGAGGATTAACAAAAATAGAAAGAAGAACTCTATTATAATAGAAGGCCATACGAAAAATTACTCTATCTTATAGAACACTGCATTTTTACCATGCAGATAATTGTGCATTAATTTTGTAGAAAATAATGGTTGAGCATTCGCCCAGTAAGCGGGCAGTTGATCTTTTAGTCGTGTCAACTCATCCGGGTCTTCGAGAAATAAATACTGTGGCTTAAGTTCAGAAACCAGAAGCGGCAGGTTGTCAGAACAAAAAACAATATCGATGGCTCTTGTTTTAGCATGCAAGGCCATGATCATGGCACTGTCGCCGGCAATAATCACGTTGCTCTTTTTTTCGTGATGGATTATTTGACTGACTTGCTCCATCGCAGTAAACAGCGAATACTCGCGGTGAAGATAGTAATTGAATATTTGCGCGGATTGAAGTAGTAAAATGGCCAAAAGCAGAGACCTTTTTATCCATTTTATTCTTTGTGGTTGATCGAAGAAAATGAAAAGCATTACAACAGTCAACAACCCCAGGAGGGGATAAAAAATACTTGCATACCGTTGGTTCAGGCTGGAAAATCGGTAATAGCCAAAGAAACACTGAAGGAGAGCTATTATAAACAGGGGGATATATCTCTTTTGGGGCAAATTTGTTGCAACTGTATCGCTGAAAAAATAGCCCGCCAGGCCGCAAATGGGCAACACCAAGGTAAGCGAATATCGGGGGGGGGAATATGCAAAAAATCCAAAAAATAGAATGCCAACCATTAACCAGATGGACCAAAGAACGGCGACAGGGGGAAGTTTGCTAGCACAATTTTCTTTATTTTTAATAGAATAGAGGAGCATCCATATCGCCAGCGAATAGGTAATAGGCATAAATTCATAGAATTTCAGATGACCAATGTATTGTGCATAGCTTTTAATGATAACAACTGGATCAAAAGATATTCGCGAGAGAATATTGATCTGATAAAAGCATTGCGAATCCTGGGGATAGTATGATTTCCAGCTTACCACCCCAACTATAAAAATAATACACATAGCTACCGAGATAGATATAAAGGAGCGCCGCCGTTTCAGTTGATAATAGCAAATGAGACCGATCATCACCAAAACAAAAAACATAATTGACGGTTTCGTCCAGTAGCCGGCAAAGATGGACAACCAGCAACTGGCGAGCCAATATGGTTTGCCCTCGCCGCGCAAATACCGCATCAGCGAATAGGCCGCCCATAACAAAAAACAAATCAGCAGGTTTTCAAGGAAGGCCAGCCGGTTGAAGATGATCAACGGAAAGTTAGTGGCGGCCAACAGCATCGGCAGGGTGGCCCCGCGGCCAATTGCTTCATTCGGCTGCGGCGGGTTATGACCAGGGAAATTATTACTTGTTATAATCAGATGGAAAAAATACAGGGAAACCAGCGAGCAAAGGACTCCACCGATGCGGAGGGCATAAAGGCTGATTCCGAATATTTTAAGCAGAACAAAATCAAAAAGCATAAATACCGGAGAACTGACGCCCGGATTATATCCGTTGGGTATATACCATTTCCCCGTAAGCGCCCAATTTAAGGCATTATTGGCCCACGTCCCTTCGTCGGCGAGAAAATCCCCCGATCGAGACATATCTGCGGCCGGCGCATCTGCATAGAGGAATATAATCCTGATACTCGCAGCAATTATCAATACGAGAATGAGCGGCTTGTGCTGAAATGCCCGCCAAGCTGGTTTAAGAGAAATTAAATTCATGGTAAAAATAAGCTTTATTAACTGTACGCCTTGAGCCGGGCTTATCGATTTTACAATTCTAATGCGATATTCAACAAGTAGCTTTTTTTTAAATTGTCATACTATCGCAATAGGATGCGCAGATGTCCGATGCTGGGAACGAGGAGCATCGATAGAATAGTCAGTTATTTCATTATCACTATTTTAGCAACTTTATTATTTTCTGCTGTTGTGAGAACGCAATAATATAATCCAGAAGACAATTGACTAGCATCTAGTATCTCAGAATAGATGCCCATTGCTTTGGGGCCGTTATGAAGAACTTTTACAATTTGTCCGATACTATTATACAGAATTAAAGATAATTGTGTGTCCTTCTTAAGACTATATGTAATTGTTGAAGCATTATTTGTTGGATTGGGATATATAGAAATAGTGTCATTTTCAATCACTGGAGCGTCGGCCTTTAATAAATTTAATCCGAAGCTCTCCGTTAAATCAATAAAATTATCAGATACCATCTGTCCTTCCAGGCGGAAAAAATAGTCAGTTGAAGAAACAATAATCACACTGTTCGTTCCTGCCGGCAAACTGCTGCTCGTCTGCTGATAAATAGTTTGAGGATAGCTTGGATTCCAATAATACAAACTCATATTATGAGCCTCTGGGGGAGGTGCTCCCCATTGTTAGGACAGAAAATGGGGTGAATTAAGGTGATGAATA
>DAOOPA010000065.1:0-4207 GCA_035388025.1 bacterium
GACCACGACCAAGCCGGTAGTGGCATAACATTCAATGCCGGCATGCGCATCCGGATCTTGTTTGATCATGGCATCGTAAATGCCATCAGATAGTTGATCGCAGACTTTGTCCGGGTGGCCCTCAGTGACTGATTCAGAAGTAAAGGTGTAATTCGCTTTAGACATAAGTATTATTTAATTCTATTATTTAATAATTTATTTAATAATTTTTACGACAGATACAGGCGCAGGTTGATTTTGGTGAATTCAATAGTCCGTTCAAATCCATCCTCTAGGCCAACCAAGGGGAACCAACCGAGTGTTTCTTTGGCTAAGGTGATGTCGGGAATATTATAAGAAGCAACATACCATTCAGGGTTGCGATAAACAATCTTGGATCTCGAATCTGTCAGTTTGATTATTAATTCAGCGGCGCTCTTGAGGGTGTATTTTTCATAATGGCCCAAATTGATGGGGCTATTAACAGACGAGCTGGCCAGCTTAATCAAACCATCAACAATGTCATCTATGTAACAAAAGGTATTTTTGGTGTTTTCATCGCCATAAATTATCAGATCTTCATTGTTGATGGCATTGACGATAAAATCCGGCACGGAACGACCCTCATTGAGCGCCATGCGAGGACCATAAGTGGTAAAGACCCGGGCGATCTTGGTATCCAGGCCAAATTGGCGCTGATAATAACTGACAATAGTTTCAGAAAAACGTTTCCCTTCGTCATAGGCACTGCGCGGCCCAACTGGATTGGTATAGCCAAAATAGTCTTCTTTAATCGGATTTTGGTCCTTAGGGATACCGTAAATATGTTGGCTAGAAACATGGACAAAGGTTGATTGATATTTAACGGCAAGATTGAGCATATTCTGCACGCCGCTGGAATTGGAGCCAATAATTTCTAGAGCGTATTTGGCATGGTCTTTGGGCGCCGTGGGGCAAGCAAGGTTGAAAATCTTGCTAATACCCTGAACATTAATTTGGAATTTTTTGAGCTCCGGATAATTATCAAGGTTGAGCGGCTCATTGATATCATGACGAATAAAAACGAAATTGGGCAATTGCAACAATTGATCAATGTTTTTTTCGTCACCCGTAATGAAGTTGTCTATGGCAATAACATTAAATTTCTTAGCTAAAGAAGCGGCGAGATTTGATCCAATGAAACCAGCGGCGCCGGTCAAAATAACATTATCGCGGCCAGTGGCCAAGGCAGTTCTATCTTGGATAGTCATATAATTATCAAATAATAAATAATAAAATTAATAATAAGAAAGATTATTTTTTTCTGAAAACCCAGACTTTGGTCAGATAATAGGTAAAACCGGTGACCAGGCCCATGGCCATAATTTTACCAATAATATCATTAAAATCTAGATGCTCAACAATAACAAAAAGGAAGATGCCGGTGAGAAAAAAGCTCAAAACCAAAACAATGACAAAACGAAAATATTGGTAATGGGAGGAGCCGCCATCGTGGCGAAAGGTCCATTTTTTATGAAGAAAAAAGCGAAGAACGCTACCGATAAGCATGGACAGGGTGTTGGCCCAAAGATAGTTTTCATACCAAAAATGAGAGAAACGTGTAAAGGCGATATAGAGCATTAAATCAAGAAAATTGGTGAGATTGCCAACAATGGAATATTTGATCAGCTCTTTGGAATCTGGATAATGCCGCACAAAATTCAAGCGCCTGACGCAATCGGCAATTTTGTTATAAAAAAGTGTTAAATTATTTTGTATCATAAAAATTATTTACCCGCAGAGACGCGAACTCCGCCCCTAAATTTGGGATCATAGGCCATAAATTGTCCCAAGAGGCTGCCGTCGTTCCTAAAAATCCTAACATGAGGCCCCCCGCCAGAGCCAGCACCGGTGATCAACTCATCCAACCCATCGCCATTTATATCCCCGGAAGCGAGGTTGACTCCGCCGATAAATTTTTTATCATAAGCCAAAAATTGTTTTTTAAAAAGACCAAGCGAGTTAAAAATTTTTACTTGGGGCGAGCTTTGGCCCATAGGAGCGACGCCATAGGACAAACCCGAGTCGTCATAGCGGCCAAGGGTGACATTGATACCACCATAAAATTTATCATAAGCCAAAAATTGGCTAATCAACTGTCCGTAATGATTGAAAACTTTTACATAGGCTTGAGTGCCCGGACCCGGACCAATAATAATCTCTTCAAATTTGTCGTTATTGACATCACCGACGGCGATACTCAGGCCGCCTTTGAAAAAACTGTTAAAAGCCAAAAATTCCGAGAGCTGTTTGCCTGTTTGATTGAAAATCCTAATCAAGGGCTGATAACCAGCGCCAGGAACAGTAATA
Organism: bacterium; assembly: GCA_035388025.1. GTDB lineage: Bacteria > Patescibacteriota > Patescibacteriia > UBA2196 > GWA2-42-15 > JAAZMX01. The sequence continues at coordinate 2,329 of DAOOPA010000065.1, forward strand.
ATTTCTTTTTGGCCGTCGTTATTGACATCAGCAATGCCGACTCGGACGCCAAATTTCATATTTTTATCATAAGCCAAAAACTTGGTTTTATAAGTTCCTTTGATATCAAAGATATAAACCCAGGGCTCATCGCCTTTTTCGGCGGAAACCAACAGTTCTTCTTGGTTGTCGCCATTTAGATCACGGCTGGCGATGTTGATACCTAAACGGTGAGTTTTGTCCAGGGCAAAAAATTGTGAATATTGCTGGCCTTCAAAATAAGTTTTGATTTGCGGTCCGCCAGACGGTCCGGGCGCAGTAATGAGCTTGTCAGTGCGTATTTCCAATTGACTTAATGAATTTTTAGCGGCAGTTAATGTCGCCAAGACATTTAATTTGCCATGTCCAAGCTTCCCCAGATAGTTGGGGTTTTGGGCATCGACGCTATCAGCGCCATTAAACAAGTGGTCGCGGATTTCCAAAATATTCAGTTCGGGCTTGAGCGCCTTGAGCAAGGCGGCGGTAGCGGCAACTTGGGGCGCGGATATGGAAGTGCCGGACCAGAGGCCGCCATATTCTTTGTCATACTGGGGATGATTGGGTTCTTTGTATAGAGTACTAAAAATACTAACACCGGGAGCAACCAGGTCAATACATTTTCCATAATTAGAAAAGCTGGCCAGCTGATCATTATTATCAATTGAGCCGACTCCAATAACCCAATTATCGCCCGGGGTGTCGCCATCATGACAAACCGGATATTGGGGTTTATATGTCATATCAACGCCCTGATTAACCTCGTTGCCGGCGGCGGCGACAATTACAATACCGGCCTGATAAGCTTTGGCAATAGCAGTTTTCAGGGTTTGCGACTCGCCTTCGCCAACAAAACTAAGATTGATGACTTGAGCGCCATTTAGGCGAGCGTAGTCAATAGCCTTGGCAACATCCAAAGTATTGCCGGCACCTTCGCCGTCTAGAACGCGCAAGGACATTATTTTTGCCCTCCAATTGAGGCCGGTGATGCCGATTTTATTATTACCTTCAGCGGCAATTACACCGGCAATAATAGTACCGTGGTTTATACCAAGAAAATTGTAATTACCATTAAATTTGGGCGAGGGGTCGGGACTTTGGAGCACAAAATCCCAACCGGAATAATCATCAACATAACCATTGCCGTCATCGTCCAGCCAATTGCCGGGAATTTCTTTGGCGTTATGCCAAATATTATTAATGAGGTCGGGATGATTGATATTCACACCGGTATCAACCACGGCAACTACCACACTGCTGTCGCCGGTCGTATAATTCCAAGCCTGGGGAGCTTTGATTGCCGAGAGATAGGCCAGTTGTTGAGGATAAAAAGTATCATTCGGGTCCAAAACAGAACGATAGAGATAATTGGGTTCCAAATATTCAATAGAATCATTGCGCTGGTGCTCGGCGATAAACTCTGCTACAGAGCGATAATTGGTATTTAGTTGATAAATTTTATCTGAATTTTTTAATTTAATGAGCACCTGGTTGGCTTGATGCGCCGGCAAACCAAGATCAGGCAAAGAGGCTTTGGCGGCGTTGGAAATATTTAGAAAAAAAAGACCACAGAGGGCCACCAGGCTCAAACTCAGGATGATTTGTTTTTTATCAAATAAGATAAACATAAATTAGGGCGCAAAGATAAGACTACTAGTAGCCGCGCCTGGATGGGCGCTTGAGAAATCGGCTGATAATTGATTCAAGGAAGCTTGGTCCCCGCTTTCTTTGTAAACAGCGGCAGCCGAGTCCAATAGTCATTATTCTCCGGATTTAGAATAATGAGTTTTTTATAAATATCAGCCAAGACAGAATAATTTTTGGAGCTTGCATAGAACAGCATAAACATTTATGCTGAAAATAT
>DAOOPA010000066.1:0-4070 GCA_035388025.1 bacterium
CCAAAGATAATAAAAAAAAGTCATCTGATTACGAAACCGGCAGTCTTAACCAGAGCGATTTCGGCGTACGCTTATTGATTCCCGCTGATGAATATCAGGCGACTGTGCGCGCGCTCAAATACGCGATTATGCTCTTGTGCTTGACCTTTCTGGTACTATTTTTTTATGAAGCCATGCGCGGCGTACGCGTGCATCCCCTGCAATATATCTTGATCGGTTTGGCTTTGGCTTTATTTTATCTTTTGCTATTATCGCTTTCCGAGTATCTTGGCTTTAAAACCGCCTACCTCATTTCCGCTCTGGCGATTACCGGTTTGATTACTCTGTATTCGAAATCGATTTTCAAAACCTGGCGCAGAGCATTACTGGAAACCATGATCCTCGTGCTTGTTTACGGATTTATCTTTGTGATATTGCAGTTAGAGGATTATTCTTTGCTGGTCGGCTCGCTTGGCTTACTAGTGATCTTGTCGCTGGTGATGTTTGTCTCTCGCAGAATTGATTGGTATAATGTAGGCCAGAAATAGAATTTTACCCCCCATTGTTAGATTTTATTACATAACAACAGCTCCGCAAATGCGGGGCTGTTTGCCAAAGCTTGACAAATTTGCTGATATGCGTTATTTTTTTAGGATTTCTTGTTTGTAAAAACCAATAAGCCAAATGGAGGGTGAAAAAATGAACAAAGTATGGCCGTGGATAGTCTGTGTGCTGTTAGCTGTGAGCCCCGTATTTATGGGATTCGACTGCAATGGCACACGAGAGGCGGAGGTCGAGCACGAAGAAATGTGCCCTGATTGTGAGGGTGGCGGTGTGGTGGCAGTCTATCATGACTGCCCCCAGTGCTCGGCGGGCAGGGTGCCAGACCCAGATGACCCAGATTATTTAGTCTGGTGTGACTCCTGCTCTGGCAGGGGAGGATTTTTTCTTGAAGAAAAATGCCCCAAATGTGGCGGGGATGGGCTGATCACGGTCAAGCCCGCAATCTAATTTTGAGCCTTAGGAACAAGTTCGTTCCTAAGGCTCTTCTTTTGTACGCCCTATAATTTTTCAACCAAAAAACAGCCCCATTTCATGGGACTGTTTTATTTTACCTAGGCTAGTATTCCACAAAATAATTAATCTTGGCAGTGGCGCGTAAGCTGGTAATATATTCACCGGCAGCGGTATTTAATTTTTGTTGGCGCAACTGTTCTTTGGCCTGGAACCGATAACTTTCTTCTTGGCCTTCGGGAATTTGCAAGCCGCTATTTTTGAGATATTCAGCGACTTCTTCGTCAGAAACCCCTGTTTTATCAGCTAGAAGTTTTTCTAATTTTTTTTGGGTGCTGATTTGTTTTTCCAGGTCAGCTTGGGTCATACCTTCGTTTTTCAAAACGGCTGTCAATTCCTGGCCTTGGGCGGAAAGTTGATCGGAGATAGTTTTTATTTCAGTGGCAATTTCTTCCGTACTGACAGTAATGTCTTGCTTGAGCGCTTCAGCGTTGACTAATTTTTGATTAATTAGAGCCTCTAGCGTATTTTTACCGGAATTTTTTTCCAATTCTTTGATAACCGAGAGCCGGCTGATCGGAGAATTGTTGACCGTGGCGGCGACAAAAAATCCACGCGAGCGGTAGACCAATCCGCCAAGGGCGAGAATTATTATGACGACGATAGCGATAATAATCGTTTTTTTACTCAAGACTATTTTTTTGTTTTTGGCAACTGACGGCGCGGTTGATTCGGCCATAGAGCCGCTGGCTGGTGTTTCCAAGGGCTGAATATTTTTGTTTAACTGTTCTTGTGGCTGATCCATATTTTTTTCTTAGCGAATAATATTTTTTTAATTTATTTTAATAACGCGACAGACAATTTGACGTTGGTTGACTTGAAAGGAGACCTGATCGCCATGTCGATGACCCAAGAGGGCCGCGCCAAGAGGGGAGCGATGAGAAATAACACCGGCGGCTGGGGCGGTTTCCGAAGAACCAAGGATTTGATAGGTTCTGGCTTGGCCGTCAATCTCCACAACAACCGAGGAGCCGAGGCCGATTTTGTCTTGGGGCTGGTTGAGGTTGATAAGTTCAGCGTAGTTGATAGCATTTTCTAATTCCAGAATTTTTTGGTTGAGGCCGCGGAGCTTGGCTTTGGCAATCTGATAAGGGGCGTTTTCCGAAAAATCACCGTCAAAAGCGTGTTTTTGCATTTCAGAGATGGCGGCTGGGCGCAGAGACAGGAGTTTTTGGAGGCGCTTTTTCAGTTCAGAAAATTTGGTTGGCGTCATTTGGTGATCGGGCGGAATTTGGGCGTATTGACCGGGCCGGCGATAGGGGGTTCTCATAAAATTTATTTTATTATAGCACAATTGGACGGGAAGTAAAATTTTTAGGAAAAACCCCTTGGAAAGAAGAGGGTGATTGTGCTATAATAAGGTGGAAAGAGATAACTTTAGTTATATTGAACAATCGGCCCGATGGTCTGGTTGATGATTTTTGGGATGATTTTGGTTCTGGCAATAATTTTGTTTGGGTTTGAAGAAACCGTTTTGACAATTATTAAAAGAGTGTTAATGAAAATTTTTTTCACCAATAATATATATTTAATAGCCATGATCGCTTGTTTGGTGTTTTTGCCATTGGCGCCAATCAAATCCGCGCCAGAAGATGAGGGGACGGATAAAACGGCGGAAGAGCTCTCAGTAGAGATAAAAAATAAGCAAGAAGAGATAGACGCACTAAGAGAAAAAATCAGCGCTTATGAGAAAAGCTTAAATACTGAACGCTCCAAATCAAACAATTTAAAAAATCAAATTTATATCTTGGAAACACAGATAGAAAAAAAGGAGGCGGAGATCCAGCTTAATCAAGAGGAGATTGAGGAAACAGAATTGAATATCAAAAATACCCAAGCAAAAATCAAAGAAACTAACGCAGAAATTATTGACAAGCAAAATAAGGTTAGTAAATTTTTGCGCTCTCTCTATCAGTTAGACCAGAAAACGGATATTGAGATTGTCGTCATGAATGAATCGCTGGCTGATTTTTTTAATCAAACGCAAACAATCGAGAAGTTGCAAACGGAGATAAATGACATGCTGATCAGCTTGAAGAAAGCCAAAGCGGAACTAGAACAAGACAAAATTGATTTGGAAGGTAAAAATACGCTTTTGAATGATTTGAAGACAAAATTGGAAGGGCGTAAGGCTAATTTGGAAGATCAAACCGACAGCAAACAATTGATTTTACAGCAAACAAGAAGCTCCGAGGCTCGTTATCAGTCGTTAATAAATGAGTTGAAGCAGGAACAAAATAAAATAAATGCCGACATTGTCTTTTTGGAAAAGGCCATGCGTCAAAAATTAGACAGCAGTGGCACCAAGTTGCAAGATTTGGGAGATGTGATTTTTGTTTGGCCCGTTCCAAGCCGGACAATAACCGCTTCTTTCCATGATCCGGATTATCCGTTTAGAAATGTTTATGAGCATCCGGCGATTGATGTTCGAGCGTCGCAAGGCACGGCGGTCAGAGCGGCGGCTTCCGGTTATATCGCTCGCGTGCAAAATGGGGGAGCCAAGGGATATTCATACGTAATGATTATTCATAATGATGGTTTTTCTACGGTTTACGGGCATCTGAGCGCAATTTACGTGGGAACAGATCAATTTGTCAATCAGGGTGATGTTATCGGCCTTTCAGGCGGCATGCCTGGCACCCCGGGAGCTGGCAGGATGACGACAGGGCCGCATCTGCATTTTGAAGTACGGCTCAATGGCATTCCGGTCAATCCGGAAGATTATCTGCCATAAGTCATTTAAACATTTTAACATATAAACATTTAAGCCTTTTTTTGTCCCCTCCTCAGACGAGGAGGGGGTAGGGGGTGGTGTTGAGTTGATAGATTATATCATGTTGGTTCCAGCACCCCTCTGGCTCACCCGCAGAGCTCAATGCGGGTCTCGCCACCTGTTCAGTCTCCCACCGGGAGACTTGAACGCGTCTGAGGAGAGGGCAGGACAGATATATAATTGAAATTATAGGAGCTTGTCTAGAACAGCATAAACATTTATGCTGATAATATGGCAAGCAAGT
>DAOOPA010000067.1:0-4023 GCA_035388025.1 bacterium
CCGCGAACCCAGAGCGGGGCTCGCCACCTCCCCTAAATAGGGGAGGACAAATACAATACACTTATGTCTACCCAAATTAAAACCCGTTTTGCTCCCAGTCCCACTGGCGACTTGCATATTGGCGGTCTCAGAACCGCGCTTTTTGCCTATTTATTCGCCAAGAAAAATCAGGGCCAATTTTTTCTGCGCATTGAAGATACTGACCAGACACGCTATAAAGAGGGGAGTGTTAATAGCATTCTTGAGGGTCTGAAATGGGCCGGGCTCAATCACGATGGTGATTTGGTTTATCAATCCAAAAGGACGGAAGTTTATCAAAAATACGCAGATCAATTAGTCAAAGCCGGTCATGCTTATCATTGTTTTTGCACACCGGAAGAATTGGCCGGTATGCGCCAAGAGCAAACGGCCGATGGTAGTACGGTCACACGCTACGATCGCCGTTGTTTGGCCTTAACTCCCGAAGAAATTAAAGCCAAACTAGAAGCCAATACGCCCCACGTCATTCGCTTGAAAGTCCCAACAGGTGAAACAGAATTCACTGATTTGATCCGGGGCCAAGTTAAAATTAATAACGCTGACGTTGACGATCAGATTCTGCTCAAATCCGACGGCTTTCCAACTTATCACCTCGCCAATGTTATTGACGATCACGAGATGGGCATCACTCACGTGATTCGGGCCGAAGAGTGGCTACCTTCCACACCCAAACATATTATTCTCTACCAAATGTTTGGTTGGGAGAAACCGGAGTTTGCTCATCTATCAATGATTCTCGCGCCTGACAAAACCAAGCTCTCCAAACGTCATGGCGCCACTTCGGTTTTGGAATTCAAAAATCTCGGTTATCTACCCGAAGCTGTAGTTAATTACATTGCCCTTCTCGGTTGGAATCCCGGCACCGAGCAAGAAGTTTTTTCACTGGCTGAATTGGAAAAAGAATTTGATCTGGCCAAGGTCAATAAAGCCGGCGCCATTTTTAATCTGGAAAAACTCAATTGGATGAACGGGCATTATATCAGGCAAAAGACGATTCAAGAGCTCGCGACGCTTTGTCTACCATATCTGGAAAAAGATGAAAATATAAAAATACAAGAATATAAAAATAATTATATTGAGCTGGTCGTCGGTCTGGAACAAGAGCGCTTGAAAAAATTGAGTGAAATAGGGGAGCGGACCAAATACTTTTTTGCCCGCCCCACAGTTGATTCAAATATGTTAGTCTGGAAAAAGTCCACACCCGAAGAAACCCAAGAACGGCTAAAGTTTCTCTTAGAATTCCTCGCCACCGTGCCCGAAGCCAATTGGACTCGAAATACTTTGGAAGAAATTTTGATTGAAGAAATAAAAAAGCGCGGTTTTGGTAATGGTGATACTCTCTGGCCCATGCGCGTGGCTTTGTCCGGTGAAGAGAAATCTCCCTCGCCATTCGAAATCGCCGAAGTTTTGGGGAAAGGCGAGACGCTGGGGAGGATAAAATTGGCTGTGAAATAATTAATATGGGTAATGTAATTCAAGGCGAATTTGGCGCTAGTCACAGAGGAGAAAATATTACAGGTCCGGATGTAATAAAAGCCGAATATTATGATTTATTGACAGGGCTCATAAAATCTGGCGCCGTCGAAAGATTATTTCACCTCCAATGTTCTCCTAGTACTTTTCGTGACGTCCAAAATAAAGTCCGGAATTACACCACACAGCAACTAGCCGAAGTGATTGAGGGATCCAGTGAACGTGATTGGGCACAGAATCCAGCTTTTTATCGAGCCGTTTTTAATGAAATGAAAATTAGGTTAGACAGGGAGTTAAATAAAAAATAACAGTTAGCTTCCCGTCGGAGTCTCCGCCATAGACTCCGACGTCATCTAAATTAATTCTTATGCATTACCATAAACTAGTTCGTGACAAAATCCCCGAAATTATCAAAAGCAAAGGTGAAGATTGATTTTGACAGCATGGAACCGCTCCGCCAAACAAAAGCCATCGAACACGGCGATTTTGAGCAAGGCATTATTTTAGATAAAATAGAAAGTTAATGAAAAATTTTTTACAATATATCGTTATTCTAGGAACGGTCGCCAATCTTTACGGCTCGTATTTTTATTTACGCGATACTTTGCGTGGCAGAGTCAAACCCAATAGAGTTAGCTGGTTGCTTTGGAGTACTGCTCCGCTTATTGCCGCTGTCGCCGCCTTCTCTGACGGTGCTCGCTGGGCCGTGCTCCCGGTATTTATGTCCGGCTTTTGTCCGCTCTTAATTTTTATTGGGTCATTCTTAAATCGTCAGGCTTACTGGCGACTAGAAAAATTTGATTATCTGTGCGGACTTTTTTCGATTCTTGCTTTGATTTTTTGGGCTATTACCAAACAGCCATTGGTTGCTATTATTTTTTCTGTTTTGAGCGATGGTTTGGCGGCCGTTCCGACTATTGTCAAGGGCTATCGTCATCCAGAGACTGAATTGCCCATAGTTTATTTAGTCGGCATCTTTAGCGCGTTGACTGGATTTTTGGTATTAAAAACCTTTGCCTTAACCGAAATACTTTTCCCAATTTATTTGGTTTTAGTGAATTCGGCCTTAGCTGGCTCTGTTTATCTTGGCCGAGCGCGACGGCCCAACACCAACCCAGCCTTTAATTCGAACCGTAAGATTGGATAAAATACTTATGAAAGTTTGCCTTATCAACAATCTCTACCCGCCATTCAGCCGCGGTGGCGCCGAACGCGTGGTGGAAAATCAAGTGAAAAAATTTGTGGCCGAAGATCATGACGTTTTTGTTATTACAACGAGGCCATCGTATTTATCCTCCCCTAATTTAGGGGAGGTCCCGTCTGCGAAGACGGGGGAGGGGTATCATGAAGAATCCAATCGCGCTTATCATTTTTACCCCTTGAATCTCATCTCCTATTGCCACCTGCAAAAATTACCCGCCATCCTCCGCGCCCTGTGGCGGCTGATTGATACTTTCAATCTTCATTCTTATTTTAAAATCAAAAAAATATTACAAACCGAAAAACCCGACGTTATTTACGTGCACAATCTCACCGGTTTAGGTCTTCTTATTCCACGATTGATTAAGAAAATGAAAATCAAATACATCCAAACCATGCATGACGTAGTCGGTATTCGTCCGAGCGGTCTCTTGCTTTATGGCCAAGGGAAAGAAAATATTTTTATCAAAATTTGGGCCAGTCTAAATCGCCGGCTATATAGTTCACCAGGCAAGGTTATCTTTCCGTCAGTATGGCTAAAGAAGTATTATGAGGATCATAATTTTTTCTCGCAGAGCCAAAAAGAGGTAGTCCAAAATTTTCCCTTACCAACAGCCAATTTGTTGTCCGATAAGAAATTAAAATCCCCGGATAAAGTCGCTTTTCTTTACATCGGGCAAATTGAACAACACAAGGGTATTCTATTCTTAATACAAACCTTATCCTCGTTGCTCATTGCTCATTGCTCATTACTCATTATCGGTTCCGGCTCCCAACTGGAAGTAGCACAAAATTTGGCCAAAGATAATCCCCGTATCAAATTCCTCGGCTACCAACCAGAAGAAAAGATTCAAGAGTATTTTTCACAAGCCGACTATACGATCGTGCCGTCGCTCTGTTATGAAAATTCACCCACGGTAATTTTCGAGAGTTTATCCGCCGGTGTGCCGGTGATCGCCTCGGATCTCGGTGGCATTCCGGAATTAGTGCGAGCAGGGGAGAACGGTTATTTATTTAGAGCTGGAGATCGGAGAGAATTAATATCAGTTATTCAAAAAGTGGATAAAAAAATAGATAAAATTTTAAAACAGAGTATAATAAAAGCATGATAGCTAGTACTCAAAAACGCGGCTTCACCCTGATCGAACTCTTGGTCGTTATCGCCATCATTGGTCTTTTGGCTACCTTATCAGCCGCGGCCCTAAATAATGCGCGGATCAAATCCAGAGATGTTCGCCGCAAATCAGATATTACAGAAAGGTGCTTGCATAGAACAGCTCTACACAATTTGATATTTTTTAATGATTTTCC
>DAOOPA010000068.1:0-3885 GCA_035388025.1 bacterium
TGTCCGCTACGAGCCTATCGGCTCGGCGTCCACTACAGATAGCCGCCGCGCATTAAATGAAATAATTAAAAGTTTTTTTATTCGCTATCGCAGAAAAATTATTTGGGCAAATTTTATTAATTAATTTCAATAATATGAATCAACAACCACAAATTTCTCCTCGTCAGAGTCTCCCGTCAGGGGACTCTGACAAAACTTAATTTATTATCAACTTATCAGCTAACGCAAAACTATGAAAAAAGTACTCATCATTCTCGTAGTCTTGGTGGTTCTCATCGCCGGCTACTATTGGGCGACCTACAATCGTCTGGTCAACGCCAATGAAGCCGTCACCAACCAATGGGCTCAAGTGGAGACCCAATATCAACGCCGCTTTGACTTGATCCCCAACCTGGTTGAATCGGTCAAAGGCATGATGGCCCAAGAGCAAAAAGTATTTGGCGATTTGGCCGACGCGAGAACGCGCTATAGCGGCGCCGCTACCGCCGACGAGAAAGCCGTTGCCGCGACCGAAGTGGAAGGCGCTTTGTCGCGCTTGCTTGTGGTCATGGAAAATTATCCTGACCTGAAGTCCTCGGAAAACGTGACTACCCTGATGGCCCAGCTCGAAGGCACGGAAAACCGCATCAGCGTGGAAAGAAAGAGATATAATGATCAAGTCCAAAATTTCAATGTGGTGATCAAACGCTTCCCAACCAACATAGTCGCTGGTCAGCTCGGCTATTCCCAAAAGAGCTATTTTGAAGCCGCTGACGAAGCCGCCACTGCTCCGAAAGTTGATTTACAAAATTAATTTAAAACCTTCCTCATATCGCCCTCCTCTTCAGAGAAGAGAAAGAAGTATTAATAATGCTCAAATTTTTATCCAAAATAATATTGGTCAATCTTGGCGTTTTGGCCTTGGCCGGTTTTGCTTTGGCATATTATAACCCCGGCCAACCGACCGGCTTTGTCAACGACTATACCGGCACTTTGACCACGGAACAAAAAACCCAACTTGAAACCAAACTTTCTGAATTTGAAAAAGAATCCAGTCATGAAATTTCCGTGGTTTTTATTGACAACTTAAAAGATGATACCATTGAAAATTTTGCCGAGAAATTATTCAAGGAGTGGGGGATAGGCAAACAGGGGACAGACAATGGCGTTCTGATTTTGATCGCCAAGAATGATCAGCAGATACGTATCGAAATCGGCTATGGCTTGGAAGGAGCCTTGACCGATGCTCAATCATATTGGATTATCGACGACGTAATGAAACCGGCTTTTCAGGCCGAAAATTTTTATCAGGGCGTTGATGGCGCGGCAGATAAAATAATCTCAGCCATCGGCGGCGAAGAATTGCCGAGCCAAAGCAGTAGTCCCAGCTCCGGCCACGATTGGGAAATGATTTTTGGCCTAGCAATTTTTGGTATTATGTGGCTCGGCGCGATTCTGGGGCGTAGCAAATCTTGGTGGTTTGGCGGCGTGCTCGGCGCAGTAGTCGGTCTCATTGTCGCTTTCGTCAAAGGTTTTGTTTATTTTGGATTAATTTCCGTAGCAATCCTAATTCCGGTCGGGCTACTTTTTGATTATATTGTTTCCAAACAATACCAGGCTGGCAAAGCCAAGGGACATGTGCCTTGGTGGATCGGCGGTGGCAAAGGTGGCGGCTTTGGCAGTGGTGGCAGTTTCGGAGGTTTTGGCGGCGGTATGTCCGGTGGTGGCGGAGCCAGCGGTCGCTGGTAGATAGTAAATATCAGATAAATAAATTTATTAATCTTATGAAAGTATCTTCATCCGAAGCCAGGGAGAAACACCCTGACAATTCCACTATCATCTGGGAATATAATTTGCCGACCAAAAATATCGGCCTAGCCACCGGAAAAATCAATGGTCGGCATCCAGAGAGTGGTTGGATCAAAAATACCCAATGCGAAATCGTTTATTATTGTCTATCAGGCCAAGGCACAGTCACTATAGAAGATGAACCGTTCGAACTGAAGGCCGGCGATGTTTTGTTTATTGAACAAAATAAAAAATATTTTATTGAAGGTCAGGATTTATCTATCTGTTTGCCGAGCTCCCCAGCCTGGACTCCGGAGCAGGTCCAGAGCTTCTAGGGCGGATAAGAGGGGAGAGCCGCATGATTAATTTTTAATTTACAATTTTAAATTTTAAAATAAATCTTATTTTTTAATGTTTAAAAATTAATACATTAAAAAATTATTTAAAAATTAAAAATTGAAAATTCCTTACTTGGCAGTCAGGTATAAAAATGGTAATATGAATATATGAGAGAAGCGGGCACAAAGCCCCGATATAATTATAGATATAACGTCGCATAATAATCCTTAAACGACATAATAACTATGAAAAACTCCAATAAACCCATAAAAGACCATCTGACCGGCTTTCTTGAGTATTGCGCCATAATCAAAGGGCTCTCCAATAAAACCCAAGAAAATTATTCCCTATTTTTGAAGAAATTCTTTGATTTTTTGGCCAAACAAAATAAACTCAATATCAAGCCGCACGAGCTCACTTCTGATGACCTCTGGAACTATCGCCTCTACCTCTCCAGAGCTCACTATGGCCGCGCCAAGAACTCCCTCTCCTCCAATACCCAGCACTACTATCTGATCGCGCTTCGGGCCCTGATGTTTTATTTCGCAGATAAAGATATCAATTGTCTGCCCGCTACCAAAATCAAATTGGGCAAAAAGTTTTCCGACGACAAAAAAACGATCAAATTTCTAAAGCTGGACCAAATTGAGCGTCTCCTAGACATGCCCGATACTAAAACAACTCCCGGCCTCCGCGACCGGGCAATCTTGGAAACTCTTTTCTCTACCGGTCTACGGGTAGCGGAACTAACGTCGCTTAACGTGAACCAATTAAATTTGAAATCTACAGATATGGAATTATCTGTCGTCGGCAAAGGTAATAAAACTCGCACTGTCTATATTTCCGAACGCGCCATGAATTGGATTAAAAAGTATCTAGCTACTAGAAAAGACAACTCCCCTGCTCTGTTTATCAACTATCGTCCCAGTTCGAATATCAATGATGACAAACGCCTGACGCCTCGCTCGATTGAACGCGTGGTCAAACATTATGTCAAATTGACCGGCTTGCCTATTTTTACCTCGCCACACACCCTGCGTCATTCCTACGCCACTGATCTGCTCTCTCAAGGCGCGGATCTGCGCGCTATTCAAGAAATGCTCGGCCATTCGAGCATCACCACCACCCAAGTCTATACTCACGTCACCAACAAACGCCTCAAAGATATTCACAAAAAATTTCATTCTTTGGGATAAATAAATAGAGAAAATTAAAAAATAAAATATCAAAAATCAAAATGATAATGTAAAATTTAAAATCAAATAATCCCGCGTTAGCGGGATACTATAATTTTTATTTTTGATTTTTGAATTTTACATTTTAAAATATTTCCCTAATATCTCGTCTTTTCTCATCTTCCCCAGATTATCTCCCACCTGATGATAAAAATCCGGATAGTGTTGCCGAGCGATCCAGCGAAATCGATACAACTGCCGAAAAGGCGGTTTTTGCGTATGGGCTATCTCGTGCGCCAAGATTTTCAAAATTGCCGAAATAGATTTTTCTTTACGAAATCTCGGCGTGTAAATGTCAATGGTGATTTCTTTTTTCTTGAGATTAATATACGCCAGACGATAGGATTTTTTTAAATTGAGCACTCCCCTGCCCTCGCTATCCACCACCCGTCTCATAGTCCGAAACGTATACCCGTCCAAATGAAAAATCTCCCCCACGCGAGTAAAAATTTCTGTTATTTGTTTTTCAAAAGAATCCATTTAAATATAATTTGGTGCTTGTCTAGAACAGACAAATAATTAGTAATATTTTTTGATAATTTTT
>DAOOPA010000069.1:0-3870 GCA_035388025.1 bacterium
CGTTTGGTTCAACTTTTTTTCCCAGGCGGATAATTCCAATGACTTTTTGACCAATTTTTATCTCTTTTCGACTTTCATTAACTATTTGACCGATGGTTTTGATATTTTTTCCAAAATTGATGACCCCAACATAATACGGAACATTTCCGGAAAAATCGGTGGTTGCGGTATGGATTTTGGTAAAGGAAACGATATGACCAACTTTATTTAAAAATTGGTATTTTTTTGAGGAATTACGCCAGGAAATTATAGGATTATTCATGGGAGTTTTTGTAAAATATGAATTACGGCAGTACCACCGGTGCCGCCAATGTTTTGAGCCAAGCCAATATTGGCCAGAGGTGTTTGCCGAGGGCCACAGGCATGATTTAATTGATTGAACAATTCAACAATTTGTTTGACTCCGGTAGCACTAATGGGATGACCACAAGCCTTTAGACCCCCAGACAAATTTATCGGTAGTTTTCCACCCAACTTGGTAGTGCCACTGGTTTCAAAAAGAACCGCTTCTCCTTTTTTACAAAAACCCAAATCCTCGACCGCCATAATTTCAGCTATTGAAAAGCAATCATGAACTTCGGCTAAATTTATATCACGACTTTTTATCCCAGCCTGCTCATAGGCCTGTTTGGAAGCAATTTGAGTCGCTTTTAGACCGGTAAGATTGTCCCTTTTAGAAAGATTAAGAGTGTCGGTGGCAATGGCACTGGCGGTGATAAATATTTTAGTATCAGGAGCGTATTTTTGGGCAAATTTCGGAGAACTCAAAAAAACGCCAGCGGCACCATCAGAAACAGGCGAACAATCAAGAAGTTTTAAAGGGTCGGCAACTGAAGTACTCTCCATAACCTGTTTGATATTTATTTCAAAAGGAAGATGGGCGCGATCGTTTAGAGAAGCGTGAAAATGATTCTTTACCGAAACAAAGGCTAAATCCTCTTCGTCAGCACCAAATTCTGAAAAATATTTCTTGGCCATGATGGCGTAAAGACCGGGGAAAGTCAGACCACAATTTCTCTCTTCTTCGGAGGCAGCGCTCATAAGAGCCTGGGCAATCGCATCAGAAGAAAGATCAGTCATTTTTTCAGCCCCAATAACCAGAGCATTACCATAAAGTCCGGACTCGATACCTTGACAGGCCTCCAATACCGCCAATCCCCCGGAAGCACAGGCAGCTTCGACCCGAATTACCGGAATATTTAGACCGGTTATCTCGGAAACCATAGAGGTGAGATGATTTTGATTAGAGGTTAATGACGACAACATATTGCCGATGTAAATAGCTTGCACCTGAGATAAATCAAGACGAGAATTTTTAACGGTTTCAAAAATAGTCTCGGCAATTAAATCACTCAATGATTTTTCCCAAAGTTCTCCAAATTTAGTTTGATAGGCACCAACAACGGCAATTTTCATAAATTATTTTCGCTTTGAAGATACTGAGAATAATTAATGTCAGTGGTATCCCCAACCATCTGACGAAGAAGATGTTTTCTTTTTTTGAGTAATAGAGGGGTAGTGGTAATGGAAAAACAATCAGAACCGGCCCCGGAACCATAGGAGGCCATAAAAATTTTGTCACCAACTTGGGCATTTTCTAAAACATTGGCCAGAGATATCAACGAGGCGCCGCTATAGGGATTACCAATGGTTTCGACTAATAAACTATGTTGTAACTGTGAGGGAGTAAAACCGAGCCTGCCGGCAACTTTTTGAGGAAATTTTTTGTTGGGTGAGTGAAAGATAGCCCAATCATAATCGGCGGCAGTAGTTTTGGTTTTTTCAAAAAGAAGGCGGGAACTCTGAATAATTTGAGTAAAATAGGCGGGCTCACCACTGAATCTGCCGGCATGGGTAGGATAAGATTCTCCCTCCCGTCTCCAAAAATCAGGAGTGTCAGAAGATGAAGAAAAAGTGCAATTTATTTTGGCCAACCATTTTTTGGGATCATTACTTAATACCAAAGCCCCGGCACCGGAACCGGCGGTATATTCCAGGACATCAGAAGGTCTTGCTTGAGATTTATCGCTACCTACGGCTAAACCACTATTTATCATCCCTGATTCGATGAGAGCGGAAACAACTTGGAGAGAAGCGGTACCTGCTTTACAAGCAAATTCTAAATCGGCACTAAAGTATTCACCACCCATCCGAAGCATGTTGGCCAAAATAGTACTCGAAGGTTTGACGGCATAGGGAAAGGACTCACTTCCCATAAAACAAGCACCTAATTTAGTAGGGTCGATATCCGACATATTCAGGGCAGTGAGAGCGGCCTCTGAAGCCATGGTAATACAGTCTTCGTCATTGGCAGCAATGGCTTTTTTGACAACACCCAAGGCGGCTGCAATTTGAGAACCATTTTTGTGCCAGGTGGCAGCAATTTCATTGGTGGTAATCCGGTGATGAGGGACATAAGCGCCAAAACCGGCAATACCCACTTGGGTTAACTTCTGATAATTGATCATTTTTTCCCTTTCCCTAATTTTTGATGAGCGGAAACTAAATCTCCCGATGCCAGGGCGGCAGTCAGAGATAATTCTCCGGTTAAAACAGCAGCGGCAATAATTTCTGAAAATTTTAAAACGTCATAAGGACGCTTCCCAAGGTCGAGAAGATCCAAAGCCTCAGTTTGAGTAGGTAAGGTGGTGCCTCCACCAACAGTCCCGACAATTAGAGAAGGTAAATAAACACTGAAATAGAGATTGCCATCACTCTCAACTTCGGCCTCAGTAATACCCATGGAGGATTCGGAAACATGGGCAGCATCCTGGCCAGTGGATAGAAAAAGAGCCGCAATAACATTGGCAAAATGGGCATTAAAACCAAGAGAACCAGCAACTATGGACCCAAGTTGAGATTTTTGTTTGACAATTTCAACAATTTTTTCCGGGCTAGTCTTGAGAACTTCTAAACAGGTGTGGTAATCAACAGTAGCTTCAGCCCAAACTTTTTTGCCGCGGCCACGAATAAAAGATACCCAAGTGGCTTTTTTGTCGGAACAATAATTGCCGGAAATGGCGAGACATTTGATGTGATATTTAGTTTCAATATACTGACTGATTTTTTCTGAAGCCTTCGTCACCATATTCATTCCCATGGCCTCCGCTGTATCAAAAGAAAAACGAAGCCATAAATTTTTGCCAACAATTTGATCTTCAAATCCTAAAAGAGCAATGTGACTGGAGGTGGAGAGAGCCAAGTCGTTTAATTTTGGTAATGTTTTTTTGAGATCTGCAACAATTTTTTGAGATTCAGTGACACCCTTGGTTTTAAAAAGAGGGGCACGGGTAATGCCGACATTATCGACAAAAGTATTGATACCTCCCTGATGAGTGGCCTTGCAGCCGCGGTTAACACTGGCAATAAGGGCTCCTTCAGTAGTGGTAAGAGGAAGATAGTAATCATGAGAGGATTTGTTTTGATTAATTTTCAGAGGACCGGCAATACCGAGAGGAATTTGAGTAGCCCCAACAAAGTTTTCACAATTTTTATTTGCCACATCATCAGCAGTAATGATAGTGTTACGAATATTTTTTAAGACAAAATTACCAAGACTAATCATAGGTCGCCAATAGTTTGGTCGTATGTTTATCCGAAATTCCTCTGACTATTGATTATTTTTCTTTTACCTTCCTCTTACGCTCCAATTTGGGGAAAAAATTGCTAAAGAAAAACAAATCACCGGTCTATCCAGTTGGTTTACCCGATTGTTCAGTCGAGAATAAAAAATACCCCTTCGACAAGCTCAGGGGTATTAATTATTGTAATCAGTAAATTACTGGTTGGTGTGCCTTCGCATGCCTTGACCCATTCCATATTTAGCTCTAAAAGCATTAATTAAGCTATTATCACCTTTTTGTGAAGCTA
>DAOOPA010000070.1:0-3654 GCA_035388025.1 bacterium
ATCCAACAATCAGCTAGAGAAAAACGTATATGTAGGCAGTACTAATACTTCCCAAACCTGCGCTGATTTAAACGCGAGCAGCTCAACCAATCGCTATTTTGGTGCCTGCAAGACAGGAGGTTATGGCTATGTGTGTTTTGATAAACACAGTGGCGAGTATATGGGGTGTAGTAAAACCCTAGGGGAGGGTTGCACTGTCAATAATGCTCAGGCTATTCATAATATCTCTTGCGCTGTGTCTTCACCACCTGATTCCACTCCCCGCATCTCCTACTGGCCAGGTAAGGTCAACCAACACACTGAAAATGGTGTTTGGAAAACAGATCCCGATGGCGTTTCTGGCTCCTATACTTCTTGGACTATCGCCAATATCTTAACTTATTGTAAAAAATGGTATCCCAATACCACCAGTGTTGAAGCTGACGGCACCATCTCTACTATTGACTGGAAAGCGGCTGGCAATACTGGTAGCTATAGTTCTATCAGGCCGGTTTATAAGTGTGTGCAACCGACCAATAAAGCTGATCTAAAAATTACTGATTTATTTTTAGAAGATGGTCTGGTCAAAGCTAATTATTGTAATGTTGGCAATTATCAACCATTAATTAGTGGTTCCCCAGCCACTTTCTATATCAAACTCTCGGCCAATGGCGCTGTCCACACTGGCACGTCAAATAACTCAAACCATGTTTTCTCTGTCCCCGCTCCGGGTGAGTGTCAAAAAACAGACGGGATTCCCGCCAGCTATTTTAACTTTGTTGGCGGCCGGAGCTATCTAGTTGAGGCCAATATTGATTGGGAAAACCGAGTGGCTGAGTCTAATGAAAACAATAATATTTTTAGTAAAGTTGTTACCCCAGAGTCGATCCCTGTTTCTGGTCTATCTCTCGTCAAAAACAGTGCCTATGGCAACCAAAATTTTGTTCCACCGGCCACCCAAGCCAAAGTTGCTTCGTTTATCGTATCAGCCGGAGCCAATAGTGGAGTCGATATTGACACCATCAATATTTCTCAAGCCACCTCGGGTGTCATGCAGAACATGAAACTTATGACCGGCTCTACACAAAGCGGCGCAACCAAGGTCACTTTGACTTCTAGCAATACCACCGAAAATGTCTTCACGATTTCCAATTTAAATTTGGCCGCTGGCGAGTCAAAAATAGTTGATGTTTACGCAGATATCAAAGCGAATCCGGACTCGTCTTCGTTCACTCTAGCGATAAATGCTTTGGGCACCAATAGCCAAGGGGTTGCAGTTAGCACGACCGATCAAGCCATGCAGACCATAAGATTGGTCAATGGGTCTTTGAGCGCTTCGGCCGACAGTAGCCAGCCCGTTTCGGGACTTGTCGTTGCCGGTACCACTGCCAAAATGAATGCTATTAAATTTACGGCTACCAATGAGGCGTTTACCATTACCAAACTGAGAATATCCGAAAGTAACCCCGAAAACCTTGATTCCATTGCCAAGGTGATTCTGGAGTACAAAGACAAGGGCGGCAATACAAATATCAAAGAAGCTTATTTGAATAATGATAATGTAGTCGATTTTACCGGCTTAAATATGTATGTACCCAAAGATGGTTCGGCCATCTTGACTGTCAAAGCCGAGATCCCGACCATCGCTTCTGGCGCTGATTCTGGCGATACCCCAGGCCTAGATTTTAGCTCCGTCAATTTTTCCGCCCTGGGTGAATCATCTAACGTCGCAAAAATCAGCGGCTTATCTAATGTTATGGGTAATGATATGGTGGTCAGAAAAAGCATTCCCACCATTACCACGCAAAGCTTGCCCACCACTATTTTAAGCAATGGAACACAGATTTTATACAAATTCAGAGTATTAGTCGACCCCGCTGGCGATATTGCCTGGCAGAAAATTAGTCTCCAACTAAAAACAGATGGTGCCGTAGGCATAGCTGGGGGCTCTCTATATAGTGAAACTGACCAATCCACAAAGTTAGGAACAGGAACGATTGACGATGCCTTAATTATGGAATTCTCATTGCCTACAGCCGAGATCGTCGCCGCGGGGAGTATGAAAACATATGTTATAAAAGCCACGGTTACTAATGCAACCAATAGCATGGTCAGTCTCACATCTTTGGGCGATGGAGGTTCTGGGACAATGGTGCCTGATTCCGTAGCGGATATTTCTGATCATAGCAATTTTATCTGGTCAGATATGTCAAAGGTTCCCGCCTTGACATCCTTGACCGACAACGTTTGGTTGGATGGATCTCTGGTCAAGACTTTTGGCGATAGCGCTGTTTTGATCAGCACTTCTTATGCCGCTCCAGTCGCCCTATCCAAGGCCGAGTCGGTCATAGGCACCGAAGATTCCGCACCGTCCACGGTAATGAACATCGGCCAACGTCTATCCGGTCGTCTGCTTCTGGCCGTCGAAGATCGCGGGCGCATCTTTTATGTCTATCCGGTTGATTACAAAAAATACGAAGTAACTTTTGGCAATATTACCGAGCTTTTTGAATCACTCGCTCTGGGTATCAGCAATAGTGATTTGGACAAAATTCTTATTAACCCCGATTCTGTGAGTGCCGACAAGGATAGTGACGGTGATGGGTTCAACGATAAATCAGAGGTTGCTAATGGCTACAACCCCTATCTAGCTTCTGACCCTGCTAACCGCGGTAATGACAAGGTTGTTGTTGATAATGACCTAGCCAATCGTTTGATCGGCCGTTTATTACTCCAAGTTGAAGACCGTGGCCGTATCTGGTATGTGGATCAGGCCGCCAAGCGCTGGGAAGTCACCTGGGAGAACGTTATGAATCTCTTTACCTCGCTATCCCTTGGTATTAGCAATGAAGATTTGGCAAAAATGGAAAATGGAAACTAATAATTACCTTTAGTTCAAAAAACGCCGTTTAGAAAACGGCGTTTTTTTATTGTTGATAATTGGTTATTCCGACAGTTCACTTGTAATGCTTTGGAAAAATTCCTTATCCTTTTTGTGCGTTAATAATTTTGTCACCTTGTCTTTTTCTAGCCAGCGCGCTTCTGGGTTGGCCCGGTCAAGAGGGGAGAGGTCTGTCTGTCTGGTTTTAAATAGGTAAATATGGATTATCTTGGTTTCGCTCAGATCATCACCACCGTCAAGCCCTATTTTACAGCGCTCATAAGTACCTAGTTTTTTGATCATTTGTAGATTTTCCGGTTTGATGCCTGTCTCTTCGTAAATTTCTCTTTTGGCCGCGGTAATTTCATCTTCATTTTGCTCAATATATCCTTTGGGCAAAGACCAGGAATTACCATCTTGGTTCACCACCACGATTTTATTATCCGGCCCGAGCACCACGCCGCCGGCCGATTCGGTTGCTTTCATAAATTTTTTCTTAATATTCCTTTAGCTTTCAGTAAAAAATCAAAATCCCTTCTCCACATAAACTGGCCAAAGTAGCCAGTCGGTTTGTCCGACTCAAATAATTTTATTGCCTCATCCCAGTCTACCCAGACTTGCTGGAACCCTTCGCTCTTTTACTCTTTTGTGAATTCCGGTAGGCCTTTTTCTCCCTCCACGCGCGCCCAATAAGCATAAGACAATTGTAGTTCCCCGATTTGATTTTTATATTCAATAATCAAGCCCACTTCTCCCATTATTTTTGAATCACAGCCGGTTTCTTCTTTTATTTC
>DAOOPA010000071.1:0-3564 GCA_035388025.1 bacterium
TTTGCCTGCCATATTTTCAGCATAAATGTTTATGCTGTTCTATGCAAGCTCCTTAAAAATTAATCTTATACACACCTTTGAAGTTAGCAGAAAGGATAAAAGTGTTGTATAATATAAACAAGATAACCTGACATTTTAATGCCAGAATATTTAAATAATACAGAGAAAAACTGGCCAACCAAAGCAATGTTTGGTGTTTTGGTATTTTTGGGTATGGCGACTCTGATTTTGGGTACTTTGCAGTTGGGTAAGAATATCAATATCGGGGGTAATAATAATACAAGCAACAGTGCGACGACCGGAGAAGAAGAAACGGAATTGACCATAACGCAGTTAAAAAATAATGATACGGATCAAGATGGCCTAAGCGATTTTGACGAACTTTATGTTTATAGCACTTCGCCGTATCTGAAAGACAGCGATTCGGATAATCATGGCGACAAAGAGGAAATAGATCAAGGTTTTGATCCAAATTGCCCCAAGGGTCAGGATTGCCGAGGAACGAGCGGAGCGACAAATACGAACACTAACACCAGCTCGACAACTTCTGCCACAGGCGAAGAAAGCCAAGGTTTGACAGGTATTGGTTTGGGAACGACGATAGAAACAGAGACATCTCGGACTTTGACAGCGGAAGAAAAAGAACAATTGAAACAATTGACACCAGCGCAGTTGAGAGAATTACTTTTATCCACGGGTAATATCACGGAAGAACAACTAAACCAGATAAGCGACGAAGATTTGTTGCAGGCAGTACAGGAGTCGCTCGGGGGAGAATAGGGGATAAAAATCAAGAAAAATACCGTAACTAGTAATTCGTAATTGGTAACTAGTAGAAGGAAGATATATATGGAAACAGATGGAAATATATAGAAACAAATAGAAATAAGTAGAAATTGATAGAGATAAATACCCGCTAAAGTTTGTGATGAGGAGAATTTCATTTAATTATGATTGGTGTCCGCCCGCAACGTCTTGTGGTTAGCGATGGTGGGCAGGAAATATAAAAATAAGAGACAAATTTAAAGTGAGAAGATGATTGATAATGAGCAACAAAAACATATTCATAAAGTCCTTACTAAGATATTGGCTGGCTGGCTGATTGTATTTTTAGTTGTGGGTGGGTTGGTGATATTTATCCCGGTGAGAGGTTTTAGTCTTGGGCTGTTACCACAAATGGTGATTCCTTTAAGCGAGGCTCCCACAGAATTGGTTAGAGAAACCAGTAAAACTTTTTTGGAGAAATATAGTTCTATTTTAAAGACACTGAGCGCCGTGGCTTTTAAAAATTCTATCAAATTGTTGACTTCCAGAGTGGCTCAAAGGGCGGCTGAACAGATGGCCAGTGGTATCACCGGACAGAAGCCGGCTTTTGAAACTGATTTCGGACAGTTTTTGCAAGAAGAAGCGGATGGGGCCTTGGGTGACTATCTAAATAACACAATCGGCAAGATGTGGGGCAAGGATTTGTGCCAGCCGCTGGATCCTTTAGTTAAAGTCAATTTGCAGGTGATGGCCAAGAAGTTGGTGGTGGGGGAGCGACCAAGTTGTACTTTTTCCAAAATCAGAAAAAACATTAAAGATCTCTCGGAATTAAAGATGGATCAATTGGTAGAATTTTCTTCATATTTTGATCCAAATTCTAATGATTTGGGCACTTTGTTGGCCATTACTTCCGGGGCGTTGGAGACCCAAAAAGCCAATGAGGAGCTGGCCAAATTCACTAAACTGGTTGAGGGTCCGTATAGATCGCTAACCAACCCGATTACTGATGAAATAAAAACGCCGGCGGCTTTTTATGGAGGGTTGGCTTTGGGTACCATAGACGACTCTTTAATGCCCTATGGTATTTATACGGGTGAGGCAGTGGCTGATGCGATCGGGGTATTTACCAATACATTGACTTCCAAATTATTAGATCATTATCTCAGTAAAGGAATCTATCAAGGCGGTAAAGCGAAGGGCGGCGGCGGAGCCTATGCTCCAGCCTATGGGACTGGCGGTACGCAGGCAGCCAAAGAACAATTTGCTGATCTGGGACAAATAGACTATAACTTTAGCGGTGGTTCAATGGTGGATGTCTTGGGTGAATTAGGTTGCGGATCAGGAGCGCAATACGAGTGTACGATCAACGACGGGATGCGTTCAGCAATTGAAAACAAGATGACGGTTCGGCAGGCAGTGGCAAGCGGGCAGTTCCCTGGGGGCTGGGTGGTAGGTTTTTTGGGCAGTGGAGACAGCGGGACTCAAGATATCAAGAGTGGTATTTATTCTTATCGGACACTATTGATTTTGAGAAAATATCGGATTATTCCGGTGGGTTGGGAACTGGCGGCCCAATATTATAAAAACTATGATAAGAGCGGTAAATCATTAACCTTGCAAACATTGATTAACGAGAGCAAAGACATAGATAGTCCGTATTATGGATTGGTGGATGAAAATTGGGTTTTGAAATTACCGGAAACCATTTGCGACAAAGAAGGTCCGGGCGAGCAAATAGAAGCGCAGACCATGGATATGAGCATTGACTCCAACAATAACGGCGAGATTGATCCTGAAGAGCGACGAGAGATGGTCGTCCGCAAGACTTATTGCGCGGATGAGCGAAGTTGCATCAAAGAAAGCAAAGATGGCAAATCGTGCGAGTATTATGGATATTGCACCAAGGATAAGTTGATCTGGAGAATCGGAGACGGCGAGTGTGACGGACATTTTAGTTCTTGCCAGACCTTTACTGGCAATGATGGTAGCACGGTGAGTTATTTGGAAAATACTCTGACCGGACTGAACGGGGAGTGCAATGATTCTACGGATATTGGTTGCCGTGAATATTGCGTGTCAGAAGACGCGAATGGACAGTGGCAATGTCAGTTGGGGCAGGACACCAATCCGGGGAGTAATAATTATATGGGCGAGAGAATATATCTAAACAGAAAAGCGAGCGGCCAGGAATGCTCTAAAGATCAGAACGGGTGCAGTAACTTTGTCAGGATGGACGCCGGCTTGCAAACATTGAGCAATTGGATACCAAATTCTTCATTTGATTATGTGGAGGGAGCGCTGGCTGATTTTGTCGTCCAGGACAATAATACCGATTTTACGACCTTTGGCGGTGGCGGACAGTTGGAAGAGGATGAAGGAAATCGTGTCCTAAATACGCCGGGTTTGACGATAACAGTAGAGTTGGGCAAGGCGGTGGGCGGCCGAGAGTTTAATTTCTCAATGAAACACAAAAATTCAGGCACGGAGGCGTCATTTGACAGTCCTGGCTCGGCGGCAAGCGGGAGAACAACAAAGCTGGGGATAGTTGAGCTAGGTAACGGTTGGTATCAAAGCAACTGGAAGTATGATTTTTTGGAGGAAAAAGACAACATCGCGACGGCCATAACGATTGATATTGGTTCGGATACTATTGATGACTTACAATTAATAGAGGCAAGAGAATTCAGCGCTTATCAAGTCTATAACGAAAGCAACGGGGTGAGCCTGAAAAAGGCCCCGGCTTCTTATAATTGTGATTTGTACGGCCAAGTGGTAGAGGGCGTGGAGCGCGATGACTGT
>DAOOPA010000072.1:0-3467 GCA_035388025.1 bacterium
TTTACAATTGACATAAATTTGAATAAGGGATTAAATATAATTAAATTTGAAGCTCGGCGCAAGAATGGACGGACAGCCGAGGTTTATCGCAGTCTGGTAGTTGGAGAAGAAAAAGTGGCGGTTAAAGAAGGTCAATAATTTAATATTAGATTGGCGGTATAATAAATTAACTTAAATAAATATGCCCAAGAAAGAAGAATTAACGGAGGTAAAGGGAGGTGACAAATTAAAAGCGGCGGAATTGGCAATGGAGCAGATAAAAGAGAAGTACGGCGAAGGGGCGATTATGAAGTTTGGAGAAATAAAGAAACTAAAGGTGCCAGTGATTCCTACCGGCTGTTTATCAATGGATTTGGCCTTGGGGGTGGGAGGATTGCCCAAAGGCAGAATTATTGAGATTTATGGAGCAGAGGCTTCTGGTAAAACAACTTTGTCGCAACACGCGATCGCGAGCGTGCAGAGAAGCGGCGGAGTGGCGGCTTTCGTGGACGCAGAGCATGCCCTGGATCCAGATTATGCCAAAAAGATAGGAGTAAAGGTGGATGAACTTTTGATTTCCCAACCGGACAGCGGAGAGCAAGCTTTAGAAATAGTGGAGACCTTGGTGCGTTCCGGCGGAGTGGATTTGATCGTGGTTGATTCAGTGGCGGCTTTGACGCCAAGAGTAGAGATTGAAGGAGAAATGGGCCAAAGCCATATGGGGTTGCAAGCTCGGTTGATGAGCCAAGCTTTGCGTAAATTAACGGCAGTTATTAGCAAGACAGAGACAACGGTAATATTTTTAAATCAGACCAGGCAAAAAATCGGAGTGGTGTTTGGCAATCCCGAGACCACGACTGGGGGTATGGCTTTAAAGTTTTATGCTTCTGTTCGAATTGAGTTGCGTCGAGCCGCACAAATAAAAATGGGCGAGAATTTTATTGGCAATCGGGTTAAGGCAAAGATTGTCAAAAATAAAGTGGCGCCTCCATTTAAGGCTTGTGAGTTTGATATTATGTATAATGAGGGAATTTCGGTGACAGCGGATGTTTTGGATCGGGGAGTGGAAGAGGGAATCGTCAACAAGTCGGGAAACTCATATAGCTATGCGGAGACGAAGCTCGGCGTGGGACGAGAGAACGCCAAGAAATTTTTGAAGGAAAATATGAAAATTACCCGTGAGATAGCTGGAAAGATTTGGAATAAGGTGAAAGAGGAAGAAGGGAGAGAAGGGTAGTTGGTTGGTAGGTGAGTAGGGTGGTAGGAAAGTAGGAATTATGATTTAAGATTTAAGAAAAAAATCTGGGTTCTGCCCGGATTTTTTATAATAAAACCGCTCCGAGAAAATCGGGGCGGTTTTAGAATTGAGATTATTTCCTGACAAACGGGAGTAAGCCCATTTCTCTTGCGCGCTTGATGGCAGTGGACACCTTGCGCTGATGTTTGGCGCACAGCCCGGTGCGACGACCGGGTACGATGCGACAATAGTGAGACATAAATCTCTGCAGGGTGGTGGCGTCTTTGTAATTTATTTTGTCAATCTGATTGACACAAAAATAACAATGTTTGTCAGTGGGGTTTTTGGGTGTAGGCATAGAAATTAAAAGGGTACTTCTTCAACTTTTATTTCTTCGGTTGGACCGAAGTCTGCTTCATCGACCTGGATAGTGGGGGTGCTTTCTTCGGGCAGAGGGGTGGACGAACCGGAAGTTGGACGATTTACGCCCCGACTGTCCAACATTATCATATTATCAATAACTATTTCAGTAATATAGCGCTTGTTGCCGGTTTGGTCATCCCAAGAGCGGGTTTGCAGGCGGCCTTCAACATAAACTTTTGAGCCTTTGTGAAGATATTGTCCACAGATTTCCGCTAGTTTACGCCAGGCGACGATGTTGTGAAATTCGGCTTTTTCCTGACGATTGCCAGAGGGGTCGGTCCAAACTTGATTGGTGGCGATGGAGAAAGAGGCCACGGCAGTGCCATTTGGAGTCGTGCGCACCTCTGGATCGCGGGTGAGATTGCCAATGAGCATGGCGCGATTGAGATTCATATGATTGATAATTAGTGTTTAATTTTTTTAGATATTTTCTAAGAGAAGTTCATCAATTTTACGGTTTAGCTCTTGCATATCAACTTTGCTAGTCTCTACCTCGTTTGGTTCTGATGGCTGGTTGGGCACTGGGATAATTGGTTCAGATTTTTCTTGCTCAGCCAAATGGAGCGAGGCGGAAATGTGCGGAGATTTATATTCTTCCTTAATCACTAAGCGGTGGCGGATAATTTCAGGCATTAGTTCAATTTCTCTATTAATTTGAGCGACTTGATCAGTCGGAGAAGAGAAGTGTATTAAAAAGTAATAACCATGGCGAGCACTTTTAATAGGAAAGGAGAGCTTTTTTTTGCCGAGATCCTCTTCTTTGTTTATGGTGCCGTTATATTTATTGATGAGGGAAGTTATTTTTTCTCGGATAGAAGCAACATCTTCCGGAGAAAAGGCGATGGGCAGAAAATAAAATAATTCGTATTCTTTGATCAAATTGGTCATAAAACAATGGTTAATATTATATTTTACCTTATCATAATTATCGGGAAAAGGCAAGGGCTTGGGGGTGAAAAATTAAGAAATTGGGAAAAAGTCCAAAAATAAAGGAGTTAATAGTGATAAGGAATGTTTTTGTTAATAGTAAAGGCGCGGTAAAGCTGTTCAAAGATAAGGGTTCTAATCATTTCATGGGTGAAAGTCAGATTAGAGAGAGACCAGACGAAAGAGGCCTTTGCTCGTAATTCTTTTGAAAGGCCAAAAGCACCCCCGATAATAAAGGTTATATTTTGGCCTTGCATTTGCCAGGAGTCCAGTCGGTGGGCGAGTTCGGTGGAAGATATATTGACCCCAGATTTTTCCAAAACAACAAGATAGCTGTCAGAACGACTAGCGGAGGTAATAATTTTTTGTGATTCGAGACGGAGACACTCTTCGGGGGTTTTGTTTTTAACTGGGGGAATAATTTTTATTTCATATTTGACAAAATGTCCAAGACGATTCAGATATTCAGCTTCAGCGGCTTGCCATAATTTGGAGCGGGTTTTATCAACGAAAAGAAAAGTAAATTTCATAAAAAGGGTTTTAAAAAACCGTGGGAACACGGCTGGAAAATATGGTTGGTCGGATTTAAATCAATATATATTAGGATTTTGGATATTTATTTAATACCTAGTCAGTTTTTCCCCTGGTCCATTATTTTGTTTGGGCATCCATTTAATTCGGGTTCTCGGGAATTGGCCGTATCTCTCGTCGGCTTCCGCCGACTCGGGTTGACCACCGTCTTGCTGTTCGGCTCGCTCCTTAGCTCGCCGAATATCGCTCCGGCTTTCAATTCCCAATGCGAGCCAAGCAGTTGGCTCGTTGCAGTCCTCATTCACTTTGTTCATTTCGCAATTACTGAACGAAGCTCGAACCTTTTTTGAGCAACAATTTCTGCCGTGAA
>DAOOPA010000073.1:0-3361 GCA_035388025.1 bacterium
AAAATTATCAAAAAATATTACTAATTATTTGTCTGTTCTAGACAAGCACCTTTAATAATATAGCAATTTAACAATGAAACAATTTACTAGTTACCAGTTACTAATTACTAGTTACTTTACTTTTCCAACTTCTCCCTAAAATATTCTCCCAAATCCCCAATCGCAATTCTCTCCTGCTCCATCGTCTCGATATCCCTGACCGTCACTTTTTTGTCATTGGCTGTCTCAAAATCCACCGTCACGCAATACGGCGTGCCGATTTCATCTTGCCTACGATAACGTTTGCCGATGGAGCCAGTCTCATCATATTGAGTCATCCACTTCTCGGCCAGACTGTCTTTGATCTCATGGGCCACTTTTTGCAATTCCTCTTTTTTGGATAATGGCAAAACCGCCACCTTGATTGGCGCCAGACTTTTGTGCAAGTGCAAAACCACTTCTTTTTCGTGCTTGGCTTCTTCGTCGCCCGAGCGCGTCTCTACTTCTTCATAGCCATTCAAAAGGAATGCCAGCATCGCCCGACCTGCCCCATCAGATGTCTCCACAATATAGGGAATATATTTTTCCTGTGTGGTCGGATCAGTATAACTCAAATCCACGCCAGAATACTCTCCATGCCGACTCAAATCCCAATTCCCGCGATTATGCACCCCGGCCAATTCTTTCCACCCGCCAAACGGTGAATCAAATTCGATATCCCACGCCGCCTTGGCATAGTGCGCCAATTCTTCTTTGCTATGTTGACGCCAACGAATAAATTCGTCTTTCATGCCCAGATCTTTATACCACTGCATTCTTTGCTCGCGCCAATAGTCATACCACTTGTCCGCTTCTTTGGGATTGACAAAAAATTGCATTTCCATCTGTTCAAACTCACGAGTGCGGAAAATATAATTGCCCGGCGTGATCTCATTACGAAAAGCTTTACCGATCTGGGCAATGCCAAAAGGCAACTTTTGCCGAGAACTGTCTAGGATATTCTTGAAATTTACATAAATTCCCTGGCAAGTTTCCCCGCGCAAATAAGCCTGCGATGTCTCATCCTCCACCGCGCCAATAAAGGTTTTCATGAGCAGATTAAAATTTCTCGGTTCCGTCAATTCACCTCCACACTCTGGGCAAACAATGTCTTTTATGCTTTTCGGCGGCTCCTTATGCGCTTCCAAGTCCGGCTTCATGCTCGCCGCTTCCAGCAAATGATCAGCCCGAAATCTTTTTTTACACTGCTTGCAATCTACTAGAGGATCAGAAAAACTTTCCACGTGCCCTGATGCTTCCCAGACCCTCGGATGCATGATGATCGCGCTATCCAGTCCCACCACATCGTCCCTTTTCTGCACCATCGCTTTCCACCAGGCCTTCTTTACATTATTGATCAATTCCACGCCCAAAGACCCATAATCATAACAACTCCCAAACCCGCCATAAATCTCCGAAGATTGAAAAACAAAACCCCGCCGTTTGGCGAGTGAAATCAACTTATCCATCTTGGTCAATTCCTTTTCTTGTGGCATATTAATAAATAAAACTAATAATATTACGACCCCGGCTTTTTATTGTCATTGCGAGCGAGTCCCGCCCTAGCATTTTGCGGGACGAGCGTGGCAATCCCGTGTTTTATTTAAACAAAGGCAGGATTGCTTCGTCGGCTCGCCCCGCAGGGCGGCTATGCGGGGCTCACCTCCTCGCAGTGACAGAAGTTTCCCGATTTCTCTATTTCTAGTCCATGCCTTTATTATTTTTAGCTTGAGCTAATTCCGCTTGCCTGTCTCTCAACCAACTATCCCAAGTAGCACTATACTGCGCCACCTTGTCTGGGTCTGTTTCATGATAACCAATTATTCCTTCCAGCCAATTTCTAGCTTTATCTTTTTCACCATCTTCCAATGCTTTCTTAAATTCAGATGTATCGCCTATACCAAATTCAGCCTTCAACTCCACCCTGCTCAATTCTTTTTTCCTATCCATTACCCAATTATCATTATACTGCGGAAAATGCTCCCTATTATTAATTACATATTGCAAAGCTTCTTTTGCGTTAGCCAAATCTGTCAATAATAAAATTTTTCAATCTGCCGTAATTTTTACTTTAAACTTTTCAAACCATTCCACTTGCGCGCTTTCTTTTGTAAATTTTCCCTCATTTTCAACTTGATTTACATAATCACCAGGAGTCACTCCATATTCATCTCCCATAAATTTAATTTTAATTTCTAAATATTCTTGAATCCTGCCTGTCCGCCTCTGGCGGAAATCTTAGTTCTTAAATCTATAATCCTCTTCCTTTTACTAGCTACGAGTTACCAGCTACTAGTTACTAATTTCTAGTTTCTAATATCTAATTACTGTTTTATTATTCTTGTACTTTTATATTCTTGTATTCTCGTTTTTTCTATCTTCCCGCCAAATATCCTATCAACCTCCCCATCAGTGGCACCCGGAAAGGTTTGCTTTCGCCCACCACTTTGCCCATCACCTGTTGCATCTCTACTGCCTCGCCTGCCGACCCTTCCGCCTCGCCTTTGACCATGAGCAATCCTTTATCTCTATTTATATCTACTACTTTCTGAACAAGTAAATTAAAATTATCCCCTAAATCGCTGGCATAAACAACTAAATCATTCGGTTTTATCTCTGTCTTATCAATCACCCCGCGCACCAAAACCAAATCGTTTTTCTCCACTACTGGAGCCAAGTTGTCTTCCGCTACCACAATCAGAGGATATGGTGTTTTTAAAAAATATGCCAAAATAGGATAGACCCCCAATCCTAAAACAGACAAAATAAAAACAAAAATCAAAAACCGACTGGCTGTACCCATGCCTCTTCTCTGAACCGGAGCTTTTATCTGCCAATAATCCTCCTTTCCTCTATCGTCTCGATAGATATTCTCAAAAACCTTAAAAGTATTATAGGTACTGATCTCCTCTACTTCTTGATTTTTTGGATTTTCTTTCATATATATAAATATTTTAACCCAAAAAAATAAACAAAGCAACCCGCCATATCTTAATTTGACATATTTTCAAAAATTGATATACTATAATTACTCAATAAACAAACCAATTTTATAAATTATGTTCATCCCGGAAAACCCTGGGTTTTCTGAGGTTGGCCATATTTAAAAAAACTAATAAATTAATATTAGCGGCTGGTATATAACCCCTGAAAATCCCCTTTGGGAATCTTCCCTTTGCGGTAACCTGGGGGCCGCTAAAATTCATAGGCTATACTATGGCTGGTAAATTCGAAAGAGTCAAACCTCACGTCAATGTCGGCACTATTGGCCACGTTGACCACGGCAAAACCACCTTGACTGCCGCTCTCCTTTCTTATATTAAGGCGACTGGCGGCACGGCTC
>DAOOPA010000074.1:0-3055 GCA_035388025.1 bacterium
GCAACAAGAGAATAGAGACAACGGCTACAATAATAAAAAATTTTTTCATAAAATTTTGTTGTGAACAGTTATGCGCTAATTATAATATTTTTTTGATAATAAGTAAACTATTCATAACGGAGTGCCTCGACCGGATTCAAGCTAGCGGCATGACGAGCCGGATAAACGCCAAAGACGAGGCCGGTAATAACTGAGAAGCTGACGCTGAGGATCAAGCCAATAAAAGAGAAATTAAAACCCCAGTCAAAACCAAAATTTTTCGCTAGGAGATAGGCGGTAAAGCTAAAAAATGTTCCCAAAATGACGCCAATTAGCCCGCCCAAAAAGGTCAGAAAAATAGCCTCCCATAAAAATTGCCATAAAATGTTTTTACTGGTGGCACCAACGGCTTTGCGCAGGCCGATTTCATAAGTGCGCTCAGAAACCGAAACATACATCACGTTCATAATGCCCACTCCACCAACCAAAAGCGAGATCGCCGCAATGGCCACCAAAAGAAAAGTAATTCCATCGCTCAAGGTATTGACCATTTTCAAAACATCATCCATGGTGCTGACGGCAAAATCATCTTTTTTAGGGTCGGTAATATCGTGCTGAGAGCGCATAATATCGACAACATCAGAGGCAGTTTGCTCTGTCTGGGTCGTGTCTTTGAGATAAGCCATGATAGCTTGGACGTGGTCAATACCCAAGACTTTTTTTTGCAAGGTCCTGACGGGAAGATAAACCATGCTGTCCATATCCATAAAACCCATATAATTCCCCTGCTCTTCCATAACACCAATGACGGTATATTTTAAATTACCGATTTTTAGAGATTGGCCCAAGGCATCATCGTCATTAAATAATTTGGTTTTTAGAGCCGGTCCAATAATCACCACTTGGGCCTGTGATTTATCTTCCTCTTCAGTAAAGGGTCGGCCGGAAACAATTTTTGTATTATATAAATCAAAAAATTGCGTTGAAACCCCCCAGAGCATGGTGGTTTTTTTGTCTAGGCTACTACTAACTACACCCTGACCCATTTGCATGGCATAATAACCACGGATGTTTGGGTGGGTGGCTATTTTTTCACCGTCTTTTATTTTGAGGGTGGTAATACTGATACCCTGGGCCATGCCCATGGCGTTTTCGCTTGAGGCCTGCTTGGTGGAAGGCACTTTGATTTCCACTTGCACAAAATCAGAGCCGAAGATTTCTGATTGTTTTAAAATATAATATTTAATACTCTGGCCCATATTAATAACCACCATAACCGACATCACGCCAATCAAAAGGCCAAGCACGGTCAGAGCAGAACGAACTTTGTGGGCACGCAGAGCGCGGTAAGCTATTTTTAATGGAGAAAGCAGGGTCATAATAAAAGTTAATTCCTAGTTTAATTTTAGTTATTCATGTCGCAAGGCCTCAACCGGCTCTAAACGCGAGGCCCTCTGGGCTGGATACCAGCCAAAGATTATACCGATAAAGCAAGAAATCGAGAGGCCTAAAATGATTGAACCGGGGCTGATAATAAAATCCCATTGATAATTAAGGTAATTGGCAATTAAGGCGATCAACCAAGAAATAATAATACCAATAATTATGCCCAAAAAGCCACCGACAGCAGTCAGAATAATTGATTCCACTAAAAATTGGGTTTGCACATTTTTGCCAGTGGCACCAACAGCTTTGCGTAGACCGATTTCCCTAGTTCTTTCGTTGACGGCAATCAACATAATATTCATAATGCCAATGCCGCCGACGAGAAGAGAAATAGAAGCAATGCCGGCTAGGAAAAAACTAAGAGCATTAGTAATTTGGCTCAAAACGTCCAAGGCTTGAGTGGCGGCGCGAGCGGAAAAATCATCCGGCTCGTCCCCATCGAGATCATGCCGAGCGCGCAAGATTTGTTTGATTTCTTCTAGGACAGCAGGGATTTTGTCGTCAGAGACAACCTTGACCCTGATTAGGTTGACGTGCTTGATGCCAAGCATTATTTTTTGGGCTGTTTCTAGAGGAATATAAACTTGGGTATCTTTGTTTTCAAAAGCTTGAACGCCTCTTTTTTCCATCACGCCTATAACGCGAAAATTTTCTTTTTTGATTTTAATGGTTTCGCCGACAGGATTCTGATTGCCAAAGAGATCTTGCCAAACTTGCCAACCCAAAACCGCTACGCGACTCACAGCTTTTTCATCACTGGCATCAAAAAAAGTGCCTTGTTCTACGACTGTGGTCTCCACGAGCGGATATTCGGCCGTCGTGCCAATATAAGTCACGTCGGTTTTTTGATTTTCTTTTTGCACGGTTTCTAGGCCACGAACAAAACTAGTCACAGCCATGACATCAGGAATTTTTTTGAGAGCCAAGGCATCATCATGTTTCAAGGTAGTAACGACAATGCCCATAACCGAGGCGGGTGGTCCCTCCTCATCGCTAGCTCCGGGCATAATGCCGATCAGGTTGGAACCAACCGAGGTAATTTGATTAAAAATTAAACTCTGGGCGCCAGCGCCAACGGACATAATAATTATCACGGCGGCGACACCAATAATAATTCCAAGGATAGTCAAAAAAGAGCGCTTTTTATTGGCGCGCAGGTTTTTGAGAGAGAATTTAAGACTGCCAAGTATGGTCATAGTTATCCAGTTTATTCTGTCGGTGTTATTTAATCAGTCCTTGTTTGACATTGACGCGCTCTTTGACTAATTGATCCAAGACAATTTCTCCGTCAAGCATTTTGATAATGCGTTTGGCGACGGCGGCGGTATATTGTTCGTGCGTGACAAGAACAATAGTCTTTCCCTCTTCGTTTAGGTCTTGTAATATTTCCATAACTTGGGCTCCGGACTTGGAGTCAAGATTACCAGTCGGTTCATCCGCAAAAATGACTTCCGGCTCATTGACTAAAGCCCGAGCGATGGCTACTCTTTGTTTTTCGCCGCCCGAGAGTTGATTGGAGAAATGATCCAGGCGGTGCTCCAGGCCAACGCTTTTTAGGGCTTTGACAGCGGCATTTTTTTTATTTTTTGTGCCATTGTACTCCAAGGGTAAAATAACATTATCCAAGACG
>DAOOPA010000075.1:0-2811 GCA_035388025.1 bacterium
TATCTATGTATATCTTGCCTTTGACATCTCGTTCCCCTTCAAAAAATATAGGTATGCGTTCAGGGATATTATTGGGATCCGATCCAATATCCAAATAAATTGATTCGGCTGGTTGAATGTAGCCGCCTAGCTCGTCGCTGTCCATATTGTCAATACCATGGATTTCCTCGCCGTCAGGTCTAATAAATATTCCAGCATTTTTGAGCAGAGATTCAGTAAATAATCCGTGAGTATTAAGATTTATAACTACATCTTTTTTGGGAGATTTTTCTTTTTTTTCTCTGCTTTTTGCGTATCTACCCAAAAGTAATTCTTTATTAAAAATTTGATGGGATAAACCAGCAGCCATATTTTGTGTAGCTTCAGAATTATTGAGTATTCTTTCAAAGCCAAATTTTTGGTTTTTTTGTCTGATGGGTGCGATTTTTCGCTGGATGTCTTTTGGTAATTTTTCGATGTCTGCCATTGTTTCTCCCCGAGAATTAACCTTAGTCAAAGCGCCACCTTTATCCTCGGCTAACGCCGAATTTATTGATTGCATCAGCTCCGGGTGCTCTCTGCTAATTTCTTCCAAGGTCGCTTCCTCAATCAACAACTTGGCATCTTTTAAAATTGTCGGTTTAAGAACATCATATTGAATACCCTTAACTCTCATTGTCTTGTAGCGTTCGCCTGTTTGGGGTGATTTAACATCGGCTTCACTACCGATATTTTCCGCGGTTTCATATGTTCGCCCGCTTGGGTGGTCGCTTGCGTATGATTTTAGCACCTCAACATTTTTTAACCTTTCACCCTTAGCTTTCGCATGGGTTACACCCTCTGGACTTAATTCACCGGACGGCAAACGTTCGGCGTGCCTGGTAATCATGATTATATAGCGCGGTTTTTTTTCGGCTTCAATGTTCGGAAGCGATTCATTTGGTATGCGCTTCGATAAATTTTCCGGTGAGTTTTTCATAGAATTTATATTTAATCGTTTTTACTTGCATAGCGATAGCGGAGCAAGTAAAAACACCTTATTAAATCCCCCTCTTAAATAAAATAAAAAATAAAATTTTCGTCGTGGTTAATAGATTAAATGTTGAAATTAGTAGAAAGATAAAAAATTTATTTCGTACAACTCGTTGATATGTGGAATATTTGATCAATAAGGACGAGAATTGGCATGATGCGTTGAATCTTGAGCTATGAGTTAATTTTATAAGATTCAATGGGTAAATACAAGCTGGCGTTTAGTTTCTTTTTGCTAAATTCATAGAGGGCGACGCTTCCGGCGATGGCGACATTGAGGGATTCTTTTTGACCGAGCATGGGGATGGAGATGATGGCATCGGCTTGGCTCAAGATTTTTTTACTAATGCCTTTGACTTCATTGCCAACGACAAGAGCGCAGGGAAACTGCGGTTTGAAAGTGGTGAGGTTTTTTGTTCCCTTGCCGGTTTCCAGGGCGTAGATTTTGACACCTTGACTCTTGAGTTTGTCAATCAAGAGATGTGTCTGCCAATATTTTTCCCAAGGGACGAAATTTTCCGCACCGAGTGAGACCTTCTCAATTTTGGGATTGGGTGGAGTGGCAGTGTAGCCGCAGAGATAGATTTTGCTCACGCCAAAGACATCGGCGGAGCGGAAGAGGGAACCGATATTAAACAGACTACGAATGTTTTGAGCAATTAAGAATATTTTATTCATAAAAGACGGGAGCCCTCGACAAGCTTGGGATAAAATGTAGGGAGCCGATGTTAAAAAGGCTTCTGGGCGATCAGGCAGAGCTCTTTTTTATTTTTTGCCATATAACTAGAGTGTGCTAAAATTAGGATAATATTATTATAAATTGATTTTAAGTTATGGCTATTTATCCGTCAATAACGACAATTACCCCAGGTGGCTGGCGGGAGAAATTGGAAGAAATAAAGCAGTTGGGCATTGAGGAATTTTGTTTGTTTCCAACCATGATGGATGGCCCGGAAAGAAAAGAGCTTTATGAAGAGTTGAAAAAGATGAAGATTAAAAAAATTCCCTTGGTTCACCTAAAGTAAGAGATGGATCAGGAAGAAGTTAAATATTTAAAAGAAAATTTTCCAGTGGATTTTTTTAATATTCATGCCACCGGACAGCATATAAATAGAGTTGTATACGGAGAATATAAAAAGGACATTTTCGTGGAAAATTTGGGAGACAAATTGCCTGCGTCGGCTTTGGGTGGTTATGGCGGTTTATGCTTTGATGTTTCTCATATGGAAGAGCAGAGGCTTTCTGATAAACAGGAGGAATATAACCAGATGAGGAAAATATTGGAAACTTGTAAATGCGGAGTGGCGCACATTAGCGCTGTCAATCAAGAAAAATTTTGGCATGAGAAGATACAGCGTTATTGTTTTTCGAGCCACACTTATAGCAAGTTGGAGGAATTTGACTATTTGTGTCGGTATAATAAATACTTACCAGATATTTTGGCTTTGGAATTGGAAAATACGATTGAAGAACAGTTGAAGGCTAAAGAGTATATAGAGAAATTATTGGCTGGTAAAAATTAAAAGATTTTAAAATGAAGGCGATACGTCGACGTGTCGTCTTTTTGGGCTGGAACTCTGGCTGTTCATCTCTATTTGTGGTATTCTAAAGGTATAAATATGTTGATTTGTCCTAATAATAAAATTGAAAAAGAACTTTATCGGCGAGGATTTCAGGGGGTGGCTGGATTGGATGAAGCCGGGCGAGGAGCATGGGCCGGACCGGTTGTGGCCGCGGCCGTGATTTTGCCTGTGGATTTGAAGATTAAAGGCTTAAAGGATTCAAAACTGTTGAGCCCCG
>DAOOPA010000076.1:0-2570 GCA_035388025.1 bacterium
GGACTCAGCTTGCCAATCAGCGTTAGCCGGAGTGCCAGACTCGCCCAAACCAGTCTCCGAGCCATACCAGACAAACACCGCGCCTTCGTTTGTCTGACCTTTGTCGTAACTCGAAGCGCCAACGATAATATCATCATAATTATCACCATTAACATCACCAGCTGAGGCGACAACTCGGCCAAACTGGGCCGAAGCCTGGTTTGACTCGGCCTGCCAGCTTGAATCAAGGAGCGGGTCAATAATTATGGGATAAACAGCGTTGGTGTCGTCAAAGAAAAAATTAAGTTGGTAAGTATTGCTGTCACCTTCTTTTTCTAATTCCAGTCTAACCGGCAACTCCGTCCCTTCGTTATCAATGACTTTTAATTTTTCATAACTGAGGATTAATTTGCCATTTTGTTGGAAAGTAATTTTATTGTTATCAACCAGGGTGGCTTCTAAGTCAGTGGTTATATTGCCCTTGAGAATCACTGGCCCATCGCCGGCCGGGCGGTTCTGTAGGTTAAAACCATGTTCAAGACCGGCGGGAGTATTGAGATACCATTCCTCCACTCCTTCACCTCTGGTGGCAATGATTTTGTTATCTTCAGCCAAGAGGTTGGTGACTTGGTTTAAAGCTTGGGGCTGATTGTCATTTTCTCGTTGTAAGGTTAGGGGTGAATATTTAAAATTCCAAGGCGCTGGTTCATTCGGGGAAATAACTCTGGGCATCATTTCAAAACCAGATTCATCAAAATAGGCCCGTAAATTATTGGCCCGATTAGCAAAATGCCACTTGCCAGTGGCAAAATCATCACCTTGATAATCTTTGTCTTGCCAAGTGACTTGATATTCTCGGCCAGCCAAACTGTTTATTAAATGCTCGGTGGTTTCTTCATTTATCTCTCCAGTGCCTTGGGCTGATTGTTCCTCTGTTGGCGCGGCGGGCAAAGAGGAGAAGGTGGCGGCCCAGGCCGGCTGAAAAACAACCAGAGTCATTGATAAAATGAGCACGGAGGAGACAAGGGAGTTTGGTTTTTTTTGAGAGTGCCTCATACTATCTTGCGCAAAATAAGCCAACTCTTAACCCCAGGATGAGTCAGTCTAACCATGGTTAAAGTATAACACAAGCCAGAGGAGATAAATAGATTCTCCGCAAGTAGGTGTGGATAAAGTTTCTGGCCAGAACGAAGAGGTGGGAATAGGCCTAACCTCTTTTTGACAGGGAACTGTTACGTAGCTTGTTACACAACAAGTTGAAATATGCTTTTCTTTTTTATGTTTTTATTTTATAATCTTAGATATGGCAAAACGAAAAAGTCAGGATATTAAAAATAAAACTTCGCGCTCCAGAAAAACCAAAAAACGCTTGGCTGTCAAAAAAGCGATGTTGGGGGCCAAAACGGCTAAGAAAAGCCGCAAAGGCAAAAGGCGTTAGTTTCTTTTTAATTTTCCGCAAACAAACAAAAAACCGAACCCAGTTTAAGTTCGGTTTTTTGTTTGTCTGCTTTTTGATCTTATTTGGCCAAAGCCTGACTTCACCAGTTTTTACTCTGAGTAAAACCGCAACAAAGCCTCAACGCCGGCCAAGTTTTTTTGCCATTCTATTGTTTCGTGAGTGGACAGCTCCACCGTCAAAGCCGGAATATTGATTGACGCCAACCAACTTTCAGCGTCGCCCGTAACCGGGTAGGCGTCAAAAACTTCCACCGCCGGGTAGCCGGCCGCTTTGGCGTAAGTGTTCATTATTTGTTTTGTCTCCGGCAAAACACCCTTCCCGCACTCTGAGGCATAGACGGCGTTTGATTGGCTATGCCAAAAAATTACCGCTTCTGGCTGATTTGCCAAAACAAAGTCTTTAAGCGCCCGCGCTTCCGGTTCAGAAAAAGCGGCGGTGCCGGCGCTCACCGCTTGGCCTCGCCAATCACTCTTTGGTTGCCAACGACATTCAAAATTCCGATTCAAATCAACTCCATTGGCGTTAA
The DNA here is from genome assembly GCA_035388025.1 of bacterium. Lineage (GTDB taxonomy): Bacteria > Patescibacteriota > Patescibacteriia > UBA2196 > GWA2-42-15 > JAAZMX01. The sequence continues at coordinate 1,965 of DAOOPA010000076.1, forward strand.
GCCGTCCATCCCCGACCGCGAGCGATTGTTTGACGTCCGCCAAACTAAATCTTGAACCAACCCCCACAACTTCGGTCAAACCATCCGGATTAAGCGCTGGGATTATCTTGATTGACAACCCCGCGGGAATTTTTGCCGGCTGGTCGGTAAAGTAATCAATAAACTCATAGGCCAACATCACGCTGTTCCATTCATAACCACCATGGATACCGCCGACAAAGATAATGTTTTTTTCACCAGTGCCAAAAGTATGAGCCTCAATTTTTCTCCCTGCCACAGAATAACCGATAACTTCCGCTCGCGGCCTGATTGGCGCTGGGACTTCTTGGGGCAGTTCTTCTTGGACAGGTTTTTGCGTCAACCACCAACCCCCCGCTGCCAAAGCGGCGAAAATTAAAATAACAACTAAAATCGCGCTGGACTTTTTCATCTCAACTAATCTTATATTTTATCAGCGTAATAATTTAGGAGAGCTTCAACGCCTTTTTTATTCTTGTCCCATTCTGTGTTCTGATGGTCAGAGAGCAAGACGCTAATCCCCGGAATCCCCTCCTTGGCTAACCAGTTGACCGCGTCGCCGCTGATATCGTAAAAATCAAACTCGCC
>DAOOPA010000077.1:0-2544 GCA_035388025.1 bacterium
TAATTATTGTTTTGAGCCAAGCGGGCAAAATCAATTGTTTCGGTCAGAGTGCCAATTTGATTTGGCTTGACAACTACCGCGTTGGCTACGCCGAGCTTGATACCTTCTGATAAACGGTTGACACTGGTGGTGAACAGATCATCGCCGACAATCACCGGGTGCAAATTTTTATCATGTAATTTGATAAATTTTTTGTCATCCAGTCGGTAATTATGAATTTTTAGATTAAGCGAAGAAAAATCTCTGGTTAATTTTTGCCAGGCCGACCAATCATCCTCTGACAGAGGATCTTCGATCAAAAGGAAGGGATATTTGGTGAACCACTCCTGATAGAGATAAATCAGTTGATCAGAGTCCAAGAAAGATTCGTCCATACTAAAATTGTAAAGCCGCTCCTGGGGCAAATAAAAAGTGGAAGCGCCAGCGTCCATACCAAGGGCGACTGATTCCCCGGCAGAATAACCGGCGGCGGCAATGCTTTCCATAATATAGTCAACGGCTTTGACCGAGGAATCAATATTTGGAGCATAACCACCTTCATTGCCCACATCAATGTCCAGGCCGTAATTTTTTAAAACCCGGCCAAGGGCGTGAAAAATTTCCGAGCCAAGACGCAACCGTTCTTTGAAGCTATCGTGGATAATGGGAATAATATGAAATTCCTGAAAATCCAAATTGGTATCTGCGTGCTTGCCGCCATTAAAAACATTAAAAAGAGGGATGGGAAGAGCAAATTTATTTTTTAGATTATAAACATCATGTAGATAACGATAGAGGGGAATATCTTGATAAGTAGCGGCAGACCTAGCTACAGCCAAGGAAACTCCGAGCAAGGCGTTGGCGCCCAACTTTTCCTTGCTGGCCGTACCGTCTAACTCAAGCAGCCGGCGATCTATTTTGGTTTGCTCATCAATCTCAAAACCAACCAACTTGGGTCCAATTTTTTCATTAACATTCTTGACTGCCCGCAAGACACCTTTGCCCTCATAACGTTTTTTGTCACCATCGCGCAATTCTAGGGCTTCGTGCCGGCCAGTAGAAGCGCCAGAGGCGACGGAAGCAACACGGGTGATATTGTTCTCCATGGTGACCGCCACCTCAACAGTCGGATCGCCACGGGAGTCTAGAATTTCACGGGCGAGAATGTTTTTTATTTTCATATGGTCTACAAATTTATAAAGATAACCAAATAACGATGGCCCCAAAAGAGCAAACAAGCAGTTAAAAAACGCATCTCTGATTTTTTATTCCAAGCCGGGTAATTTTTTACCTGATAAAAATTCTAACATGGCGCCGCCGCCGACAGAAATAAAAATATTTTTGGGTATTTTTTTATTTTTAAATAATTCACCGGTTTCGCCGCCGCCAATCAGGCAACGCGCGTTGGTTTCCAAAATGCCTTTAGCAACAATTCTAGTGCCAGTAGAGAATTTTGATTCTTCAAACTTGCCCATGGGGCCATTCCAAATAATCATTTTTGACTGGCTGATGATTTTCTGATAAAGATGCCTAGTTTTGGGACCAATATCCAAAATCATTTCTTCAGATAAAACGTTGTGAGGTTCTTTAATCTTTATTTTTCTGCCTGAGACGACCACGTCAAGGGGTAAAATAAGTTTGGAGCCGAGTTCTTGGGTTTTAAGGAGAATTTGCTCCGCATCTTTAATATATTCACTATCAATTAAGGACTGGCCAACTTCGTAGCCCAAAGCTTTAAAGAAATCATTGGCAACCGCACCACCGACCAAAATTTGATCAGCTTGACCGAGAAATTGTTTAATAACTGGCAGTTTGGTTTCAATTTTAGCGCCACCAATAATGAGAGTCAGCGGATGAAGGGGCTTGACCAGGGCTGGGGACAAATTTTTTATTTCCGCGTCCAGATGCAAACCGGCAAAGCTGGGCAAGAGCGTTCGCATGACGGAAACGGAAGAAGCGATCCGGTGGCTGACAGCAAAAGCTTCATTGACATAATAATCACCAAGAGCCGAAAGCGCTTTGGCAAAACGACGACAACCAAGTTCTTCCCGATCAGAGAAGCGAAGATTTTCCAGCATAATAATCTCTCCGGCTTTAATTTTTTTGACTGCCAAAATCGGCGCCTCGCCCAGATAACGTTCAATGGGAACCAAAGTGATCTTGCGTTTTAATAATTTGGCCAAACGCTTTTGGACCGGGCCCAGGCTTAACTCCGGCACAATTTGTCCTTTGGGGCGCCCCAAGTGGCCAAGGAGAATTATTCTAGCTTTTTTTCTGATTAAATATTTCAGGGTAGGCAAACTGGAAACAAGACGCATATCATCAGAGACAATGGGGGCTTTAGCTCGCTTGAGGGTTTTTTCCCCTTTTTGATCTCCTGTTTTTAGGGGAACATCAAAATCACAGCGTACCAAAATACGCCGGCCAGTGATATTTTTTAAGGCTGTTAGAGGCTTTAAATCCATATTTTTATTTTAGCACAGAAAAGATTTTCGCGGAAATAAAAAGGCCAAGTCCGCAAATGGTCTATGAGCTTAGTCTTTGGTTTTTCTCCTTTTTGTTTTA
>DAOOPA010000078.1:0-2419 GCA_035388025.1 bacterium
GTAACACATTATGATTAGGAAAGTGAACCCAACCAAGAAAATCCACACCCGATGACAAAGTTTTAAGAAATAATTTGTCTGGATGTAATTCAAGTTTGAGTTTTTCCGAAAGAAAATTTTTAATCAACGGCAAAATTTGTTCTAAATATTTTTTATCTTTTGAAAAAAATACAAAATCATCAGCATAACGAATATAATATTTCGCTTTAATTTTATGCTTTACAAATTGATCAAATTCATTCATGTAGATATTTACAAATAATTGCGAAGTAAGGTTGCCGAGTGGTAAACCAACACCAGTTCTAATTTCAAAACTATGTATAATTTTTTCCAAAAGCCAAATAATATTCGTGTCTTTAATATGCTCCGCCAAAATATTTATTAAAATTTTATGATCAATATTAGCAAAAAATTTTCTAATATCACATTTAAGTATCCAGCATGTACATTTATTATTTTTTGATATTTGACGTGAAAATTGATTGAAGCGAGATAAAGCCCTGTGCGTGCCCTTATCAATTCTACATGAAAAAGAATCCGCAATAAATTTTTTGTCAAAAAATAAATACAATTTTCTGTGTATGGCATGGTGCAACAATCTATCCCGAACAGTTGCTTTATGGATACTTCTAGGTTTTGGATCAGAAATTCCAAAAGAACAATATCCGCCATGTTGATATGAGTGATTTTTTAAATCACTGTGTAAATTATATAAATTGTCCAAAAAATTAAGTTGAAAATCCTGCACATCTTGCTTCTTTTGCTTGTCTTTGATAAACTCTGACCAGGCCTCAAGTAAATTTTCAATCGCAATAATTTCTTCAAAAGTATGACTGAATATAATTTTCATAATTATGATAAACCAACTTTTAAGTCCCCCCCCCCTTACTTCCAGACTGCCAATTTTGCAACACTTAGCTAAGGCATACAAATTATGGCAGGATTCTTTGCAACATTTTCCGCAAAAATCTCGTTTTACGTTAGGAGCAAAAATTGATGAATGTTTTATAGAAACATTAGAGTATATTTTTCTTGCCAGCATCACATCGCGCGAAAAGAAATTACCATATTTAGAGCGAGCGACGGCTAAATTTGATCTGCTCAAATTTTTTCTTCAATTAGCCTGGGAAATCAAAGCTTTAGATAATAATAAATATTCCTTGTTAATGGAGCCATTAAATAGTATTGGCAAAATGCTTGGTGGTTGGCAGAAAAATATACTTTCACAAACACAAAACCCTTCACCAAAGAAGGGATCTGGGTTTATGTGAAATGACGTTCAGCGACGCAATACGAGATCATTGTCGTTCCACTGGTTGTCGAGGTTGTTCCAGTTCTGGTACCACCTGTTGTCGTTCCAGTTGAAGTACGAGACGTTGCGAGGGTTGTCAGGATTGCGCCCTTTTGTGCAAAATACCATCCAGATCACTACCCCTTGAATACTCTTGGGGCTGTATTTTATTTGGGATAAAAAATCCACCAGTATTATGCACCACGTAAGCTTCATCATAAAAAGAAACAAAATAATGGCACTTGCATAAGGACATACCCGATACAATTCTGCATTATTAAATTCTAGAATTCGACTGCTCAAAGCCATAACCGTAAGCATATCGTCTACTATCCGCATTAATTATATCACTTTTTTATTTTTTTAAAAAATTATCGGCCTCCTCCGCCACGGCGACACATTTTTTTGGCAACAATATCTTTTACAACAATTTGCAGAAAGTGACGGAGAGATACACGCGTGAAAAAATTAAAAATAAAAAAACCGTCAGAGTAAATCTTAACGGAAATATATATAATAAAGTGAAATTGAAGGAGCCAAGGGTTCAAGTGTCCGAAGACACAAGAACCCAAGGCTCCAAGCGTCGCTTACGTACAGCGACGCAAAACGAGACCATAGTCGCTCCACCGGTGGCCGAGGTAGTACCAGTCCTGGCACCACCTGAGGCCGCTCCAGCCGAAGCACGAGACGAGGCGAGGGAGGCCAGGACGGCGCCGACCAGTCGCGAGGTAGTACCGACGGAGTTCCGTCGGAAACTGATTGGTACGCTCCGAGAGGAACGTCCAATCTGCCTCGCCAATAGCACCACCATTTTCCCCCGCAGTGCGGGAGAGCATGGTGTCGCCGTCGACCGAACGCTCTCCTTCGGACAAGAACCCGACGGCCTCAAACTTGAGGCCGTCGACCTCGAACTTGATACAGATGTCCTTGTGTGCGCCCATGGCACACCTCCTTGTTTGGGTTATAGAGAAAGAACAGGATGATTATAAGTTAGACTAAAAAATAGGTTTTGTCAAGGTCGGTGGGTGTTATTAAAGAGGTTATTGTTAAAATTTTAATTATTTTTAAAATTTGACTTTTTTAATAATTTTGTGTAAAATAGGTGCGAACTTGGTTGTAAAGAGATAC
>DAOOPA010000079.1:0-2411 GCA_035388025.1 bacterium
ACGATACCTCCCCGGCCCGATAGTAATCGGGCCACCCCTCCTAGATAGGCGGGGATTGTTTTATTTTTGGAACCACTCCCACGTTTCCTTTAATCCCTTTGCCAAATCGTACTTTGGTGTCCAGCCAAGGTGTTTTTTGATCTGGCGATAATCCAAGCAACTGCGCAGTTGCTCGCCTTTGATGGCCGGGCGGTGTTTGATTGGAGTTTTGATACCGCTAACTTTTTGCAGGGTGGCGACGAGTTGGTTGATATTATTTTCTTGACTAGTGGCGATATTGTAGATATTTGGTTTTTCGTCATTTAGGGCTTTGAGAGCGGCAGAGACGACATCAGCCACAAAAACAAAATCACGTGTCTGCTTGCCCGGGCCATTAATAAATAATGGCTGATTATTTTTGAGCTGATGGCAGAATATTGCCACTACGCCGGCTTCGCCCAAATAATTTTGACGTGGACCGTAGACATTGGCCAGACGAAGAACGGTGTAGTTCAATCCGTATTGATGCTGGTAATAATGCAGATATTTTTCTGTGGCGAGCTTGGCAATGCCATAAGGTGAAATCGGCGCTTCGGTCGCGGTTTCAGGAGTGGGAATTTTCACCCCATCGCCATAAATAGCGCCACCGGTGGAAATGAAGACAAATTTTTTTACCCGGTATTTCACACAATTCTCCAGCAAATTCAAAACACCAAGGATATTGGTTCGGGCGTCAAAAAGCGGATCGGCAATGGATTTCCGCACATTCATTTGCGCAGCCAAATGATAGATGGCAGTGGGTTTTTCCTTGGCAAAAATTTGGGCGAACTTTTTGTCTTGGACGTCTAAGCGGTAAAATTTAGCGCGGCGGTTGAGATTGGTTTTTTTGCCTGTTGATAAATCATCCACGATGATGACGCGGTGTTTTTGTTCTATCAATTTATCAACCAGGTGCGAACCGATAAAGCCGGCACCACCAGTAACTAAAATTTTCATATTAAAATTTCATTATACGAACAAATATTTTGTTGGATTTATGACGATAAACAGGATTATATAAATAAAGATCCTGATACTTCCCCCACCATATTTTTGCATCTTTAATTAATAGCGTTAAAGAGTGGTGGCCAATAACCTTGGTGCGAATATGCTCGTGAGCATTAAAACGAAAAGGTGTATTAGGTTCATCGTGTTTGACCCATTTACCGGCAGGAATAGTCTCAGCCAAATAATCTTTTATATCAGCAAGAAAATTTGGATCAGCTTCAGCCAAAACTAGCGAGGATACTTCATGTGGCAACCAACAAAAAATATTAGCATTTACCAAATCCTCTGATTGAATCAAATCTTCAAAAAATCCAGTGATTTTGGTTAGCTCACCTTCTGGCTTAATATCAATTTCCTTGTCGATATATTCCATAGACTACACTAAGTATTTTTTTAAAATTTCAACCTTGTCGGTTTTTTCCCAGGTAAACTCGGGCAACTCGCGACCAAAGTGGCCGTAAGTGGCAGTTTTTTCGTAGATCGGCCGTTTGAGATCCAGTTGATCAATAATATCTTTTGGTTTAAAGCTAAAATTTTCTTTGACCGCTTGTTCGATTTTCTCCTCAGGAATTTTGCCAGTGCCAAAGGTGTCCACCAAAATACCGACTGGTTCGGCCACGCCGATGGAATAAGCGACTTGAATCTCGCATTTGTCAGCGAGACCGGCGGCGACAATATTTTTGGCGACATAGCGCGCCATATAGGCGGCGGAACGATCCACCTTGGTGATGCATTTGCCGGAAAAACAACCGCCACCGTGACGACTATAACCGCCATAGGTATCCACAATGATTTTGCGGCCGGTGAGTCCGGTGTCGGCTGGCGGACCACCCAAGACAAAACGACCAGTAGAATTGATAAAATATTTAGTATTATCATCAACTAGATTGCCAAGTACTGGCTTGATAACTTGCTCTTTGATGTCAGTACGCAATTGTTCCAGAGAAATATCTTCCGAGTGGTGGGCGGCGATGACGACCGCGGTGACGCGAGCCGGCCGGCCATTTTTATATTCAACGGTCACTTGGCTCTTGCCGTCTGGGCGCAAGTATGACAGTCGGCCATTTTTTCTAACCTCGGATAATTTGGCGGTTAGTTTGTGGGCCAAAGAAATCGGCATAGGCATCAATTCCGGGGTCTCGTTGGTGGCAAAACCAAACATCAAGCCCTGATCGCCGGCGCCTTGCTCTTTGAATTCACCGGTGCCTTCATCCACGCCCTGGGCGATATCCGGCGACTGTTCGTGCAAAGTGGAGATAACACCGACGTCAGAATAACAAAAACCGATTTCCTGTTTGTCATAGCCGATGCGTTGTAAAATTTTTCTGACCGTGTCTTGAATATCAATATAGGCTTTGGTACGAGCTTCGCCACCGACCACGACC
>DAOOPA010000080.1:0-2387 GCA_035388025.1 bacterium
AGCCATCTGCTTTTTAAGACTACTAAGTAGTCTTTTTTTATGGCCGTTTAAAAATTCGGTTAAAGGCCTGATAACTTTTTGGCGGTATTCTTGGGCAGTGATTTCTCCAGTGCAGACGCCAAGACAGTGGCCAAGCTGATAATCAAAACAGGGTTTTGATTTTTTACCCCCTCCCTCGCTAGCGCGTAGGGCTCCCCCTTGGTAAGGGGGAGAGCAACGGGAAATATAAAATAATTTGTGGAGTATTTTTATGGTTTCACGGGTATTAAGAGAAGGAAACGGTCCAAATAGTAATGAGTAATGAGTAATGGGTAATGAGTAATTGGTTTTATTATTTTTTTGTTTTAATGTTTTAATGTTTTTATGTTTTAATGAATTTAACTCGTGTTGGCGGACAGCAATTAGTCGGGGAAATTTATCATTAGTAATGGCTAGATAATTCCAACTTTTGTCATCTTTCCAGTCAACATTATATTTGGGGCGGAATTTTTTTATGTAATTGCCTTCAAAAATTATGGCTTCCAAAACAGAGTCAGTTTTAATGGTTTTGATTTTGGTGACTTGGTGAATCATGGATTCAATAGGACGGGAAACCTCTCTCCAACTCTCCCCTTCGTAAGGGGAGAGGGATTGATTGCCCCCCTCTCCTTTAGAAGGAGGGGGTTGGGGTGAGGTAAAATAGCTTCTCACTCGGCTTCTCAAAGAGGTGGCTTTACCAACATAAAGCAACTCTTTTTTAGAATTGTAAAAAAGATAAATGCCATGGGAATTAGGTAGGGATTTAAGCTGTTTGGCGATATTGATCATAAAATAATTTCCAAGATACAAGATACAATTTCCAAATAAATTCTAAAATTCAACATTCAAATTCTAGTATTTTTATTGAAAATTGTGATTTGTAGCTTGAGATTTATTTGGAAATTGGAAATTGGAATTTGAAAATTAAAATTTTGTTAAGACAAAATTTTTCGTAGATACTCGCCAGTATAGGAATGTTTATATTGGGCGGTTTGCTCGGGTGTGCCAGCAAAGACAACTTCACCACCTTGGTTGCCGCCTTCGGGGCCAAGATCAATTATCCAATCAGCACATTTTATCACATCAAGATTGTGTTCAATAACCAAGACAGTATTGCCCTGATCAACCAGTTTTTGCAAGACAGCAACTAATTTTTTGACATCATCATAATGCAAGCCAGTGGTGGGTTCATCCAAAAGATAGAGAGTTTTGGTGGTGTTACGTTTGGCCAATTCGCGGGAAAGCTTGATACGCTGGGCTTCGCCGCCGGAAAGAGTGGTGGCTGACTGGCCAAGGGTTAAATAGTCTAAACCAACTTCGTTTAGTACTTTTAGTTTATCATAAATAAAAGGAATGTCTTTAAAAAATTTTTCCGCTTCAGCAATAGTCATATTCAAAACATCAGAAATATTTTTGCCTTTATAATTAATAGCCAGAGTTTCTTTGTTAAACCTTTGGCCTTTGCAAGCATCGCAGACAATTTCTACACTAGGCAAGAAATGCATTTCAATTTGAAGAGTGCCATGACCTTCGCATTTTTCACAACGGCCGCCGGAAACATTAAAACTAAAGCGGCCTGGCCCAAAACCTTTCATGCGGGCTTCCGGAGTCATGGCAAAAAGGTTTCGAATTTCATCAAAAGCTTTGGTATAGGTGGCCGGATTACTGCGTGAAGTGCGGCCAATTGGCGATTGATCTATATCAATAATTTTATCAATGTATTCGGTGCCGGAGATTGATTTGTGTTTGCCTACAGCGTAGCGAGTTTGATTGAGTCGATTACTGATGGCGCGGTAGATGATGGATTCCATCAAGGTAGATTTGCCAGAACCAGAAACACCAGTCAGACAAACAAAACGACGCAGAGGAATTTCTACTTTTATATTTTTTAGATTATTTTCCGAGGCGCCGGTGATTTTTATTTTTGGAGTAGAAACATCAATTTTTCTTCGTTTAGTTGGCAAAGGAATAGTAATTTCCCGGCGAAGGTATTGGCCGGTGAGAGAAGTTTGGGGGCTGCCGATTTGCAGAACGTCATCCTGACGTCCCCGATGATTATCGGGGGAGGAAGGATCTAGCGAATAGAAGGGATTCTTCGCTCCGCTCAGAATGACATTTGTTTTTCCAGAAAAAATAATATGACCGCCGTTGATGCCAGCGCCCGGGCCGATATCAACAATCCAGTCACTCATTAAAATTGTGTCTTCGTCGTGCTCAACCACAATAATTGTGTTGCCGACGTCAGCCAGATTTCTTAGGGTATTAACTAATTTTTCATTATCACGCTGATGCAAGCCAATGGTGGGTTCATCCAAAACATAGAGCGCGCCAACGAGGCGCGTGCCGACTTGGGAGGCGAGACGGATTCT
>DAOOPA010000081.1:0-1921 GCA_035388025.1 bacterium
TGCTTGGCGTTTCTTTTTATTGGTTATCGGGCCAGGACGCGGTGATCTATCCGATGTTTTTGGCGGCGATCGGGATTATCGCCAGCGTGGTGGGCAGTTTTGTAATTAAGGCTTTCAAAAAATCAAAACCGCAGACCATTTTGAATACCGGCACCTTCGCCAGTGGTATTGTTTTTATAGTTTTAGCCCTGATTTCCAACTTGATGATTTTTGACGATCTAAAAATGTTTTGGATTGTTTTGGCTGGTTTGGTATCCGGGATTTTGATCGGCTTGACGACCGAGTATTATACTTCTCACGCCAATAAGCCGACACGCGAGTTGGCCCAATCGGCCAGTACCGGCGCCGGGACTAATATTATTTCCGGTTTGGCACTCGGCATGATGAGCACGGCGATACCGGTGATTTTGGTGTCTATTACCATTATGGTCGCTTATAAGCTGGCGGGACTTTATGGCGTAGGCATTTCGGCCGTAGGCATGCTTGCGACTCTGGGTTTGACTTTGGCGACTGATTGCTACGGACCGGTGGCGGACAACGCCGCTGGAATTGCTGAGATGGGCGATATGGGACACGAAGTGAGAGAAAGAGCCGAATCTTTGGACGCGGTGGGTAATACGACAGCGGCGATTGGCAAGGGTTTTGCCATTGCTTCAGCGGCTTTGACAGCGATAGTTTTGGCAGTCAGTTACGCGCAGGCGGCCAAGTTGGGCGTTATTAATATATTAAAACCAGAAGTGGTAGTCGGTATGTTTATTGGCGCGATGTACGTGTTCGTTTTTTCAGCCATTACCATGAAAGCGGTGGGCAAAGCGGCTTATGGCATTGTGGAAGAAGTGAGAAGACAGTTTAGAGAGATTGCCGGTATAATGGAAGGCACCGGCAAGCCTGATTATGACAAGTGCGTGAAAATTTCCACGGGTACCGCTTTGAAACAGATGATCTTGCCGTCGGTTTTGGCGGTGGTTATTCCGGTGATTGTGGGGGTGGTCCTCGGAGCCGAAAGTTTGGGCGGATTATTGATTGGTTCGGTGGTGACCGGTTTTCTCATGGCGGTAATGATGGCCAATGCCGGTGGAGCTTGGGATAATGCTAAGAAATATATTGAGACAGGTGAACTTGGAGGCAAGGGTTCGGCTACACATAAGGCGGCGGTTGTGGGCGATACGGTAGGCGATCCTTTCAAGGATACCAGCGGTCCGGCTTTAAACATTTTGATTAAGCTGATGGCGATCGTGAGTTTGATTGTCGCGCCGTTGTTGTAAACACGGAAAAAATATAGAGGAAATAATAAAAAGAGTTGGCGAGAGCCGGCTCTTTTTTACCTCACCACCAGCCCTTCTCCTAGTCAGGAGAGGGGTGCTTGACATTTGGGGCTGGTGGGGGTAAATTTGATAGAATAAAAAAATAAACAATAAACAGTAGGTAATAAAATTAATAACTTTTTGGAGGGAACAGTGTATGTGGAAATGCAAATTGTTGGTTGCTGTGTTCAGCCTTGTTGCTGAGGTTGAGCAGGTACTCGGATTGGTCGGGAATAAATTGACTGGCGAGGCCAAAACCAAATGGGAAGAGCTGACCGCAGTTGTTATGATACTTGATCTCCTTTGGGATGTGGAGAGATTTATTAAATCTATCTCGGATATAATGGAGGGATTATTTTTCGTTATAGGAGAGGTGATAAAACATCAAAATGTCGAACGGCAGAAGATGATTTTCACTGCCGTGGAGGGATTAGTAGATGAAACCAAAGCAATCTATAGCTTTGCCGTGGCTCATTCTCCGGAGGGGACCGAGATAGGGATAGAGGAGTGGGTGAAAGTCCAAAACTATCTGGAGTGCTTGAGGGAGATGCCCTCAGAGTTTATTAAAGATTTGGAGGGGTTAAAAGATACGTGGCTGGCACTGGCGGGAAAATTGG
>DAOOPA010000082.1:0-1780 GCA_035388025.1 bacterium
CTTGCCATATTATCAGCATAAATGTTTATGCTGTTCTAGACAAGCTCCTTAATTTTTAAAATTTGTAAAAAATACTTTTAGGGGTATAATAAAGATACATTAATTAACCTTAAATATATGCGTGACTACCCATCAAACCGCGAGGAAGAACTAAAGTCACTCTTAGCTGATTTACCAAAAAAATTTACTAAGCTACAACTCATTTCCATAATTAATTGGGATGTGTATGGAGCTGGAGAAGCCCTTAAAATGGCTGATGAATTCTTGAAAAAAGCTTCTACTTTGCTAAAAGAAGTGGAGACTGATTTATTTGAGAATCCTTTTGGCACGGTTTTTTTAGTAGAAGGCATAAATATGTCGAAATATAATCTTCAAAATGATGGCGGAAAACCGGTGCCCTATGGAGATGCACGTAATATGCAAAATGTTAAATTTAGAAATAATTAGCTTCTAATGATTTTCCCTGTGAGTAATTCTCTAATGACTTTCAACCCGCCTTTGAATCCTTGGCCATAGCGATGATAATCGATCCGCACCGCTACTTCAGTGTAGCGGATTTTGTTTTGTTTGACGAGGCGCATGATTTCCGTGGCATGAGCCATGCGATCTTGGGTGAGTTGAATCTGGTCGGCAATGTCAGCCCGAAAGGCGCGTAAACCATTATGGGCGTCGGATAATTTTAAGCCGGTGAAAAGATAATTTACTAGGCGGGCCAGTGGATGGAGAAGGTGTTTTTTAGTCCAGGGGATATTATTATTTTCAGATAAATACCGTGACCCAAAAACAAAGTCTACTCTCCCCTCCTCTATGGGTTTAATTAAGGCAGGAATGTCTTCGGGATTGTGCTGGCCGTCGGAATCAAAATGAATAATAATCTCAGCACCGTTTTGGACGGCAAAATCTGTGCCGGTCTGAAGCGCCGCACCTTGACCTCTATTTATCTCGTGGCGCAACAGTGTTAAATTGGAAATTGGAAATTGGAAATTGGAAATTGCGATAGCTGATCCATCATCAACCACGACAATGTCGTCAACATAGTTTTTTAGGTTGCTTAGAACTTGGGCTAGTTTTTCTGGATTTTCATTATAAACTGGGACAACGGCAGTGGTTTTCATATGGGTTTAGTTTAGCATTTTGGGAGCGAGGTAAGCAAGATAAGTAATACAAATTACAAATCGTTACAAATATACAAATAATTCAGTAATTAATATAGATCGTTTTTATAAATAAAAAGAACCCCGCAGAGAATAAATTCTCTGGGGGTTCTGGCAGATCGGCAGAAAGACGAATACATTGATTGTCTTTCGTATGATCCTTTATTGTTCCGACTTACCTGCGGGACGGAGCTCTTTCAGTTGCGCGAAGGTGAGGTTGACTTTTCCGCCTATCACCTTAATTCTGCCCGCTGTAAGCTCCAGTTCGTTAGCCCCCTCAACAACGAGGGGCTCCGTGGCCTGCTGGGCAGGTTCAGTGTTGGCAGATTTTTTCGGTTCGGCATCAGCACCGGCTTCAGTGGCGGAAGGTTGTTCGGGCTCATCGGGCTCGGGTTCTTCGGCGGGGAGGATCTCCTCGTCGAAAAATTCTTTTCCAGTCGCCAAAGCATTTCCGATTTTGTCGGCCGTATCATCACTGATCGCCGGAACGGATTGGGTGGAGCCACCAATGGGGGTAAAGGTGCCTTTGAATTCGGCACCCTCAATCCCCCAACAGGGATTGAAACAGGCCCACTTGCAGTGGACCATAAACTCTTTCCCTGCCGCTGTCTTGATGCGAGCCCGGA